>NZ_JAQTQR010000010.1 GCF_028712165.1 Sulfuricurvum sp. | reverse complement strand
TCATCTATTTTTTCTCCTAGAAGCTTTGCATACACGGTTGGGTGAAGTGGTAGAAATGCTTCCCCGAAACATGAGCTAAAGGTTGCAACCGGCTCGGTAATACCACGCTCGGTTCCGGCAACTTTTGCGGTGTATCCACTGAGGAAATAGTACATAGCCTGCTCTTTTGTAAGACGGCTTACCGGAGGCAATACACCGAATGCATCGGCAGAGAGGAAAATGATATTTTTTGGATGAGAGGCCATCAATGATGGCTGATGATTTTCGATGTGTTCAATCGGATAAGAGACACGGGTATTTTCGGTTTTAGAGCTGTCGGTATAATCCACAACACCGTCTTCATCGTAGACAACGTTTTCCAATAAAGCGTTACGACGGATAGCATTATGGATCTCCGGCTCGCTGGAAGGGTCGAGGTTTATTACTTTTGCGTAACATCCACCTTCAAAATTAAAGACACCATCATCATCCCAACCATGTTCATCATCTCCGATGAGTGCACGTTTAGGGTCAGTTGAGAGCGTTGTTTTGCCGGTTCCGCTGAGTCCGAAGAAGAGGCAGGTATCACCAGCCGCACCAACATTTGCCGAACAGTGCATTGAGAGCTTGCCTTCAAGAGGAAGCCAGTAGTTCATCATAGAAAAAATCCCTTTTTTCATTTCGCCGCCGTACCAGGTACCACCGATGATACAAAGATTGTCTTCCACACTAAAGAGGACGAAGACTTCGGAATTCAATCCATGATGAGCCCATTTTTCATTAACAGCTTTACATGCATTGAGAACGGTAAATTGAGGTTTGAAGCTCTCCAATTCAGATTCATTCGGGCGAATGAACATGTTTTTGACAAAATGAGACTGCCACGCGATTTCAGATACAAAACGGACGGAACGTTTACTGCTGGCACTGGAGCCGCAGAAAACATCTGTAATGTAGAGATCTTTTCCGGAGAGTTGTTCGCGGGCGACGACAAGAAGCTCATCAAAAACCGCTTTATCAATTTTTTTATTGACATCACCCCATGCAATATATTGATTGGAAGGGTCTTGGTTGACAAAGTATTTGTCTTTCGGACTTCTGCCGGTAAAAATACCGGTATCTACCATGGTTGCACCATTGTCGGCAAGCTTACATTCACCTTTTTCCAGTTCGTGTCGAATTAACTCGTCGTAACTGAGGTTATGGAAAAGCTTTCCACTATTTTTTATGCCTAATGTCTCAATCTCTGCAGAAATCATGGTGTTGTTTTACCTTTTCGGGTTCATCGTTGTACTGTACAACGATGAAAATTTAAAGCGGATGCTTTATTTGTGCTGCGAATTATACGACTTCAATTTATAAACGAGAATTAAAGTGATGATTTATTTAAATTGTGACGCCAACTCAGTTAAAATTTTAGGAGCTAGCGCTTCGCTCCCATTATATTTTTGGAGCTTGACTCCGACATTGTTCATACTTTTAGCCGTATTTTTACACGCCATTTTGACAACAAGATAGTCACAGTCGTCAATTGTGTCTGCCATCGTATCGTGAGCCTGAATATGTTCCAAATCATCCGCATCATGATCACAGGTGTGATGTTCATCATGATCGTGCGGTTCTTCACCGGCTACTTTCGGATTAGCGCGGAGCCCTTCTAACGTAAAACTTTTAAACATTCCGCCATTGAGGGTATATACCGCGAAATAAGGGGTGTGTCCCGCATTTCCGGCCATTTTGAGATTCTCATCCATAACGGGTACAGCGATTTTCATTGTCTCTCCTTCTTTATATAAGAATATTATGCCATATAGATCTTAAATAGCTGTAAGAGTAAGAATATTGACAAATAATGTTTAATTTAAACGTTTTATAAGAATTAGAAGCTCATAATCATATTAAGGTTACGAGTGTAATCTACATTTTAAACTTCAAAGGAGTAAACCATGAAACGTTCAGGTTTTACTATGATCGAGTTAATCTTCGTTATCGTTATTCTTGGTATTTTGGCTGCAGTTGCATTGCCTAAATTTATCGGTGTTGCTTCACAAGCACAAGAGGGGAAATTGAAAGCGTATGTTGGTACGTTGAACCGTACTGTTGCACCGGCATTATGGTCAGATGCAATCAGTAATAATCTTAACGGTATTATTAAAAATGCTGCACCGATTGATTACAGCAAAAAATTGGTGGATCAAATTGAAACTCCGGTAGGAACAGGTGATGCTAAAGCAGATGATCTTACTGTACCAGATCTTACTAAATGTGTTGTTTATAAAGCGCCAGCAGCAAACACTGGTTATAAAGATGCTGAATTAGCTGCATGGGGAATTGTTTCAACCGGCAAAATCGGTACTGTACAATATGATGTTATGTGTATGGACGGTAGCATGAGCAGTGCACCTCATTTTGCATTGAAGAAAACTGACGGTACTTCTGTAACTTATCCTACTAAATAAGTGTAGGTATTTGATTCTCTTCGGACGAGATCGTCCGGAGGGTTATAAAGTAGTTAAAGCAAGGGCAAGGTGAATTGTTTTTACTTTACTTACTTTAAAAATAGATTTTTTAAGGCAATCCAATGAAATTACGCAGTGCATTTACGATGACAGAACTGATCTTTGTTATCGTCGTGATCGGTATACTCGCTTCCATTGCACTTCCGAGAATCGGGAACAGCATTACTGATGCACAGCTTGCCCGAGGAACGGCAGATGTCGCAGCGATACGCTCAGCAATTTTGGCAGAGCGTCAAAGATTACTATTGCAAGGTGTTACAAACTTTGTACCAGATATCAATAACAATTTTACAGCTGCTGAGAGTAATGCAACAAGAACTTTATTAACCTATCCTCTGAAAATGGGTAAAGCCTCAGGTGAATGGGAAGCTGCAGGAGATGGTTTAAATTTTACGTATCATGTTGACGATCGAGATAATAATCCAGATGCTGTATTTACTTACAATCCAAACAATGGACAATTTACCTGTGTAGAAGATGCAACGAATAAAGCGGATGAATGTACACGATTAACACGTTAATATCGTGCTTTTTTACCGCATAGCCCTTTTGGGCTCTCCTCTCGAACCTCTCACCTACCATTCAGATGATTTTCTACCCGTCGGCAGAGAAGTTGAAGTAACGCTCTCCAGCCGCATCCTGCAGGGTGTTGTTATTGACGAATGTGAGCAACCTGTATTTGCCACACAACCTATCGGTATGATCCGATCGTTTTTTTATTCGGATCATCAAATACAGAGTGCTCAGTTTATGTCGGAATATTATGGATGTTCTTTGGGGGAAACACTGAACCTCTATGTCCCTTATTCCGTAGATGTCGAGCCTATCCGTAAAGAAATATCTTTATCGGCGATTAATATTATCCTCTCAGAACCTCAAGTTCAAGCCCTGCATTTTATCCGTTCCAACTCTGTATCACTTCTTTTCGGCGATACGGGGGCGGGTAAAAGCGAAATCTATATGCGGCGTATGGATGAGATTCTAAGCGAAGGTAAGCGGTGTTTATTGCTGCTTCCCGAAATTTCGCTTACACCGCAGATGGAGTCACGATTTTGTGCACACTTTGGAGATGCGGTAGTGTTGTGGCATTCAAAGATGACTCCGAAACAGAAAAAGGTGACGTTGGAAAAAATCTATAGTGGTGAGGCACACATCATTGTGGGGCCTCGTTCGGCACTCTTTTTACCGATAGCGGATTTGGGACTGATCGTTGTGGATGAAGAACACGATGAGAGCTATAAATCCTCGTCCCGTCCCCGTTACAATGCCAGAGATATGGCAGTGTATATCGGTAATTTACTCAAAATTCCGGTGGTATTGGGGAGTGCAACCCCGAGTTTAGGGAGTTATGCCAAATATCCGTTTTTTCGTTTAAGAGGGGGATTCTATGAATCCAAGCGGACATTTGTATTTGAACCCTCTTTGGAAGCATTGACTCCGAGTATTGACCGTGTTGTGCTGGAGAATTTTGCGCTAGGGCATCAGGGAATTGTTTTTATCCCAACACGAGCCAATTTTAAATACACGGTGTGTGAATCATGCGGTTACCATGTAGAGTGTCCATTCTGCAGTGTAGGGATGTCTCAGCATAAAAACTCCCGTGCGCTGAAATGTCATTATTGTAATTACACGGAAGTGTTACCGAAAATATGCCCGAAATGTCAAAGCGGGGCATTACGTACAGCGAGACTGGGGACTGCTGAAGCAGTGGAGCATTTTAATCAACTTTCACAAGATATGAGAGTTCAGCAATTTGATCGTGATATCATCACGACCCAAAATAAACTCATCAAAGTGCTTGCATCGTTTAACCGCCATGAGATCGATTTGCTCGTCGGGACGCAGATGCTCTCCAAAGGGCATGATTATCACGATATCGCCCTCGCCATCGTAATGGGACTGGATAATCTCCTTTCGCAATCCGATTACCGTGCACGGGAAAAAGCTTTATCTCTTTTGGTTCAGATCGCTGGTCGCAGCGGCAGGAAGCAAAATGCGACCGTAATTGTACAGAGTTTCAATGAACATTTTTTTCGGGAGTATCTGGAGGATTATGAGAAATTCTTGATCGATGAACTGAGAATCCGCAACGGTCGTTACCCCCCAACTAAGAAACTTGCCCGCTTGCTTTATGCCCATAAAAATGGCCTCAAGGCGAAAGAAGCGATGGAAGAGGCGGTAGCACAACTTCAGAGGATGGAGAAGGTACAGATTGTCGGTTTCGGAGCATCGGCTATTGAGCGGATCGCGGACAAATATCGATTCCAAATTTTGCTTCGAAGCGACAAAAGCACCGATCTGATCCGAGCGATCAAACATATCAAGTCACCGATGATGGAGATCGATATGGACCCCATAGAGTTTACGTAACTTTAACATCCAAAAAGCTACAATCACCTCATGATAAAACGCTACCCTACCAAACAAATTTTTGTCGGAAATGTTGCCATCGGAGGCGATGCCCCTATCTCGGTACAGTCGATGACGTATTCGCGCACTGCGGATGTTGCCGCGACCGTGGAGCAAATCAATCGTCTCCATTTTGCGGGATGCGATATTGTTCGCGTTGCGGTGCCGGATGAAGAGGATGCACGCGCCCTAAAATCGATCAAAGAACAGATTTCGCTCCCTCTCGTTGCCGATATCCATTTTAATTATAAATTGGCGCTTATTGCCGCCGAAGTAGTCGATTGTATCCGGTTTAATCCCGGCAACATCGGCGAAAAGTCTCGGATTCGTGAAATCGTAAAAGCATGTCAGGAACGCCATATTCCAATTCGTATCGGGGTCAATGCAGGGAGTTTGGAAAAAGAGTTTGAACAGCGCTATGGGCAAAGTGCGGAGGGGATGGTAGCATCCGCCGAATACAACATCAAATATCTCGAAGACCTCGGCTTTACCGATATCAAAGTCTCGCTCAAAGCGAGTGACGTTCAGCGTACTGTCGAAGCGTACCGCATGCTTCGTCCAAAAAACAATTATCCGTTTCATCTGGGAGTAACCGAAGCAGGGACAATTTTTCATGCGACGATCAAAAGTGCGATCGGCTTGGGAACACTTTTACTCGAGGGTATCGGCGATACGATGCGGGTTTCGATTACGGGGGAACTCGAAGAGGAGATTAAAGTAGGACGTGCCATCCTCAAAGACAGCGGTGTCGCAAAAGAGGGTCCGAATATCATCTCATGTCCGACATGCGGTCGGATAGAAGCCGATTTGGTTTCAGCGGTTGCCGTGATCGAAGAGCGTACTAAACATATCAAAAAACCGCTTGATCTTTCAGTGATGGGATGTGTGGTCAATGCAATCGGCGAAGCTAAACACGCCGATGTCGCTATCGCTTACGGTAAAGGCTCAGGGCTTGTTATGGTACGCGGTGAAGTGGTTGCACGACTCGATGAAGACAAACTGGTGGATCGTTTCGTCGAAGAAGTTGAAAAGATGGAAAAAGAGGAAGAGTAAATGGAAGAATCGTTATACAACCTCGCTTTTGAACGTTCTTTACTCAGTTCCATTATTTTTGATCCAGCGCAATTTGACGATTTTGATGCGGTGCTAACGCCGGAAGACTTTTACCTCGCGGCACATCAGGAGATATACAGGGCGATGATGAGTCTATCTCATCGCGATCTCCCTATCGATGAAGAGTTTATTCGCAAAGAACTGACCGCCAAGCAGAAATTTGATGAGCGGGTTATGGTCGAAATCCTCACTGCCAATCCGATCGCAAATACCAAAGCATACGTTCAAGAGATTAAAGATAAAGCGATTAAACGTCATTTGCTGACCCTCACGACGGAGATTAAACGGGTTACTCTCGAAGAGGAACTTAGCGGAACAGACGTCGTCGATTTGGTCGAGAAAAAGCTTTATGAAATCACCCAGAGCTCTCAGGCAACCGATTTCAAAGATGCCCCGGCCATAGCAGATGAGACGTTAGCCTATATCGAAGAGATGAAAGCACGGGGTGATTCTGTCCTCGTCGGAGTCGATACCGGATATGCGGAACTCAATAAAATGACCACAGGATTCGGTAAAGGGGATCTCGTTATCATCGCCGCCCGTCCAGCGATGGGAAAAACATCGTTTGCTCTTAATATGGTGCAAAATCTCCTGGATAAAGGAAAAGGAGTCGCCTTTTTCTCACTGGAGATGCCTGCGGAGCAGTTGATGTTGAGACTGCTCAGTGTCCAAACATCGATCCAACTCCAGCGTTTGCGTGTCGGGGATATGAATCCTGAAGAGTATAAGCGGCTGAACGATGCAGTGGATAAGATGCGTCACTCCAAACTCTTCGTAGATGACCACGGCTCTATCAATATCCATCAGCTCCGTTCCAAACTCCGTAAGCTCAAAGGCCGTCATCCAGAGATCGAAGTAGCGGTTATCGACTATCTTCAGATCATGAACGGTACCGGGGGAAAAGATCGTCATCTTGAAGTCAGTGAAATCTCGCGCGGGCTGAAAATGTTGGCGCGTGAATTGGGGATACCTATCGTAGCTCTCTCTCAGCTCAACCGTGGTCTTGAATCACGTTCGGATAAGCGTCCGATGCTCAGCGATATCCGTGAGTCTGGATCGATCGAGCAAGATGCTGATATCATCCTCTTCGTCTATCGTAATGACGTTTATCTTTATAAAGAGGAAAAAGAGCGGGAGAAAGAAGCGATAAATGCCGGAAAAGAATTTATCTCCAAATACGTCGAGAAAGAGGAAGAAGAAGCCGAGATTATCATCGGTAAACAACGTAACGGACCTACCGGACATGTGAAACTGATGTTCCAGAAAAAATTCACCCGTTTCGTTGACAAGCCTACATTCGGAGCGGCGCAGATCGTATATGAAAGTATCGACATGAAAAGTGCGACAATGAATGTCAATGATGAAACGGTATCGATGCCGATTATTTGATGTCAAAATTAGAGCGGGTCGAACTTTTTGATTTCAAAAGCGGGTCGTTCTTTTTCATCATGCTTCTTTTCATTACTTCTCTTTCCCTCGGTTGGGAATATTTCCGATATAAAGATTTTGTCAAATTCGATGATCCTCTGATACGTGCAGAAGTAATCGATCAAGAAGTTCGGTTAATTTCGGAGAAACCAAAAACTTCCATTAAATTTCGGCTGGAAAACGGTGCGAATGTTCGATGTATTATGAGTCCGTATCTGCGTGATCTGCGAGGGCGAGAAGTGTTACTCGAGCTTCAGGTGGCGAAGGTGAGTTTTCTGGATTATCTTAAAGGCTTTCGTACTCGAGGAGCTATCTATGAAGTGTATCCCTCTTTAAGTCTCAAAGAACAATGGTATCGACGTATTGCATCACAACATAGCGATCAGAGTATGAAAGAACTGTATGGGGCATTGTTTGTCAACTCGCCGATGTCACAAGAGTTTCAGTCATTGATTGGAGCAATGGGGTTGAGTGCTGTATTGTCGATCAGTGGATACCATTTTGGGATTTTGAGTTTGATAGCTTATTTCTTTCTCAGAACCCCGTATCGTTTCGTTCAAAATCGCTATTTTCCTTATCGCCACGGCAATCGGGACCTTTTTTTAGTCGTGGGAGGACTGCTTTTTGCCTATCTTTCGATCTTGGAATATAATCCGGCAATGATTCGGTCGTTTGGGATGATCATAGTAGGTTATTGTCTCTATGATCGGGGAATAAAGATTATTTCGTCTCAAACATTGATGATTGCAATTGGATTATTACTCGCATTTTTTCCGAGACTTTTTTTCTCTTTATCCTTTTGGTTTTCTTCTTTCGGAGTACTCTCTATTTTTATTTTCATCCGCTATTATGAGCATTGGAAGCCTTGGCAGATATTTTTAGCACTTAATATTTGGTGCTATTTGGTACTTTTGCCGATTTCGCTGGCGATATTCGGAACATTCAGTTGGTGGCATATCGGATCAATTCCGATCAATCTGATTTTCAATCTCTATTATCCGTCAGTATTGGCACTGCACATGAGCCCGTGGGCTGATCTTTTTGATGCTGGTTTAATCAAAATGTTTGATTCAGGAGAGCTTCGAAATGTGGTGATTCCAATGTGGGTCGGAATACTCAGTATTGTATTGGCACTCAGCGCGATGCGTTGGAAAGGTTCTTTTTGGGCGTTAGGCGTTTTGGGTTTCGCTACGTTGGGAAGCGCGGTTTATCAGATAGCATAACTTCATTCCGTAGATAACGATGATCCATGAAACATAAATCCATAAAAAGAAGAAGATGAGCGATGAAAAGGATCCGTACATCGTTGCGTAGGTTTTGTTGTAAAAAACATACTGGATGAAACTGTTTTTAGCTACTCCCCAAACGATAGCTACAACAAATGAACTGATAGCTGCAGCCTTTGTGGTAACGTCTGCATTTACAGCGATGTGGTAGATGACGAAGAAAATCCCCCAAAGCAGAATAAAAGGGAAAATAGAAAGGGCTTGAAGTGCAATACCACTGACATGTGCAACCAAATAGGCTTTTAAACTCATCGATGTGATAAGAATGATCGGAGCGAGGGTAATGAGTGTCCAGTAGGTTGTAATCGCATCCCAAAGTTTTCTTTTAGGTGTTTTGAAAATTTTGCTGACGATATGTTCGAAGTTTTGGAAAAAAAGAAGTGATGAGACAATCATGGTTGCAAATCCGATCACCCCTAGTTGTACCGAATTTTGGAAAAACGATTCGAGGTATCCTGCAACAGCGGCGGTTTGAACCGGCATCATATTTTCGAAAATAAAGACTTGAATTTTGGCGTATTGGTCTTCAAATACGGGAACGTTTGCTATCAGGCTGAGTGAAATAATCAAAAGCGGTACTACCGTGAAAATAGTATAAAAACTAAGACTGGACGCATAGACGGTAATTTCCCGATCAAAAAGCATCAGGAAAAAAAGTCTGATATGTCTTAGTGCCGCTTTAACATTCATCGATTATTCAAGTCCCATTTTTAAAGGATTGAGAATATTGTTGGGATCGAATGCCCGTTTGATCGATTGAAATAACGCCATCTCTTCGAGGGTGAAGGCCATCGACATATACGGTGCTTTTGCCAAACCGATTCCATGCTCTCCGCTGAGCGTTCCTCCCAAATCGATGGTTGCTTGGAATACTTCACGGATCGCTTCGTAACCGATTTTAACCTGTTCAGGATCTTTTCCGTCTACCATAACGTTGGTGTGGACGTTACCGTCTCCGGTATGGCCGAAGCAGGGGATGTTGATATTGTATTTTTTGGCGATAGCATCAAATCTCTCCAACAATTCAGGCAATGCTGAGCGGGGAACGGTGACGTCTTCATTGATTTTTTTGGACCCGTAAACGGAGAGCGATTGGCTGGCATTACGGCGGGCAAACCATAAATCGCTTGCTTCTTGTTTGTTTTGGGCAATTTTAAACTCGTTGCATCCGTTTTCACGGAATACTTTTTCGACAAGAGAGAGTTGAAAATCAAGATCTTCTTCGAGATTTCCGTCCACATCGGTAACAAGTATGGCTCCGGCCTCTATCGGAAGCCCTTTTTTATAGACTTGCTCCACCGAACGGATAGTGAGATTGTCCAAAAATTCCATCGCAACAGGGGTTACCCCGCTTGCCATGGTTTTGTAGACTGCTTCCATCGCGGTGTGGACGGTCGGGAAAATTCCCATCGCGGTTTTGGTCATCTTCGGCTTGGAGAGGAGTTTGAGTGTCACTTCGGTTGTAACGGCAAGTGTCCCCTCAGAAGCGATTAAAATCCCTGTGATATTGTATCCGGCTACGTCTTTGATTGTCCGTTTTCCCGCTTTGATAATGTCGCCGTTGGGAAGAACCGCGCGCATGGCCATAACATAGTCTTTGGTAATACCGTATTTGGCGGCACGCATACCGCCGGCATTTTCATTGACGTTTCCTCCGATGGTGGAGTACTCCTGACTCGCAGGATCCGGCGGATAAAAAAGACCTACTTCTTCCACCGCTTTTTGGAGCTCCATATTGATAACACCGGGTTGGACAATGGCAACCATGTTCTGCATATCAATTTCGAGAATTTTATTCATGTGCTTTTCAAACGCCAATACAATCCCGCCGCTGCTTGGGAGTGCGCCGCCGGTGAAACCGCTGCCGGCACCGCGGGGTACGATAACAATACGGTGTTCGTTGCAATAACGTAAAATATCGCTTACGTCTTGTTCATGGCGCGGAAACAAAACCGCATCCGGTTCGAATCGTTCCCGTGTTGCATCGTAACTGTACGCAATGAGGTGGGCTTTATCACTGTAAACATTCTCGTTTCCGAGCAGTGAGGTAAAATATTCTATAGCAGGAGCGGACAACATCGCTTATTCCTTAATCTCGAAATTGCGCAATAGTGCACTTTTATCACTAAATTTTGCTTTGTACAACTCATATAGCTCTTTATTATGAGAATTTTTTAAAGCGATTTGTTCCAGATAATACGGTTCATAGCTCTCCAGGCGTGAACTGCCCTTTCCCCACCATGCAGCACGGATGGTTGGAACACGTGTATAAAACGGGGTCACTGATTTTTCTACTTTTTGCAAAGACGGGGTGGTTTGCAACAGAGCGAAAGTTTTACAATCGAGCGTAAAGAGAGTTTGTGCACTTTGGATGTAGAGAAGTCCTACCGAGTTGGCAGTACAATAATCACTGAAGTCTTCCACTAGCGGAGTAGGATGCCCTTCATTGGAAAGATACGCAGTATAGTTATCCGGATGGACCCATTCGATACCGGAAATACTTTTGGTAATACTATCGTACGAATCATCGTTGGGAGCAATAAGGAGTGCGCGTTCATAATCATAAGCTAAAACAGCAGTGTCAGCGGGTTTTGGTGCCCAATTGCCGCTTGGAAGCGAGTTTTGACGAATACCGTCATAGGGACTAAGGCGTAAGATAGCACGCCCATTGGCAGGGTTTGTTTGTTCAACACGTGCATTGGCAATAATAGTACTGTGGGTTGCATCAAATTTTCGGAGAATAAATCCACTCATTCCTTCTTTAAGATCGTTTGCCGTAATCGTAGCACGGTCATGATCTATATCAAGTAACGGCGTACTGATAGGCGAAGCGCTCAAAACGCCGCAAGAGATAAGTGTGATAAGCCAAATGCGCATCGTGGTAACCTTTTGGTAAAGTAATTAATAACGATTATAGCTTAACACATCTTTGTAAATGGAATTTTTGCTATGATTTAACTCTTTTTTCGCTCTTAAAGCGTATTTTGACCAAGGATGAGAATGGGCCGAATTTTTCTATTGCTTTTATTGCCTATACTCCTCTTTGGTGCCTCCGTAAAATCGTTTAAATGGAATAACGGTGAAAGTTTTCTAACATTTTTAGAGCGTTCAAAACTCCCGTCATCCCTTTATTACAACCTTGATAAAGATGATCAAAAACTCACCGAAGATATCCCTTATAATGCAAATTGTCAAATGCTTGTGGACGATAAAAATCTAATCCAGCAAATCCTGATACCGGTCAATGATGAATTGCAGCTACAGATCTACTATACCCCTAAAAAACGGTATGAGCTCCAAGTTATCCCTATTGTAAGCCAGGAAAATACTGAAATATTATATATACCGATTCAAAGCCTTCCCTATAATGATATTGTAAAAGCGACGGGGTCTAAAAATCTCGCTTCGGAATTTGTCAAAATGTTCAAAGGGAAAGTCGATTTCCGAAGAGGGTTCAAAGTAGGCGAACCGATAGTGCTGGTCTATACCCAAAAATACCGTTTGGGCAAACCGTTCTCGATGCCTGAAGTACACGGTGCAATGGTCGAAATTAACGGAAAACGGGTCACGGTTTACCGTCATACCGATGGTCGTTTTTATGATGAAAAAGGGGCGCAATATGAGAAATTTTTGTTTAAGTTCCCTATCAATAATCCACGTATTACTTCCGGTTTTACCAAGAGTCGATATCATCCGATTTTACACCGCTATCGTGCCCATTTGGGAGTAGACTTCGGTGCCCGTCCGGGGACGCCGATATTGGCGACAGGAGATGGACGTGTCTGTTTTGCCGGATCGTCTCGCGGGTATGGTAATACCATAAAAATTCGCCATTCCAACGGGTTGACGAGTTTATACGCGCATCAAAAATCGTTTAGAAGCGGTATCCATAACGGTTCCTCTGTAAAACAAGGCGAAGTGATCGGCTATGTTGGTTCTTCTGGTCTCTCATCCGGTCCACACTTGCATTTTGGAATGTATGAGGGGAGTACTGCAATTAATCCGATGAGTGTTATGAAGAAAAAAACCGAAGGATTTAGCGGTAAAGAGCGGAAAGTCTTTATGGCGATACGGGATAAAATGGATCGTATTTTCAAAAATGTTCTCCAAACGAAACCGGTCAAAAAACCGTATTTTGATTATAAGCGCACATATTATGTCGATATTAACACCTTTAAACCGAAACCTTTTTAAAGCACTCCCATGATCAAAAACGTAAGAATAATAGAGTGTGAGTACTCCGAATATGTCAAGCCGAAACGGATTGAGTATGTTCAACATGATCTCCCAAAAATCTGGGATATGGTTGAAGTGCATGACAGTGTAGCAATACTTTTGTATCATGAAGAGCGGGAAACATTGGTGGTTGTAAAACAGTTTCGTCCACCCGTTTATTTAAAAAACAGCGACGGATACACGTATGAACTGTGTGCGGGAATCGTCGATAAAGAGAAAACACTTGTTGAAATTGCGCATGAAGAAATACTCGAAGAGTGCGGGTATCATGTCCCAATAGAGCAGATTGAACGTGTAACATCCTTTTATACTGCTGTTGGGTTTGCCGGATCAGTGCAAACGCTTTATGCTGCCCGTGTTAATGAGTCTATGAGAGTAAGTGACGGCGGTGGTGTAGGGGTCGAATCGATAGAAGTTATTGAGATTCCTCTCAATGAGGCTAGAGGATTCGTAATGGATGAAACGAAAGCCAAGACTCCGGGATTGATGTTCGGCTTCGGATGGTTTTTAGAAAATCAACTGTAGTTCCCGCAAGATGCGGGAAGTGACGAAACAGTTCAAGGTTAGAATTTATAGGTGAGGGCTGCGTTAAATGAACGTCCCATCCCCTGTAACGGAGTATAGGTACTGGCTGCATAGTCTACAACATCGATTCCTCCAAGAGGAAGGGCATAGGCTTTATTGAAAAAATTTGTGACGGATAGGTCCATATTCAGTTGTTTAGACCATGCGTAGCCGGTACGAAGGTTGACCAAAGCATATCCCGGGGTCATCGGCTCTTTTCTAAGCGTATCAACGGACTCTTTGGCTGCTACTGTTTCAATGTCGATTCCATTATTCCATGCACCGTTAACACGATCAAGCGATACTTTTGCATGAAGCGGCATCATGTGATAAAGTGATCCGCCATTATCTCGGAAACCTCGCGTATAGCTCAGGTTTCCTTTAAGCGTTCCTTTACCGTTATCAGCGTTATCCCATAATGTTGTATATCCTGAGAGATCGGCACCGAATAGATGTGCATCGGTATTTACAAATTGAAAATAGTTGATGTTTGAAGCGGTATTTACAAGGTGAATATCGATGAAATCATTGACTTTGGTATAGTATGGGGTAAGCTTTATTCCCCACTCTTTTTCAGATGCATCGTGTAGGGATAATGTAGCACTTATCGTATTCGCTACTTCCGGTTTAAGATCGAGATTCCCTGCATATCCGTTAGCATCACCAAACCAGTTGATCATACGCATATCCATTCGGATAGGATTACTATAGGTTCCGGAACTTCCGGCCCATGCATAGCGCTCATACATATTGGGTGAACGGGTTTTACGGGCAAATCCGAGCTCTAGGTCAGTAGTGTTACTGTATTCGTATTTTGTAGCTGCGGTGAAATCAAAATTATTATCTCGTTTTTTATGATCTAAAGCATTAAAGTAAGCTGCATCCACAGGATCATTATTAGTACTGTTATAACCGACTACGTCATCCGTATTCATGCTTACAATATCCGTACGAACTCCTATGACGGATGAAAGTTTTTCATTCCATTGTGAATTGGCTTCGGCAAAAAGTCCGATACGGTCACGTTTTCCGTTATTAATATTCCAAAACGTATTCGGACTCATTCCCGGCATATTATTAACGGTATCCGCTGGCCACCAGTCGTTGAGACGGTAACGGTCATAATCGCCGCCGAATTTTAATGTTTGTGTAGAAGTCAGCGGCAATGTTGCTTTAAAATTGATGCCACTCTCTTTAGCCTCCGTATTCATTGGCATATTTCCACTGCGCTCACTTAAAATTTTATTCATATAGTGATCAGTATTTTGACGATAGAGATTAGCATCAACGAATAGTGCTCCTACTTTTCCTTTGTATGCTAGATTGCCCGATGTCGATTTATTGCCGAGCATATCCATATACTCGTTTGGGAAACCGATAAAGTCTGCATTTGTTCTGGTCATTTTAAGAGAGACAATATCATCTGAGTCAATTTTGTAGGCAACCGTTGCGGAGTGGTTTTGTTGTTGATACAGAGTAGATTTAACAATTTTACCGTTACCGTCTTTGTAATCTCCGGCTTTTTCGGCGAATCCCGAGTAACTGATACTGATTTTGTCATTTGCTGCCGTTGCATTTACCGAAGCGCCGCGCGCTCCTCCATTGCTGTGATAGAAACCGGATACTTCGCCGCCTAATACAATTTCACCTGCTTTTTGGGCAAAAAGGGGATCTTTGGATTTTACGGTAATAGTTCCGCCGATACTGTCACCCCCTTCACTGACCGGTGTAATACCCGCTGTAACGTTTATCGCTTGGATTTTAGAGGTATCGATATAAGAGAGTGCCGGATTCATATGGTTTGGACATGCTGAAGTTATGGTCATGCCATCGATATCTATTTTGACACGATCATCTGCCAACCCGTGAATAACCGGTAATGATGCTCTGCTTCCCATGTTGTAGACACTGACTCCCGGAATATCAGTGAGAATTGCAGCTGTATCACCGGTCATAGTTGTTGATTTAGAGGTAGCAAGTGATGTTGAAGTGATGTCTGATGTACCAACATCGGATTCAACTGTAATTTTTTGAATAGTGACAGGCTCGGTGGCCAGCGCGAGCGTAGCTGCCAACGAGAGAAGAGAATAGATCTTCATACTTGAAATCCTTAAGATATTTATGAAGAAAGTGTAGAAAAGAAGTGTTACATTAGTGTTAAGTCTATGGTGAAAATCACGTAAATTGGGGCTTTTACTTTTTATGTTACACTTCTACTCATGAATAAAAAACAAATAGTTCTAACCATCATCCTTTTAGCCGCTTCGGGCTATTTTCTCTATAACGGCTTTACGCTTTTATTCCACCCGTAAGGAAATGTCTTCGGGAAACTGCATTGTAACGCAGTGAAGCGAACCGTGCTGACGAATTAAAACGGAACAGTCGATAGGGATAATGTCACGCCCTCTAAACGCTTTTTCGCAGATGGCAATCGCTTCAATATCATGCGGATCGTTATAGACAGGGAGTAATACTGCATCATTGATAATCAAAAAGTTGGCATATGTAGCAGGGAGACGTTCGTTATCGTAAAAAGTCGGATTCGTCATCGGTAAAGCGATAAGGTTGAACGGTTCGCCGTCGATGTCACGCAGAGCTTTTAATTCTTCTTCCATCTTTTTGAGCGCATCATAATGCTCATCTGTTTTATCATCGCATTTGACATACATTATGGTATCGGTGTCGATAAAGCGGGCGAGGGTATCGATATGGCTGTCGGTATCATCACCGGCGAGGTAACCGTGATTAAGCCATAATATCTGTTCTACACCGAAATGTTTTTTGAGCTCTTTCTCCATCCCCTTTTTATCCAGATGTGGATTTCGGTTAGGATTGAGTAGACACTCTGCCGTGGTGAGGAGTGAGCCGTTAGCGTTTGTCTCTATACCTCCACCTTCTAAGATCAGGTTCACTTTTTCCATTGGTGCAGCGTAGACATGGGCGATAGACGAGCTCATCGCATCGTCTTTTGAAGCGTCAAATTTTCCGCCCCATCCTGTAAACGTAAAGTCAAGCAATAACGGTTCTCCCTCATCCTCGTCTATGACACTCAATACACTGCAGTCGCGGGCCCATGTGTCGTTTGTTTGGTAGGTTACAAAGATCAGATTTTCATGAGAATCGAAATAGCTTTTGACAAGCTCAACATCATCACAGATGATGAGACAGGGTTGATAGCGGGCAACGGCGGTTGCGATATTGACAAAACATGCTCGAGCTTCTTCGAGGTATGGTGCCCAATCGCTTTTCGGGTGGGGAAAAATGAGCTGGACAAAACTTTGAGGTTCAAATTCGGCTGGGAAATAACGCATTAATTAACCTTGATCTATAATTTCATTATCTACATACCCGCAGGAATACAATGGGGTCTATTAAACTTAGCCGTAAGGCACTTATTCATAATCTTGACATTATCGCACACCAAGTCGGTGGAAAAGATAAAATTGCAGTCGTTTTAAAAGATAACGCATACGGACACGGTGCCGTGATGATTGCGGAAGAGGCTTCACAATACGGCGTTAAGCATGCAGTCGTTAGGTTGGAACGGGAAGCGGAAGAGATTGTAGATTTTTTTGAGAATGTCTTGATTCTCGGGCAAATCGCTACACGTGCACATCCGAAAATCAGTTATGCAATCAATTCATTTGAAGAGATATCGGCGTATCCGAGCGGCACGAGAGTGGAGCTTAAAATAGATACGGGAATGCACCGACATGGGATTGCTCCGCAACAGTTGGGAGAAGCTTTTGAAGCAATGGCAGAAAAAGGATTGGTTTGTATCGGGATCATGAGCCATTTAAGAGCTGCAGATACACTCAGTTCCGAGTGGTTTTGGCAGCGAAAAATATTTGATACAGTTAAACGAGAAGCGTCTGACTTGGCTAAAAAGTACGGATGGAGTCTCAGATTTCATATTTCGAACTCAGCCGGAACATTTCGTTCATCCGAATGTACGGATGATATGGTACGTGTAGGGATAGCATTGTATGGATGTTTGGAAATGGACTCCACACTAGTGCAGCCTGAACTCAAAAGCGTCCTTTCTCTGTGCGGGGACAAGATTGCTACAAGAGTGCTAAAAGCGGGAGAAAGGGTAGGGTACAACGGTATATATGAAGCGTGTTGTGATGAAGTAGTCAGTACATATGATCTGGGATATGCTAACGGATTGGATCGACTTGCTTCCAATCACTATGTAACACCGCAGGGGATAGCTCTTAGAGGACGTATTTCAATGGACAGTGCAAGTTTTTCGAGTGATACGGATGAGCTGATAATTTTTGATAACGCCAATGATTACGCTCGTGCCGTCGGGACGATCGGGTATGAGATCTTGGCGTGTTTGGATAAAGATTTAAAACGGGAATGGATTCTTTAGGTATTTATTTTAATAATGGCGTCGGCAAAAATCGCTCCGTCGAGACGCATAGCGATTAGATTTTCCAAATGTTCCATATCATCGACATAGCCCAATACTTTGGCATCAAAAAGATAGTGTTCTGCAACCCTCTGGATTTCAGTTGCGTTTTGAGGGCTTACGATCAGATATGACGCTCCCAGATTTTCACCGAGGACTGCATCCGTAACGGTTTCGATATGAAGAGCAAACCGGACACTGTTTTGGCGCAGATAATCGATGATATCAAGATTTTCAGGGGCAAAAAATAGAGTAACAACGGAATTTGCCGGTGTAAGACGTACGGCTTCGATCGCATCGATATGATAAAACGTCTCAGAAGGGATATAGGGATGACCGAATAACAACATTTAGCTCTCCAGACATTCGCGTGAGCAGTAGTATTTTCCATCACGCATAAAAGTTTCTTTCACTTGTACATAGGTACCGCATTTGACACACGGAATCATAGCTTCTTCCGTAGAAGTATCCGAAGTGGGTGGAGTGAGCGATTTTTTCTTAAAAAACATAAAATACACGGCACCTAAAAACCCGACAAACAGTAAAAATTTCATACTTATCTCTTTATGAGCAGATAATGGCGGTTCTCTGCTTCTATAATGGTGTAATCTAACGATTCATTGATTTCATCATACACTTTTTCCCCTTTGTAAAAGAGCAAAAGTGTCCCTTTGGTGCAAAACGGTTCTGATAGTTTGAGCAGCATATCCGTATCGGTAACGGCGCGGGATGTGATGAGGTCGTACGGTTCGTTTGGCAATTGCTCAACACGTACTGCTTTTACTTCAACGTTATTCAAACCCAAATCTGCTTTTACAAATTGTAGGAAACTCGCACGTTTAGTGAGCGGCTCAACCAGTGTAAAATGGGTTGTTGGCATAGCCATTGCTAAAATCATTCCCGGAAATCCTGCTCCGGTTCCGATGTCCATCGCTTTGTTGATAGGTGGGAGGAAATTAATAGGAGTGATGGCATCGACGATAAATTCATCGATTTGCTGGAGTGTTTTAGCACCCGTTAGGTTATGAACCTTATTCCATTTTTCAAGCAGCGTTTTGTACTGCTGTACTTTTTCAATAAAATCATTCGGTAGTGTAAGATCGCGACGTGCTAAGAGTTGCTTTAAATGGTTCATAAATCGTGTCCCATCTGCTCTTTTTTGACACGAAGGTATCCTTCATTATGGGGATTCGGATTGATAATGACGGGGACTCTTTCAGTAATTTCAACATTCAAATTTTCCACAACACTTACTTTCGCCGGATTATTGGTCAAGAGACGGATTTTAGTTAGAGCAAAATCCTTAAAAATCTCGCCTACGACGTCATAGGTACGCTGATCAGGGGCAAAACCAAGTTCAATATTGGCTTCGATCGTATTGCGTCCTTGATCTTGAAGTGCATAGGCATTGATTTTATTGAGCAGACCGATATTCCGTCCTTCTTGACGATGATAGATGATCAATCCACCTTCTTCGGCAATCATTTTAAGAGCTTTATGCAACTGATTGTTACAATCGCATTTGATGCTTCCTAACGTATCACCGGTAAGGCATTCAGAATGGATACGTACCAATGGAGACTCTTGTTGCTCAAAATTCTCTGTAAAAATTGCGAGATGTTCTTGGCACCCTTCTTTGTAGGCACGGATTTTAAATTTACCATATTTACTAGGAAGATTAGCAATGGCGGATTTTTCAAATTTGTTTTCTGTATTCATGTGGCAATTATAATTTTCTTTTCTTAATCTAACACTTGCTACACTTACTTCAACATTTATATCGGAGCATTTTTATGGATCGTTTTCGCCGTACTCGTCTTAATTCACATCTCAGATCATTGGTTCGTGAAACCCATGTGGGTATCAATGATTTTATTTATCCGTTATTCGTCCGACCGGGAGAGGGGATTAAAACGGAAGTTTCGTCTATGCCCGGTGTGTATCAAATGAGTTTGGACGAAATTTTAAAAGAGTGTGAGCTTCTTCAATCCTTAGGGATTTATTCGATCATCCTTTTCGGTATCCCTGAAGTTAAAGACTCGGTTGGATCCGATGCCTTGTGCGACCATGGGATTATTGCGACGGCAGTGCGAGCGATCAAACGTGCGTATCCAAAAATGTTTGTCGTGACCGATTTGTGTTTCTGTGAATATACGGATCACGGTCACTGCGGGATTTTGGATCATGTACATGAAACGGTTGATAATGATTTGACTCTCGGGATTTCAGCTCAGCAGGCATTGGTGCATGCCCGTGCCGGTGCCGACATGATCGCACCCTCAGGGATGATGGACGGAATTATCACAACACTTCGTGATGCGCTCGACGGCGGCGGATATGTGAATCTTCCGATCATGAGCTATTCGACCAAATTTGCCAGCGGATATTACGGACCGTTCCGTGATGTCGCCGAATCGGTTCCGAGTTTCGGTGATCGTTCAACTTATCAAATGGATCCGGCCAACCGCCGTGAAGCGATACGCGAGAGTTTAGTCGATGAAGCGCAGGGGGCCGATATTTTGATGGTTAAACCGGCATTGGCATACCTGGACATTATCCGTGACATCCGCGAAGCGTCTCAATTGCCTCTTGCCGTATACAACGTCAGCGGTGAATATGCAATGCTCAAGCACGCCGGAGCAGCTGGACTGATCGATTACAATCGTGTGATGATGGAGACGATGGTTGGGTTCAAGCGAGCCGGTGCTGATATTATCATCAGCTACCATGCTAAAGAAGTAGCACAACTTTTAAATTAATAAAATAATTTTATGATATGATTGTTTTTTGTATCGAAGGACGTACGTGAGACATTTTTTAACGTTAAAAGATTATACCAAAGAAGAGATCCTAGAGATTTTAGAGATTGGCTTAGAGATTAAAAAAGAGGTCAAAGCCAAAGAATTAAAACCACGCTTAGCGGGTCAGACCTTGGCAATGATTTTTGAAAAAAGCTCCACCCGTACCCGTGTAAGTTTTGAAGTAGGGATGTATCAGCTTGGCGGACACGCACTATTTCTTTCCAATCGCGATATCCATTTAGGGCGTGGCGAGCCGGTAAAAGATACGGCACGTGTTATCTCTTCGATGGCGGATATGGTCATGATCCGAACCTATGAGCAAGCGATGCTTGAAGAGTTTGCCTGTTATTCTAAAGTCCCTGTTATCAACGGTTTGAGCGACAGTTATCATCCTGTTCAGCTTCTTGCCGATTATATGACGATGATGGAGTGCGGAAAAGATAAAAATCCGATTGTGGCATATGTAGGTGACGGCAACAATATGACCCATTCATGGTTGATGCTCGCGAGCAAACTTGGATTTGAATTACGAATCGCAACCCCTAAGGGGTATGAGTGTGATCCTGTGGTCATTGCAGATGCACTTCGTTTTTGTGAACAAAGCGGTGGGAAAATTACGATCACCCATGATCCCAAAGAGGCAGTTAACGGTGCCACAGTTGTTACAACGGACACATGGATTTCAATGGGACAGGAAGAAGAAAAGTCTCAGCGAATACGGGCATTTGAAGGGTATATCGTAGATGAGGCACTTATGGCTTTGGCAGCCAAAGAGGCCATTTTCTTACACTGTCTTCCTGCTTATCGCGGTGTCGAAGTGAGTGAAGCGGTTCTCGAAGGGGATCAAAGTTTGATTTTCGAAGAGGCAGAAAACCGTCTGCACGCACAAAAAGGGTTAATGGTTTGGTTAAATAAACATCGATAAGGGGTATTAATGCGTTTAATATGGCTGTTGAGTATGTTAGGGTTGAGTCTTTGTGCTGCTGAAGTGGTTCAGGTTGGCGATAAATTTAAAGATTCCGGTAAATGTAAAGCGTGTCACAGTCATATTGTTAAGCAGTGGGATAACTCATGGCATGCAAAATCTCATTATGACAACGATGAGTATCTTCGCAAAACGATTGATTATGTAGCCCGAAAAGATAATCGCAAATCGTTAAATACAATCAAAATCGAATGTGCCGCCTGCCACAATCCTCGTATCTCAGTCACCTCTACCAGTGCTGAATATGAAGCCATCGCAGCATTAAAATTGGACAAAGACTCTGCCGCAACAAAAGCAATCAATAATACAGGAATATCAGAGGGGATCAACTGTGTTGTGTGTCATAACATAGATCAAATTCATGATAATCTTCCCGATTCGAAACGAGGAATTAATCGTGTCAGTTGGATGCCATCAGGTGTGATGACAGGACCTTACAGTGATGCCAAATCCCCTTATCACAAAGTAGAGCAGCGTGATTTTATGGATACGAATCCGAATCAGCTTTGTTTTGTATGCCATGCTAACGATACCTCCGAAGAGGGGCACCGTTTTAGCGATATGCAATCGGAATTTAAAAGCGGCGGAAAACAGTGTGTCGATTGTCATATGAGTCCACGTGAAGAGGGAATCGCAGCTACCTTGCGTGATGTGAACGGTCAGCCGCATAAACGGCTTATTCGTGAGCATGGATTTAAAGGCGGACATGTCGAGAGTATGTGGCAGGGCGCGCTAAACCTTGATGTACGCAAAAGTGCGCGAGGACTTGAGGTCACTTTAGGAAATCCTCAGCCTCATGCGCTGCCAAGCGGATTCGGTTCTCGTGAGATTTTAATTGAAGCACAATACATGAAGGGTGCTAAAGTGGTGAAGAATGAGACAGTTTCTCTGACATCGCACTATCTTAGTAAACGAAAAAAGCCTACAATCGCCCATTTGGCTGAAAAAACGGTAGAGAGTGTTTCTATCCCTGCACAAGGATCAAAAACCTTTACAGTTCCGTTATCGGCAGGTGCGGATCAGGTTGTTGTAATTGTTTCGTATCGATTAGTCAATGATGAGGTACGTGGATTATTAGATCTGAAAGATCCGATCTGGTCGAAGAAAATGGTGATTAAAAAAGTAAATCTAAAACTCTAAGGGGTGTTGCCCCTTAGTTCATCTCAACTTTAATAATGAGATCGTTTCCTTCTTCGACTATTGAAAAATTATGTTTTTGACAAAATGTTTCATTCATCTCTTCGGTCCACTCTTTAGCTTCGATTAGCGCATCATCTTTGTTTGCAAATGTTTTTACACTTTCCATACCGCTTCGTTTGAAACAGCCGCACTCTTTTTCCATTTTTACATTGAACATATTTGTCTCCTAATTAGTTTAGATCGATTTTTTGGAAGTATAGTTCTAAAAGTTTAAAAAAATCAGACAAAATTTTGACGATTTGAAACTAAAGGTTATCTTTATCTTTTGGAAATGTATAGTTATCAGCCTATTTTATAAATAATTCAGCTATAATTCCATTTGAATTTGGGTACCTTCTAAAGAGATTAATGAATCTTTTTCAAAGGTGCCCTCGCGGATGAGAATCCAACTTATCCTCATTAAAATTTCTCTCCCCCATGAGTGGGCAAGCGTAACTGGCCGGAAATAGGTTTTCCGGTGGCGTATATATAAAGGTAAATCATGAACGTAATAGAAACACCAATCACAGAAGAAAATCTCGCGACATTTGAAGATTTCGGTCTCCGTGAAGAGATTATGCAAAGTATCCGTCTCGCGGGATTTAAAACACCAAGTCCGATTCAACAAATGGTTATTCCCGTTATTATGGAAGGGCGTGACGTCGTAGGACAAGCTCATACCGGTACCGGTAAAACAGCTGCTTTCGGTCTTCCTGCATTGAATAAAATGCATTTAAAAGGGGGAATTGAAACCCTTATTATCACTCCGACACGCGAACTAGCGAACCAAGTAAGTGATGAAATTTTCAAATACGGTAAACATTTAGGTGCGCGTACCGTAACCATTTACGGCGGTTCATCGTACAATCGTCAAATGGATTTGATCGAGCGCGGTGCACAAGTTATTATCGCAACTCCAGGTCGTCTTCTGGACATGTTGAGCCGTAATATGTTAAAAGGCTTTACCCCGTCAACTGTTATTTTGGACGAAGCAGATGAAATGCTCGATATGGGCTTTTTGGATGATATCAATGAAATTTTCAGCTATTTGCCGACTGAGCGTCAAACGTTGCTTTTCTCTGCAACGATGCCGGCCCCGATCAAGCAATTGGCGGAACGAATTCTTGTGAATCCATTTTTTGCATCGATCACAAAATCTGAAACGACGAATACCGATATTACTCAACAGTATTATGTTATTGAAGAATCAGAGCGTGATGATGCGATTATCCGTTTGATGGATGCGGAAGATGCGAAGAAAACTGTCGTATTCTGTCGTACCAAAAAAGAGGTTGATCGTCTCTCAAATGTACTTTCAGCTGCGGGTTATATGGCAAAAGGGTTGCATGGCGACATGGAGCAACGTCAACGCGAAAGTGTTATCAAAGGGCTTAAAACCGATGCGGTTGATGTATTGATCGCAACTGACGTTGCGGCGCGCGGATTGCACATCGATGATGTTACTCACGTTTTCAACTACCATATTCCATTTGATCCTGAGAGTTATGTACACCGTATCGGTCGTACAGGGCGTGCAGGTAAAAAAGGGGTTGCGATTACATTGGTAACTCCAATGGAGTTCAAAGAACTTCAACGTATCCGTGCAAAAGTAGGGACAACGATGGAACATGCGTATATTCCAAGCAAATTGGATGTTAAAGAAGCGCAAGTGACCCGTTTGGTTCGTGAAATTGAAAAACAACACGTATATGATGAAGCGCATAAAGTGTTGGATTTGTTGAAAGAAGATTACGATCAAGAACAGATTGCATACAAATTGATCTCTGTATTGATGGAACGTAATACCGTTGCAGGTCCAAATAATATCGGTATTGCAGCAGAACGTTTGGAGAAAATTCTTAGTAATCTTGCTAACCGTGGTGATCGCGGCGGGAATCGAAGCGGCGGATTCAATCGTAACCGAAGCGGCGGCGGTGGATATCGTGGCAGCAATGACCGTAACTCAAGCGGCGGCGGATATCGCGGTAATAATGACCGTAATGCTGCCGGTGGTGAGCGTAGCGGTAGTGGTGAACGTGGCGGAAACGATCGTGGAGATCGTTCACGTAGCTTTAGCGGCGGTAATCGCTCAGCTAGCAGCAAACCTAGAAGTTAATTCGACTTTTAACTCCTCTATAAACAGCTCCATCGGAGCTGTTAATACTATTCCCTCTCTTTGTTTAATCCCCCACATCGGTTCCGGAAAATAACTGTCCTTTTCAAAGCGTGCCATAATATGCCAATGTACTCGCGGCAACATATTTCCGAATGAAGCGATATTAATTTTATCAGGTTTGAAAAATGAGAGCATTTTGGTTTCGATGATGTCCAAACACATCCAGATCATCTCTTTTTCTTCACGAGCACATTCTGAAAATTCTTTGTGATGAGTATGGGTGAAAATTTTAAGCCAGGGGATTTCACTGTCGTGAATTTCGATATAAATAAGGGGGTTGGAATAAATCATGTCGAACCTTTAAAAAGATTCGATAGTGTAGCAATTTTTTAGATAGTTTTTCCCGAAAACGGAACTAGAGCACTGCCCCATGTGAGACCGCCTCCAAATGCGTCAAGAAGCATTAAGTCACCTTGCTGCAGTTTTCCTGACTCATAGATATCATTGATCGCCATCGGAATAGATGCACCTGATGTATTACCGTATTTTTCGACCGTTAATACGACTTGATCATCGGTGAGCTCAAGTGCATCACCGACTGCTTTGATAATACGGTAGTTTGCCTGATGAGGGACGAAATGGGTGATTTTGGAAGATTCAATATTATTTTGCTCTAAAATTTCCACCACATCGGCGGTAAGAGTACGTACAGCGACTTTAAAAGTCTCGTTTCCTTTCATCCGCATAAAGCATCCCGCCGCTTCACGATCCAGCTCATCGTGCGCCGACCCGCTTCCACCGTTAGGTGTCATCAACAAATCGGCAAAAGAGCCGTCTGAGCCGGTATGGATATCGATAATCGCTTCATTTTTAGCTTCAGTTGCACTGATAACAGCGGCTCCGGCACCGTCACCGAAGAGAATACAGGTACCACGATCCGTATAGTCGGTAATCGCACTGAGTTTTTCGGCACCGACGATCAGGACATTTTTTTTCATTCCTGATTCAATAAATGCTTTTGCGATACTGAGAGCATAAACAAATCCGGTACAAGCGGCTGAAATGTCATACGCCATGACTTTTCCCAGTCCGAGTTTAGTTGCGATGATAGTCGCAGTCGAGGGCATACAAAAATAATCGGGTGAGATGGTTGCACAGATGATCATATCGATCTCTTCTTTTACAAGACCGGAGCGCTCTATTGCCATTTCTGCCGCTTTTACACCCATATCGCTGGTTCGCTCATCAGCAGCTGCAATATGACGCTCTTTGATCCCGGTTCGTTTTGTGATCCACTCATCGCTGGTATCAACCATTACCTCTAATTCGGCATTGGTCAAAATTTTAGAGGGGACATAAGCACCGATAGAACGAAACGCAGCGTACATGGTTAGCCTTTATAAGGGATCGAAGTTTATTTTTTTAGCTCTTCTAAACGATTTTCGATATGTTCGTTTACGCCGTTATCTACATAACGGATAGCTTGGAAAATAGCATTCTTAATTGCTTTCGGATTGCTTTTTCCGTGACTGACGATAGCGCAACCTTTGATGCCGACTAAAGGGGCACCTCCGATTTCAGCGTAATCGATCTCTTTTTTAAGAAGATGGAACACTTTGCGCATCAACAATGCTCCGGTAATTGCTATCGGCGATTTTCGGATATATTCTTTAATAAAGAAGCTGATTGTTGAGGCAACCCCTTCGGAGGCTTTAAGTACCAGGTTCCCGATGAAGCCGTCACACACAATGACGTCACAGCTTCCGTCAAAGATATTATTTCCTTCGACATTTCCGATAAACCCTCTTTGCCCTTCGAGCAATTTAAAGGCTTCTTTAGTGATTTCATTCCCTTTGGAATCTTCTTCACCGTTTGCAAGCAATCCGACGCGAGGTTCACTCAGTTTGTACATATCATGGGCGTAATAATATCCCATGATTGCAAACTGAAATAAGTGTTCTGCTTTACAGTCGACATTGGCACCCGCATCCATCAGAATACTTCGTTTTCCGCTTTTTGTCGGCATTGACGTAACCAATGCAGGACGCAATACATTTTTAAGACGTCCTAGACGAAGCGTAGCAAGTGTCATAGTCGCACCGCTGTGTCCGGCACTGACAACACCGTCCGCTTGACCGTTACGTACAAGCTCTACCGCTTTATAGATTGAGCTGTCCTGACGTTTGAGTGCATCCGTTGCGGCATCACTCATATCAATAACGTCATCCGCTTCAACAATTAAAATTTTATCTTTATAGCCCTTGGGTAATAAAGATAAAATCTCATCTTTTTTACCAACTAGAATTGGTTGAAAACTCTTTTCTTTGAGTGCTTCAAGTGTCCCTTTAACAATCGGTTCGGGACCGAAGTCCCCGCCCATTGCATCAATTGCAATTCTAATCATCGATTACTTGTACTCACCGGTTGTCGGGTTGACATAGTGAGACAATTTGTACGTGCCGTCTTTGTCTTTGACTGGACGAGCAAGAGAAATTTTATAGTGAGTTCTGCGTTTTGCGGCGCGAGAATGACTCACTCTTCTTTTAGGTACTGCCATCTTTTATAGTCCTTTCTATTTGGTTTTAGAACTCTCGATCTAACGAGGTTCCTTCGCAGTTTTCGCAACAAAAATAGTCGCTTTTAATCAGTTCGATTTCTGATTTTAGAAGTTCTTCCAAATCAATCATCGATTTGTCGATTTCGACGACATCCAACTCTTCGTCAGTGCCTTCATAAATCCCATCACTAAGATAAAAAGCAATCTCTTCATTTAAAGATCGCTCTACCTCTTCGGCACATAGATCGCAGGGAATTGAAATACTCCCCGTAATTGTACCGTTTAATTGGGCAAGATTACTTTTTTTCATGATTAAATCACCCGAAAAAAAGGCATTGTCACTATTTGCCTCAAAATGAAGCGGCTGTGATCCCAATTTTTTAAATGCTATTTTCATGGCAATTACGAAATTTCGCGGCCTGAAAAGAAAAATGCGATTTCATTTTTAGCATTTTCAACTGAATCACTTCCGTGAACAGCATTAGCATCGATGTTTTCAGCAAAATCAGCACGGATAGTTCCAGCTTCAGCTTCTTTAGGGTTTGTTGCACCCATCAAGTCACGGTTACGTAGAACAGCATTTTCGCCTTCAAGAACTGTAATAACAACAGGACCGCTTACCATAAAGTCAACGAGATCGTTGAAGAAAGGGCGAGCAGCGTGTACTGCGTAGAATGCTTCAGCGTCTTGACGGCTGAGCTGAACTTTTTTCATAGCTGCAATTTTAAGACCATCTGTCTCAAAACGATCTAAAATTTTTCCAATGACGCCTTTTGCTACAGCGTCAGGCTTGATGATTGACAACGTTTGTTCCATCAATGCTCCTGTTTTGTGTGTAAAAAATAGAACGGGATTATAGCCAAACAATAATTTAAGTAAGATTAAAGATCGGAAAAGAAAGAAAAAGAGGAGAAATGAGCGTAACCAAAGGGAAATAAACCCCTTTGGTTATCTAAGTGTATTAGTTAACGACGTTTGCTTTTGACGAACGCATTTCAGCGGTTACATCATCACGGTGAGCTGGGCTTGCACCGATTTCATCCCATGTGATACAACCCTCAGTCGGACAAGCTGTTGCACATGCCGGCTCATCATGGTGACCGACACACTCGACACATTTGTCAGCGTATACGTAATAGATCTCTTCACCCGTTGGGTTATCATCCTCGTCTACGATCGCTTCTACCGGACACTCGTCGATGCAAGCGCCGCAGTTAATACAGGTATCATTAATGACTACTGCCATAGGGTTCTCCTTGGTTAATAAATATGCGGTAACTATAACAGAAGAATTTTAAACCCACCTAAAAAAATAGGGGGTTGAATAGAGATTATGGATAGAGTGTTACAGAAAGAGAATTAAAGGCCGAGATACTCACGGATTGCGTCCACTTTATCCGTTTTTTCCCATGTAAATTCAGGAAGTTCGCGACCAAAATGGCCGTATGCTGCCGTTTTTCGATAAATCGGGCGTAATAAATCAAGCGATTCAATTATCCCTTTTGGCGTAAGGTTAAATAGCTCTTTGACACACGCTTCGAGTTTTTCTTCAGGGACAACGGCGGTTCCGTGTGAATTGACCATGATAGAAATAGGCTTAACGACACCGATGGCATATGAAACTTGTATTGTTGCTTTGTCACATGCACCGGATGCTACAAGATTTTTTGCAACGTAGCGCGCCGCATAGGCAGCTGAACGGTCAACTTTGGTCGGGTCTTTTCCACTGAATGCTCCACCGCCGTGCGGGCAGGCTCCGCCGTAGGTATCAACGATGATTTTGCGCCCTGTAAGACCGGCATCACCTTGAGGACCGCCGATAACAAATTTACCGGTCGGGTTGATGTGATAAACTATATTCGGACTCATAAGCTCTGCGGGAATAACGTATTTAATCACTTCTTCGATGACATCGGCATGAAGTTTTTCTTGTGAAATATCAGGGGCATGCTGAGTAGAAACAACAACGGTTTCAACAGAAACCGGTTTATCGTCAACATAGCGGATACTTACCTGCGTTTTTCCGTCTGGACGAAGATAAGGGATAATCCCCTCTTTGCGTACTTGTGCCAGACGTTCAGCAAGACGGTGAGAAAGATATATTGGCAACGGCATCAGCACATCCGTTTCGCGACATGCATAGCCGAACATCAATCCCTGATCTCCTGCACCGATTTCGCCGCTTTCTTGATCGACGCCTTGGTTAATATCGGGAGATTGTTCGCCGATTCCGTTGAGTACGGCGCATGAGCGGTAATCAAAACCGTAAGTTGCGTCGGTATAGCCGATTTCACGGACAACTTGACGGGCGATCTCTTGCATCGGAGCATACGACGTGGTTTTCAGCTCACCCGCAATTACGCAAAAACCGTTCGATACGAGTGTTTCACAGGCGACACGCGCTTTTGGATCATGTTCGATGATATAGTCTAGAATCGCATCGCTGATCTGATCGGCCATTTTGTCCGGATGCCCTTCGGTGACCGATTCAGAGGTGAAAATATATTCTTTAGGCATAAAAATCCTTAGAGGAAAGGTAAAATATTTGTGGTTGAGCGGATTATAGCGAACCCTTTTTTAAAAAATCTCTTTCCCAAAAAAAGTCGATCCAATCCGTAGCTTCATGTAAGGAAAAGTCTGGTTGCATTAATGCGGTCGGTTTGGTAAAGAGAGTTGCGACTTTAAATTCGCAAGTGGGATTTTGTAAACGGAGTATCGGAAGAAGCGCGAAAAGTGTCCGGCCGCTGTCGACAATATCATCCACGACCAGAACCTGTCGCGAACCGGTGAGATCGCACTGACTTAAAATGCTCACCTTATCGCGTTGGGAATCCCCATCATAACTCTCTACCCGGATAGTGTGCAAATTGCGGACATCCAACGCCATAGAAAGGGCATGAGCAAGGCTCATCCCGCCTCGTGCAACAGCGAGAATCGTATCTGCTTCAAAGGGTTTGCATTGTTCGCTTAAGTGTTGAACATCGGTACAAAATCGTTTATAATCATAGTATATCATTTTGAAATCATATCATAAGGGCATCTGCGCTATAATAATATATCAATTAAAAGCGTAGCTATCAACGCACCATGCGCACAGCCAAACGAGGTTATTATCTCATACTGGCATAAACACTAGGAAATGTATGAAAAAATTAGCGATTATCGGTCGTCCGAATGTCGGCAAAAGTTCTCTCTTTAACCGTTTGCTCAAACAGCGTGATGCCATTACCTCCGAGCAGGCAGGGACGACGAGAGATGTCAAAAAACGGGTTGCCGTTGTGGTGGATAAAGAGGTAGAAATCCTCGATACGGGTGGATTGGATGAAGGGTGTGAACTTTTCGACCGGATTAAAGAAAAATCCCTAAAAGCGGCACATGAAGCCGACATTATCCTCTTTATGGTAGACGGTAAAAGTCTTCCGGAAGAGGATGATAAAAAGCTTTTTTATGAGCTTGAATCGATGGGAAAAGCGATTGCTTTGGTTGTCAATAAAATCGATAATGACAAAATGCAAGAGAAGCTTTGGGAATATTATGAATTCGGGACGGATCGTATCTTCGGAATTTCGGTCGCTCATAACCGATCGGTTTTGCCGCTTTTGAACTGGATTGCATCAGAACTTCCAGACTCTTCTATTGTAACCCCTGAACCTGATGTCGCAGAAGAAGATGAGATGGACGGGTTTGATGCGGCATTGAAAGCCTCTTCGGATGATGAAGAGTTCGACGATGAAGATGATGATGGATTCTTTATTCCCGAAGAGGATGACGAAGAAGAGGAAACATCGATAGAAGCACTCGAAGAGGCCTATCGCGGAATCGTCAAAGAGTATGAAGCGGGTGATGTCAACCAGATGAAAGTGGCGATTATCGGCCGTGTCAACGTCGGGAAAAGTTCACTTCTTAACGCATTGCTCGGAGAAGACCGCTCAGTAGTCAGTTCGGTTGCCGGAACAACGATTGATCCGATCGATGAGACGGTAGAATACCAAGATAAGCAGATTACTTTTATCGATACAGCAGGGATTCGTAAACGGGGAAAAATCCTCGGAATCGAAAAATACGCTCTAATGCGTACCGAAGAGATGCTCGAAACGGCAGATATCGCATTGCTGGTACTCGACGCGTCACAGCCGTTCATGGACTTGGATGAGAAAATTGCCGGGTTTGTCGATAAAAACCGTCTCGCATGTTTGATCGTCCTTAATAAATGGGATATGGCTCCGCGAGAAGATTACGACAAAATCATTGCCGAAGTCCGTGATCGATTTAAATTTTTGAGTTATGCTCCGATCGTTACAATCTCGGCGCAAAGCAAACAGCGGGTTCATAAGATTTTCGATATGCTCCTCAAAATCAATGAGAACTATTCACAGCGTATTTCTACCGGAAAACTGAACGAAGTGATCCAAGCGGCAATGCGCAAACATATCCTGCCGAGTATCAACGGTATGAATATTCGTCTCTATTTCGCAACACAATACGATATCCGTCCTCCGCGCATCGCTTTGATTATGAATAAACCGCAGGGACTTCATTTCAGCTACCGCCGATATTTGACGAATCAGTTGCGAGAGCAGTTTGATTTTGAAGGGACTCCGGTACTCTTTAAAGCGAAAGCGAAAAACCAAAGCCGTAAACCGAAAACACATAAAACTCGGTCGATGTGGTAAAACAAAAGCCGTATGGCTTTTGAGTGTTAAAACGGTTTTATAACAACAAGTGCAACAATACCCATCAATAAGAGGGTGGGTACTTCATTATACATTCGAAAAAACTTCCCGCTTTTATAGGCTGTATTTTCTTTGAGTTTGAGACGGTAATGTCCAAGAGAGAAGAAATAGGCAGTTAAGATAGCTACCAAAGTTAGTTTGGCATGCATCCATCCCCCCATTTGAAATACATTTACCCCGTTATAGTGCTGTGTTGACAGGATAATCAGCGCAGTTCCCGAAAGCAATGTTGCCCAAAATGCAGGAATGCCGATGTATTTGTAAATCTTCATCTCCATGACTTCTACCACTTCGATAAATCCATGATTGGTTCCGTTTTCGACATGGTAAACGAAAAGGCGTGGAAGATAGAAAAGCACGGCAAACCATGAGACCATCGAGATGATATGAAACCACAAAATCCAGTTATACATAATGAAATCCTAAATGAAAAAATGAGCGCGGTGTAACTGCATGTGGGCATCCTGCCGAAGGAAACTCAGCGTTAGCGTAGTCCAGCGGAGCTTTGCTGCGTGCGGACGTTAACCGAGATAATGGAAGGATAGCGAAAAAAGATTAATTGTTACAGATTCTTTTTGACAAAGGCAATAATTTGGGGAGCCGGCAAGGCGCCGCTGAACTGATCGACGATACGATTGTTTCTAAAAGCGATGACAGTCGGAATGGATCGGATACCGAAACGCCCGCCAAGCTGTTGCTGCTCTTCCGTATTGATTTTGATAAATTGCGCTTTGAGAGGGAACTGGCGAGCTGCTTCTTCGAAGGAGGGTGCCATACTCCGGCACGGTCCGCACCACGGTGCCCAAAAATCAGCGATTATGAGTCGTTCATCATTGAGCATCAATCGATCAAACGATGAAGCATCTACAGAGATAGGCTTGGTATCGAGAAGGGAAGCTTTGCAGTGCCCGCAAGCAGCTTTTGTGTAGGAATCTTTTACAGGGATAGCATTGACACCCCCGCAATGGGGGCAGACGATGTTGATTTTACTCATCGTCTTACTCTGCTGCTTCTTCGATAACTTCAATTTCTCGAAGTGAAGTGGCATGGTGGTCTTTTACTTTATCATGGAGTCGACGAAGCGCTTTGTTCGCCCGTTCAATCGCCATATCGATTGCAGTGTCGAGATCTTCGTCGACATCTGAAATAACGACGGGTTGCGCATGAGCGATATGCATATCAAATTCAACGCCAACCCCTTTTTTCTCTTTTGTGATCATAACATTGACGGTCGTAATGTCCAAATGGTAACGTTTGAAATTTTCAATAGCGGTAGCAATATGGTCGTTAAGATGCTGAGTAAGTTTTACTTCTTTAGAGCGAATTTGGACATTCATAATGAATCCTTTTATGTTGAACTATCGAAAAATATAGCATATCTTTTCTTAAGAGGAAGCTTAAGAGACTCTGCGGTAAAATTACTTTATGTTCAAGGAGTTATTGTGAGAGTTTTAACGGGTATCCAGACATCTGGTGATTTACATATCGGAAATTATTTTGGTTCAATCAAACCGATGGTTGAATCGCAAAAAGAGCATGAAGTATTTGCTTTTTTGGCAAATTATCATGCAATGACGACGATTAGCGACGGAGAGCGTCTTTCCAAATTGACGATGCAGGCAGCAACTGACTTTTTGGCACTTGGAATGGATCCGGAAAAAAGTACTTTTTGGGTACAGTCGGATGTGAAAGAAGTTCTTGAACTCTACTGGGTATTATCGGGATTTACTCCGATGGGGCTTTTGGAACGGGCGCACAGCTATAAAGACAAAGTGGCCAAAGGGATCGCGAGCAATCACAGCCTTTTTTCGTATCCGGTCCTTATGGCGGCAGATATTTTATTGTTTGGCTCTGAAGTTGTTCCGGTTGGGAAAGATCAGATACAACATGTCGAGATTGCACGCGACATCGCAATCAAGTTCAACAACCAACACGGCGATATTTTCACGATCCCAGAATTTCGTGTGGATGAGAACGTTGCTACTGTTCCGGGAATTGACGGCCAAAAGATGTCGAAAAGTTACGGTAATACGATCCCGATTTTTTCGGAAGAGAAGATTCAATCGAAAATTATCAAAAAAATCGTGACCGAAGCGGTTCCGATGGAAGAACCAAAAGAGTATGAAGATTGTAATGTTTATAATATCGCCAAACTCTTTTTGGATTATGAACAGACGCAAGCCTTGCAAGAGCGTTATAAGCGCGGAGGCGAGGGGCATGGTCATTTCAAACTCTATACCCATGATGTCATTTGGGAATATTTTCGTCCGTATCGCGAGCGCCGAGCCTATTTTGAAGCGCATCAGGATGAAGTTCGGGAAATTTTGCATGCAGGTGCGGCAAAAGCGAGTGCAGCGGCGCAACCGATTATCGATAAAGTCCGCTCCGTAACCGGAATCAAGTATTAAAGGAATCAAGATGAAAAACTATATCATCAAACAAATCGCCGATTCGGCGGCGACGAAACAAGCGATTTTAGAGAATGAGACTCTTTTAGATACGATCGTAACTGTAGCAAAAGCCTGTGTTGAAGTCTATCGTCAGGGAAAAAAGACGATGCTTGCAGGTAATGGCGGATCCGCTGCCGATGCACAGCATATTGCGGCAGAATTAGTCGGACGATACGGTTTTGACCGTCCTTCGATCCCTTCTTTAGCGCTTACTACCGATACGTCTAACCTTACGGCCATTGGAAACGATTACGGTTATGACAAAGTGTTTTCACGTCAGCTCGAGGGGATGGCGCAGGAAGGAGATTTGTTTATCGGTATCTCTACGTCCGGAAATTCGCAAAACATTATCAACGCGTTTGAATCGGCAAAAGACCGCGGGGTAACTACCGTGGCGCTCGTCGGACGTGACGGCGGTAAAATGGCGGCAATGGCCGATTATGCGATTATTATTCCTTCCAATGCTACACCGCGTATCCAAGAATCTCATATTCTGATCGGGCATATACTCTGCGATATTATTGAAAAAGAGCTTTTCGGCGGCGGAGTAGCATAAGTGTCAAAAAAAGCCCTTTTTCTCGACCGTGACGGCGTAGTGAATGTTGAAAAAAATTACCTCCATAAAATCGAAGATTTTGAACTCATGGAGGGAATTGTTGACGTATGTCATAGGTATCAGGAACAGGGGTATTTGATTATTGTCGTGACCAATCAATCGGGTATTTCACGGGGCTACTATACGGAAGAGGATTTTGCTCTTTTGAGTCAATGGATGGTAGAACATTTCAAAGAGTTTGGTATTACGATCACCCATATCTACCATTGTCCTCATCATGAGAGTATTGACGGTGTATGCGAGTGCCGTAAACCGGAACCGGGTATGTTTTTGTCTGCGCAAAAAGAATATGAATTGGATATGGCCTCCTCGGTAATGATCGGTGATAATGAACGGGATATTGAAGCCGCTTTGAAAGCGGGAGTCGGAATGAATATTCTCCTCTCATCTGAAGCAGCTGTATCAAAAGCCAATACGATTATTCATTCACTGCGGGAGCTACTCTGATGCGGATACTCAATACGGGTGGCACATTCAATAAACGGTATGATCCGATCAAAGGGGAGCTGTTTGTTCCGAACGACAATCTAGCTATTGAACAAATTATAGAATCAATGGTGATTTCTATCCCGCTTCAAGGGGTGCTTTATAAAGACTCTTTGGAGATGGATAACCATGATCGCTCAGTGCTGGCGCACACTGTTTCTTCATTGGAGGAAAAAATTATTATTGTCGTTCACGGTACCGATACAATGGATCTGAGTGCCGAATACGTAGCAAGTCTGGGATTGGATAAAGTGATTGTTTTTACCGGAGCGATGATCCCCTTTGGTATTAATCCTATCGAAGCAACGGCCAATCTTTCTATGGCAATCGGATATGCTCAGAATGCACAAAACGGTGTTCACATTGTGATGCAAGGTGTTATGGGTCCATACGATCAGGTGAAGAAAAATAAAGGGTTAGGGAAGTTTGAATATGTCTAAAGTCAAATGCGATCACTGTCATCTGGAATTTAGCGATGACGTAATGATCCATGACGGAGAGTACCGTTTCTGCTGTAACGGCTGTCGAGGTATTTTTCATCTTCTCAAAGACGAAGGGTTGGAGAGTTTTTATTCCAAAATGGGGGATACGACCCTCTCTCCTCCGACCGAACAGTTCGAAGCAAGCACCAATTTTGACACTCCTGCTTTTCATGAGCGTTTTGTAACGACAACGAAAGAGGGACTCTTTCAAGTTTCTCTTGTGATTGAGGGGATCCATTGTGCCGCATGTGTGTGGCTAAATGAAAAAGCACTCCATAAGATGGAAGGGGTGATCGAAGCTCATATCAACTATACGAACAACAAAGCCCGTATTACCTGGAATCCTGAGAGTGTCAAGCTCTCTGGCATTATCGATATGATCCGTGCAATCGGGTACAACGCATTTCCGTATGATGCCTCATTGCAGGAAGTACGTGCGAATAAAGAGCGTAAAGATTATTACCTGCGGATGGCGGTAGCGACGTTTGCAACGATGAATATGATGTGGATTGCCGTTGCACAGTATGCGGGATATTTTACGGGAATTACCCAAGACGTCAAAACGATTCTCAACGTGGCGGAGTGGTTTTTAGCAACACCGGTACTCTTTTACAGCGGATGGATTTTTTATCGCGGAGCCTATTACGGGCTACGAAATCGTGCCGTTACGATGGATCTGCTCGTCGTTACGGGATCGAGTCTGGCATATCTCTATTCTATCTATATAACCGTGTTTGAAAAAGGGGAAGCCTATTTTGATTCGGTAGCGATGATTATTACCTTCGTACTGTTCGGGAAATTTCTCGAAGTCCTCAGTCGCAAAAATGCTGCCGATACGCTCGATATTATAGGAAAACATATTCCGCGCGAAGTCAGTATCCTAGAGGGAGAGACTATCCGTTCCGTCGATGTCAACGAAGTCAAAGTGGGAGATGTCATCGTCATCCGCAGCGGTGAACGTTCAGCAATCGACGGTGAAGTGATCTCTGGTGAGGGGAGCTTTGATGAATCCAACCTTACCGGAGAATCGGAACCTATATTTAAACGCCTCGGTGACAAAATCATCAGCGGTACGACGAGTATCGATGCCCTGATCCATTACCGTTCAACGAAAGATTTTGCTCATTCGACACTTTCGAATTTGGTGAATCTCTTAGAGAACGCCATGGCGCAAAAACCCTCGATCGAGCAGCTTGCTAATCGTCTCTCGCAGCATTTTTCCTCTACGATTCTCTTTTTGGCAATTGCGACGTTTTGGACATGGCTCTTTTGGCCGCACAGTTTTGATCGCTCTCTTATGGTCGGGATTTCAGTCATAATCATTGCCTGTCCGTGTGCATTGGCTCTTGCAACTCCGGTGGCAACGCTGGTAGGATTGGCTTTGGGGGCAAAGAGAGGAATCCTCTTTAAATCGGCAGCTCAGATCGAGACGATGGCAAAAGCGACGATGGTGGTATTGGATAAAACCGGCACGATAACTCAGGGGCGTCCCGAAGTGGTTTATGCGACACTCCATCATCCGTTTGATCATAATGTATTGCATACGCTTGTCTCTTCATCCAAACATCCGATCAGCAGAGGGGTACTGGAATATTTGGAACGCACGGAGGAAGGGGTAGATTCAACCAGTCTCGAAGAGGTACGTGAAATTCCTGCACGCGGTATGGTAGGGCGTGCAAACGGTGTAGTAGTTGCCGGAGGGAATGCGCTGCTGATGAAAGAACTGGGCATCGCTGTGGATGCCGTTAGCGATAAAAGTATTTTTTATTATGCGGTAGATAATCTTCTTGTCGCAGTCTATGAACTTCGCGATCTTCCTAAAGCAAGGGCACATGAGTCGATAGAAATATTAAAACGCTCCAGCCTTCGTGTTGTGATGCTTACAGGTGATCATGAAGCGGCGGCACATCGCGTAGCAAAAGAGGTGGGGATTGATGAGGTACATGCTCATCTTACTCCGGAGGGGAAAGCGGCATTTATCGCGTCGGCACATCAGGACGGACATATCGTTGTAATGGCAGGGGACGGTGTAAATGACCTGTTGGCATTGGCGGCGGCTGATATTGCTATTGCGATGGGAAATGGAAGTGATATTGCGATTGAAGTGAGCGATGTAGTGCTGATGAATGATTCGTTGACGTCATTAACGGAAGCGTTCGGTATCAGTCGCAAGACATACGGTTTGATTAAACAAAATCTGGGTATCTCACTGGTATACAATTCGATTACGATTCCGCTTGCGATGATGGGGTATGTGATACCGTTGATTGCGGCAATTTCGATGTCGTTTAGTTCGCTCCTCGTTGTCGGTAATTCGATGCGGGTTCGATGGCTCTACAAATAAAAAGGTAAAATTGTAAGTGCGGTTTACTGCACGCGGGCTCTCTGCCGAAGAGAACCCAGTGTTAATGTAACCAAAGGGATGTATTCCTTTGGTGTGTAAAAAGGAATATTATGGACTCTTGGGTAATCGCGATGATGCTCGGTGCATCGATCTTTTTAGGCGGAATAGCGTTGGCGGCTTTTATGTGGGGTATCAAAAACGGTCAGTTTGACGATGAGACCAAGATGATGAATCAAGTACAGTTTGATGACGAAGCGGAACTCAACGATGCTGCCAATCAACAGCGTAAACAAGAAGCAATGAATAAACGGGAATATAAACCGGAATAAATTATGAAGAGACTCACCGCAAGTGCGGCGAGTGAGGTATTATTTGATAGTTGCGATGTAAGCAGCGATTGCTTTGATATCAGCGTCAGAGTAAGCTCCAACTTGACCTTTCATCAATGCACCCATTCCAGCTTTGTTCAAAGTACCAGCTTTGTACCCTTTAAGAGCAGTTTCGATAGCTTCTGCAGACAAACCTTTTACGATAGGTGATTTACCAAGAGCAGCTTTTTCGAAAGAAGCACCATGGCAAGCAGCACATTTAGCAGTTAGGGCTTTACCATCGGCAGCCATCAAAGATACACCAGCGAACAACATTGCGAGAGCAATTTTTTTCATTTGTTTTCTCCATTAAAAATTTCGTCGTCATTATAGTCTTAGCAATCTTAAATCACTCTAACATTTCTCTCCTTTAATAGAAGCTTTGTTACAATATGCTACTACCTGTATTTAGAGGAAATATATATGCGCTACAGTTCTGCCGATTTGAATCGAAAAACCATTTTAATCACGGGAGGAGCGGGCTTTATCGGTTCCAATCTCGCTTTTTATTTTCAGGAGAATTATCCTGAAGTTCATGTTGTGGTATTGGATCTTTTTCGCTCGAATATTACGTTATCGAACGGTAATCTCAGAAGTTTCGGTCACTTTAAAAATCTTTTGGGATTTCAGGGTGAAGTGATCAGTGGTGATATCAATGACAGTACATTGCTTTCAAAGCTCAAACGCGATTATCAATTTGACTATATTTTTCACGAAGCGGCAATCTCCGATACCACGGCGTTAGAACAGGATTTGATGATTCAAACCAATGTCAACGCGTTTAAAGATCTCCTCGATATCGCCGTGGCTCACGGTGCCAATATGATTTATGCTTCCTCCGGAGCCACTTATGGTGATGCCCCTTCTCCACAGCGTGTAGGACGGGAAGCTCCTCAAAACGTTTACGGTTTTTCAAAATTGATGATGGATCATTTGGCGCATAAATACACCAAGAAATACGATCATATCAGTATTGTCGGATTAAGATATTTTAATGTGTACGGGCCTAGAGAATTTTTCAAAAACAAAACCGCATCGATGGTCGTACAATTCGGTCATCAGCTGTTGGCGGGGAAAAACCCGAAACTGTTTGAAAACTCAGATCAAATTCTGCGCGATTTCATCTTTATCGAAGATATCATTCAAGCTAATGTCCTCGCAATGAATCCGAAAGAGAACGGTGTTTTCAATGTCGGAACCGGAAAGGCGCGATCGTTTCAATCGATGGTGGATATCCTCCAAAGCGAACTGGGAACATCTTTGAGCTGCGAATACATCCCTAACCCGTATATCGGACGCTATCAATTCCACACGGAAGCCGATATCGAGTCCACAAAAGCTATTTTGGGATATGAACCGCGCTTTAGTTTTGAAGAGGGGATTGCGGCTTACGTACCGGAAATCAAGCGTCTGTTTGAGCAGGAACTCTGATGAAACAGTTAAATGATATTCATCCTCATATTCTTGTAATCGGTGATCTGATGATTGACCATTATTTGTGGGGAGGATGTGAACGTATCTCTCCTGAAGCTCCGGTACAGGTCGTCGATATCTCTCGTGAGACGACAGTTCTCGGCGGTGCGGGAAATGTAATCAACAATCTAATTGCTTTGGGTGCCAAAGTAAGTGTAGCCGGCGTCATCGGAGACGATGAAAACGGCGAAGAATTACGCAATATGCTTTCGGATATCGGTGTAAACAGTAACGGTTTGATACGGCAAACAGGGCGTAAAACATCCAAAAAAAGCCGGATTATTGCTTCGAATCAGCAAATTTTGCGTTACGACAAGGAATCCAAAGAGTCGATTGATAAAGTGAGCGAGCGCGCTATCGTCTCGTACATTATTGATATCATCGATACGTGCGATATTATCATCCTCTCCGATTACGGAAAAGGGGTTATTACCGATGCCGTCGCAGGCGGGATAATCGCCACGGCAAAAGCGGCAGGGAAAAAAGTGTTGGTGGATCCTAAGGGCAAAGATTACCGAAAATACCGCGGCGCCTATTTGCTGACACCGAATAAAAAAGAGGCCTCTGAGGCGACAGGGATCGTGATCAAAGATGACAAGAGTCTCCAAAAAGCGCTTGTAAATCTCAAAGAAACATGTTCTTTGGAATGTTCGATGATCACCCTCTCCGAAGACGGTATTGCGATTTATGACAAAAGCATGCGGCGCTTTCCAACCGTAGCCAAAGAGGTCTATGATGTGACAGGTGCGGGGGATACAGTGATCGCATCTCTCTCATTTGCACTGAGTGCCGGACTGAGCATCGATGAAGCGGCCCCTTTTGCAAATCATGCTGCAGCCGTTGTCGTCGGTAAAATCGGTTCGGCTACCGTCACACTCGCCGAAATTGAGGAATATGCCTCCAGTTTGCATCAAAGTACTTCGGAAATGCATATTAAAACGCAAGAAGAAATTTTTGCACTTTCCGAGCGCTTAAAACGCGAAGGGAAAAAAGTCGTCTTTACCAATGGGTGTTTCGATATTCTCCATGTCGGACATGTCAAATATCTCCAAGAGGCGAAAAGCTACGGGGATGTATTGATCGTCGGGCTCAATTCTGACAGTTCGGTTCGTACCCTGAAAGGGCCGACACGTCCGGTCAATTCTGAAGCGGATCGTGCCTATATTTTAGCTGCGCTCGAATCGGTCGATTTTGTGGTGATGTTTAGTGATGAAACTCCGTATGAACTCATTAAGAATATTGCTCCCGATATCCTTGTCAAAGGGGGAGATTATGAGGGTAAATCGGTTGTTGGAGCGGAATTTGCTAAGGAATTGAGACTGGTGCAGTTCGTGGACGGCAAAAGCACGACGGCTACAATAGCTCGGATTAATGAAGGGACACTATGCTAAAAAAAATAATTTTATGCGCTTTGATCAGTAGCGGAGCGTTCGCCGCACACCAAATCGAAGCAAATGTGAACAGCAGGGATGTTGAAGGACAAGTTCGATTAGATATGGGCCGTATGGGAAATGCGATGCAAAACACCTATATTGGGGCACGTTTTTTAAACGGGGATAACAACAACAGCAATACGATTGCCAATACGGATCCGCTTATGGAGGTCTCATTTATGGTGATGCGACCGGTGCAAGGTGTTCAAGGATTGAAACTGGGACTCGGCATCAAGGGAGAATACACCAAATTCGACGGTAATACGTATGCGGCGATTCCATTGGGTGCCGAAGCGGAACTTTTACTCCCTTTGAATACCCCTTTTCCGTTTTACCTGGGGGGATCGCTCTATTATGCCCCTTCGGTGTTGAGCTTCAAAGACGGGGATTCGTATTTGGAAACACGTTTGCATCTGGATGCTGAGCCGATCGATAACGGCCGGGTCGAAGTAGGATACCGAAAAATCGATACCAACATCAAAAACCGTGATGTGACCTATAACAGTTCATGGTATTTCGGGCTTAGATTAGACTTTTAGCAGCTTCAATTACTTCTGCTGCTGTAATACTTTTCATACATTCGTGATGTCCGAGCGGGCATTCACGCTTCATACACGGCGCACACTCCATATCATGTCTCACGATAATACTTTTTTCATTCATCCATTGTGATGTTTCCAAATGGCGTGTCGGGCCGAAGATTGCCACCGTCGGTACCTGATAGGCCGCGGCTACGTGCATCGGGCCGCTGTCGTTGGTGATAAACAGATCCAATCCGCCGATAAAACTGCATAACTCCTGAATCGACGTTTTTCCTGCGAGATTGGTCACGTTTACACCGTTTAGTCGGGTTTCGATATCGTTGGCCATTCCTACTTCATTGGGGCCGCCGAAAAGGATAATGTCGAATCGTTCACTCAAAGCACGCGCTACTTCGGCAAACTTTTCAGGATACCATCGTTTGGCGCTTCCATAGGTTGCCCCCGGATTGATTCCGAGGGTAGGGCGTTTATACGGATGAAGGGGAATATGCAGTTTGAGGTTTTTGATGATAAGTGGCGACGAACTCAGACTTTGGGCGATATCGCGGTACTGTTCCACCAGATGGGAAGGGTGGTGCGGTTTGATCGCATGGGTAAGAAAAAGTTTTGAATGCCAGCTCTTCCGACCTGCACTCACCGGTGTTTTCGTCCATGATAGCAGAAGGGAAGAATGGAGCTGATTGCGAAATGTTATCCCGAGGTCATGGCGACCCAGCTCCCGAGCAAATCTCAGGGTATTGAGGAGACGATTGCCCCCTTTTTTCGTTTCATCGACATAATGGCGTACGCATTGGGGATGATATTTCAACGCTTCGATACTTACAAACGAACCGACCAATGTAAGCTCTGCTTCGGGGTAGACAACACACAGTGCTTCGATGGCGGGGGTTGCCATTACAGCGTCGCCGAGCCAGTTGGGGAGAATGATGAGTATTTTCACGAAGCTGCCTTATAGGTGTAGAGTGGGGTAGAAGTTAGATCCCATGAAATATGCAATTCTCCTCTCGGGGTGGAACAGACGAGTAAATGCTTCTCATTTTCCGTACGATAGCGCATAAATTCGGCGTCATTTAAATGCGATAGCATAGTTCTATAGGCATCATACGTATTTCGTTTGCGTATACCTTCGCGGTTGTCGATTAGTCCGTATCCCGGGGCGATGAGCTGATGCCAAAAAACGCAATCCACTTGCTGTGATGCAAATGCGAGGAGATGATATCGAACCATATAATCCCTGTAATCCTCTTCGCTTACACACTCTGTTTCACTGGTCGGAGCATACGGGGCGGTGTTTTTGATCGGCCAGTTGGTCTCGGTAATGATTAACTCATCAGAGGTTTTGGCACTTAATCGCATCAAAGCAGCTAGAAAACGTATTTTCCCTCTCAAATCAAATCCAATTTGGGTGTTTTCGGGAGCACCGCGGCGATCGACGTAGAGAAGAGTTCCGAGTGCATCGTATCGGATGGGTTTGAGGTTGAAGAGGGTATGGGCGGTGAAATGGTATTCGAAATCGATGACGTTGGAACCGATCAGTTTGATATGGGGAAAGCGCTCTTTTTTGAGTTCATAGGCAACCGAATAAAAATCGAGATATTCATTGACACTGAAAAATCCCCATTTGGCACGGTTGATGGTTGAACCGACAATATAGGTATGGCAAATCCCATTCAGTGCTTCGAATATTTGGATGAAATGATCTCGGCTCATATCGGGGCTCGTGATATGTTCACGGTCTTGGAGCAATGCAACGGTGATCTCTTTATCCTTAAAAGAGCGGATAAAGGTGACGTATTCGTGTAGTCGTTCCATGTCCCACAGTGGGATGCGGATCAGGAGTTTTTTGACCCCAAGCTCTTCGATCAGATACGGGGTTGTATTGGGTTCTTTATCGAGGTTTACCCCGATACCGAAAAAGTATTTTGCGGTGATGGAACGGCGAGGAATAAACGGCATCATGAGAATGGCAACCGGCAGGGTGAGCAAAGCAATACAAAATGTTTTGATCAGCGAAGGAAGAGCACTGCGCCGCATGGCACGTTTTAATGCTTTGTCTCTAATGATGGCAGGCTGATCGGAATAATGATCCCAAACGAATGGTTCTTTCATGGTGAGATTATAGCGATATTGGGTAAAATAACCCTATTCAAACAAGGGTGAACAATGAATATTTTGGTAGTGCGTAATGACAAACTGGGTGATTTTATCACCGCATTGCCGACTCTGTATGTTTTAAAACATCATAACCCTTCTAACCGTATCATCGCTCTCGTAGCTCCTCTGAACCGTACATTAGCGGAGTCATGTGATTTTATTGATGAGGTGATCGTTGATAGCGGGGATGATATTTTAGAACTTGCCTTTAAAATCAAACAAGCCCAAATTGATGCGTCTATTACCCTGTTTTCCAACACCCGTGTTGCACTTGCGCAATGGATAGCGCGTATTCCTCTGCGTATCGCCCCGGCCACAAAAATAGCCCAAATTTTTTACAACCGCCGCATCACACAACGCCGAAGCGAAGTGAAGATGGCGGAATTTGAGTACAATTTAGAGCTGACTAAAGCACTTTTTAGTGATATTTCACTCGATTTTCCCAAACCGCTTTTGCACTTTGAGGGGGCCGAAAAAGCCTATTCGGAATTTTGTGCCGAATATGGAGTGACCAAACCGGTGGTAGCGTTTCACCCTGGTTTCGGCGGTTCCTCGGATGCCAACTGGACGTTCAAAGAGTACATAGAGCTGGTTCGCATTGCAGAGGCAGAGTCGAATATTGATGTGGTTATGACGTTCGGTCCGGATGAGGAAAAACTGTACAACGAAGCGAAAAATGCATTGGGCGGGAGCAGGGTAGTCCTATACCGCTCAGTAGGAAGTGTGGTCGATTTTGCCAAGCTTTTGAGCAGTTTTAAACTGTTTATAAGTACGTCGACGGGGACGTACCATTTGGCCAGTGCAGTAGGGTGCGAGACATTTACGTTTTTCGCCGATACCCGTTTTGCTTCGGCATTGCGGTGGAAAAGTATCGGAGAGGTACAGCATCACTTTATGATCCCCCTCAATCCGCAGGGACGCACAGAGATGTTTGAGAGGGTTAAGAAAGAGCTGAAAAATCGCCTTTCATTGCTTTCTTGAGCCTTTTTTTGAAGTTTTTGACCCGTTTGTTGGCGTTGTTATGCCGTTGCATTTCACGGATTGCGATATTTTCGTCCAGACCGCTGAGCCGAGCGTATTCACGTCCCATGATTTCGAGTTCCTCATCGCTTGCCCACAGTTTATTAAAATTTTCGCATCCTTGAATCGGGGTGATTTCTCGAAACTCCATCCGGTTAATATCGACGATACTGAATGCGTACATGTCACCTGTGCGTCGGATTAGAATGTTGCCCGGCGAGTAGTCCAGATGCCATACCCCTTTGCGATGGAGTTCATAGGTGTACTCGGCAAACGCTTTGAAAATGGCTTCCCGATCGCTTAGCGGTTCAAGCAGCGGAGTGCGAATGGTGAAATCGTACTCAAAATATTCGCTGATGAAATAACTGTCCGCTAATAACCCTGACTCAAAGAACTCGATGAGAGCAATCGGCTGAGGGGTCGAAATATCGAGTTCTCGCAAACGCAGAGCATTGTGATACGATTTGTAGGCTTTGCTGTGACGAAAATTAGAATAGACGATACGGTTTATCACATGTGGGACTTTAAACGATTTTACGACGGTCTTAATTCCCTGAATATCAATGATTTTGAGTTCATTACGGGCTTTGTGGATCGAGTGATCGTCTTGGGCAAAAATGGTTCGGATCGCTTCAAACGAGGGTTTGAGGGATTCAAATGCCGGATTATATTCGTATCGGATATTCATAGGAGTTAGAAAAGTCCTTAAGAGAGGGTGTGATATGATACTAAAAACTCTGTTGGATGATACTGAAAGGCTGAAAGAATGGGTGTTTCCGTCGTAATAATTGTCAAAAACGGAGCCGCAACACTCTCTTCGTGTTTGGAGAGTCTGAAAGCTTTTGATGATGTTGTCGTCTACAACAACGGATCGACGGACGACACAGCCGCAATCGCTTCAACGTATTCGAACGTCCAACTCGTAGAAGGGGAGTTTATCGGTTTCGGTCCGACGAAAAATGCGGCGGCGGAATATGCCGTGCACGATTGGATTCTCTCCCTTGATGCGGATGAAGTGATGGACGAAGCGATTGTTCGTGAGATTATGTCGCTGGCGCTTGAGCCGAAAACGGTTTATACCCTGTTACGTAAAAACTTTTACAAGAGTACTGAAATCCGCCATTGCTGGGGCGCAGATGAAATCGTCCGTATCTATAACCGCAAAACGACCCGATACAGCGATAAACACGTCCATGAACATATTTTGAGTGAAGGGCTGAGCCGTTATACGCTTCATAACAGTTTCAGCCATTATCCTTATCAGAGCATTTCGGAATTTGTCATCAAAGCCGATCGTTATTCGACCCTGTTCGCAACCGATAACGTCGGCAAAAAATCCTCTTCTCCCGCCAAAGCGTTTTTTAACGGGCTTTATTCATTCTTCCGTACCTATATCCTCAAACGGGGGTTTTTGGACGGTTATGCGGGGCTTATTATCGCATTTTCCCATATGGCGACCAATTTTTACAAATACATCAAGCTCTATGAATTGAATCTCGAACAAAAGAATCAACGTGGCGAATAAGATTTGCGAACTGTGTCTCTCTCCCGATTTGGGGGGATTGGAACTTTATATGATGCGAGCTTCACATTATCTCGGTGAACATAGCGAATGCGTCAGCGTTATCAATGAAAAAGGGAAATTGAGAGAACAGTACGAAACACATGGACTTCCTTTTGTCCCACTGAAACGTCGTAATACACTTTTCTCATGGTTCAGTGCCCGTGCCCTTGCGGAAATTATTGATCAGGAAAATATTGATGTCGTGCATCTGCACTGGACAAAAGACCTTCCTCTCGCCATTATGGCAAAACGGATTTCCAAACGCAAACCTCGTGTCGTACAGTCGCGCCATATGACAATGACCCGGTTCAAAAACGATTTTTACCACCGATATCTGTATAAAAATCTGGATATGATGCTCGCAGTGACTCAGCAGGTTAAAACACAGATTGAAAAATTTATCCCAGAGGAGGTTCGGCCGAAAGTAGAAGTACTCTACATCGGTGCCGATCAACCCGCGATTATTTCCGAAGAGGAAAAGCAATCCCGTCGTAAACGGTTGGGATTAGGAAAATCGTTTACAGTCGGAATAGTGGGGCGGATAGAGGCTCAAAAAGGGCAGCATCTGGTACTCGAAGCGCTCATGAAACTCTCCAAAAAAGGGATCGATGCCAAAGTGCTGATCGTCGGTCATACGATGGATGAGGCATATCTGCTCCGCTTACAAGAAGAATACCGTGATATCGCTGTTTTCACCGGATTTACCAATGAAGCTCAGACGTTGATGCAGGTATGCGATACGGTCGTTTTGGCGACTGAAAAAGAGACGTTCGGACTGGTTCTGATCGAAGCGATGATGTGCGGGGTCTGTGTTGTCGCCAGTGACAGCGGCGGGCCGTTGGAGATTATTGACAATGAGATCAACGGGCTGTTGTTTAAAACGTTTGACAGCGATGATTTGAGCGTTAAATTAGAGAGACTTGCGTATGATACTCATATACGTTTTGAGTTCGCAAAAGCGGGACAACTCAAAGCGATGGAAATGTTTGAAAGTCAAAAACAGTTTAAGCTGTTGCAACAAACTTTACGGAAAGTGTAAGAATGAAATTATGGTTTGAAAAAGGTGCATGGGCATCTAAAAAAGCAAAAAACATTGCTAGGGACATCTCTCCCGAATCGGTCCGTTCTATTGCGATCATCCGTCATGCGTCAATAGGGGATATGATGGTCTTGCGCCCTTTTTTAGTTCAAGCACGTGCTTTTTTCCCGAATGCAACAATCACTTTAAGTATTATTGACACGTACAGTTACGGTGCACCATTGGATTTGGTGGATCGTGTACATACGGTACATAAAAAAAGAGAGGGCAAAAAAACCTCCTTTTTATCACGCTACAAACAAATACGGGAGTTGGGTAATCACGATTTATTATTTGATATGACCGATAGCGGCTTGTCCGGCGTTATATGTTTTTTGAATAAGGCTAAAGTAAAAATAGGGTTTCCGTATCGTCGAGTTAAAAATTTCCTCTTTTTCGATATCAGTTTGTTGCGTTCGGATTTGGTACCTGAGGTCGAAACTTTGCTACATATGCTCTATATCTTTGGAGCGCCCAAACACTTGGAGATTGATTACGGGTATAAAAATGCAGATAAAAAAGAGTCTCGAATCGTCTATTTTATGGGAGCTTCGGTTCCGTCCAAACAATGGCCGAAGGGGAATTTTAGCAGTTTGATCCAAAAAATGGCACACCAATATCCGGGATATGAACATATCGTATTGGAGGGGATCGGCATCAACGAAAAAGTGGATGATGTAATGACCGATTTTTCTCAGTATGCCAATGTGAAAAAACTCGAAGCACTCCCTTTGGACAATATGATGGAATATCTTGCCCATTCTCAGGCGGTTGTATGCAATGATACGAGAATACGCAATATGGCGATCGCATCGAATACGGCCACTGTGGGAATCTTCTTTTCTACTGTGCCGTACCGATATTTGCCTTATACAGCGCTGCATACTGCTGTTTTTGAACCGGATGGTTCGATGCCATCGGTTGAACGGGTTTTTGAAAGTCTTAAAACATCAATGAGCAGTTTTTAAATACTCGGCT
>NZ_JAQTQR010000081.1 GCF_028712165.1 Sulfuricurvum sp. | reverse complement strand
AATGTCATTATTAAAATTGACAGTGTCGATGAGCGAAAAAGTATGAGAGATTTACCGGAATTGGAGTTTGTGGATGCCAGTTTTGAAGTCGCAAATCTACTTGTGAATCATGCACTAAAACCCGGTGTCTAACCTTATTATCAATTATTAACATATTTTGCGGTAAAATTGGGCGATTTTTTACCCTAAGGTGTTCACAAATATGATAGATGTCGTTCAAATTCAAAAAATTTTACCTCACCGTTTCCCATTTCTCCTTGTAGATCGAGTAACAAATATTACTCCCAACGAGTCACTTATCGGTTACAAAAACGTCACCATTGGTGAACAAATTTTTGAAGGCCATTTTCCTGGTCATCCAATCTATCCGGGCGTTATGATTCTAGAAGGTATGGCGCAAGCCGGCGGAATCCTCGCGTTTCAAAGTATGGATATGACTGAGGCGGAAGCAGCACAAAAAGTCGTCTACTTTATGAGTATCGACGGTGCCAAATTTCGTGCTCCCGTTCGTCCTGGAGATCGTTTGGAATACCGTATGAGTGTTGTAAAACACAAAGGCGCTATCTGGGTACTAGAGGGTAAAGCGTATGTGGATGACGTGCTCGTATCTGAAGCCGAACTCAAAGCTATGATCGTGGATAAGTAGGCCGTATGAGTCTTATTTCACCGCATGCAATCATCGAAGAAGGTGCCATCATCGGCGAGAATGTCGAAATCGGACCGTTTTGCTTTATCTCAGGAAAAGCTAAAATCGGACGTGGGACTAAAATTGCCGCAAGTACCTGTATCTATGGCAATACCACTATCGGCGAGTATAATGAAATCTTCTCGCATGCCGTATTGGGTTCGATTCCGCAGGATTTAAAATATGCGGGTGAAGAGGTTGAACTGATCATCGGCGACTACAATAAAATCCGTGAATTTACCCTCTTTAATCCCGGAACAGCCGGAGGAGGCGGTAAAACGGTCATTGGAAACCACAATCTCTTTATGGGATACGTCCATTTAGGACATGATGTTATTATCGGAAATTATTGTATACTGGCCAATGCCGCGACCTTAGCCGGACATGTGGAAATGGGAGATTATGCCGTTATCGGCGGTTTAACTCCGATACATCAGTTTGTCAAGATAGGCGATTATGCTATGATTGCCGGAGCTTCGGCACTTTCCCAAGACGTTCCTCCGTATTGTTTAGCCGAAGGAAACCGGGCGGTACTGCGCGGATTGAACCTTAACGGTCTACGCCGACATATGGAGCGCGCTGATATCGATGCGCTTCGAAGTGCCTATCGAGAGCTCTTTGACTCCGGTAAACCGCTCCAAGAGCAGGCTACTGCCTTACTCGAAGAGAGTGAGAGCCAATTCGTTAAAAATCTTTGTACATTTATTGTTAACACCAAACGGGGAATCCCGTATGAAAGGAATCAATCATGATTCATCGCCACTGCAGTTTCTGTGATGCAACAGAAAGTGATCATAACCCGCTTATCGCCGGAGCCAATGTCTATATCTGTAAAAACTGTGTTTTTTCTGCCTATAAAATTATGTTTGGTGATTCCGAGGGTGAGAATGATTCAACCCATGAACATGTCAATGCCGAGCTGATAACACCTAAAGAACTTAATGCCTTTTTAGGGCAATACATTATCGGACAACAACGAGCACGCAAGCTCCTCTCGGTTGCCGTATATAATCACTACAAACGTATCTTCAAACATACCCATATTGAAGACGAAACGGAAATTGCCAAATCCAACGTTTTATTGATCGGACCGACCGGAAGCGGTAAAACATTGATGGCTCAAACCATTGCCCGTGTCCTCAACGTCCCTATCGCGATCGCGGATGCCACTAGCCTTACCGAAGCTGGATACGTAGGTGAAGACGTCGAAAACATTCTTACCAAGCTTCTCCAAGCTGCTGATGGCGATGTTGAACGGGCACAGCAAGGAATCGTATTTATCGATGAGATCGATAAGATTTCCCGTATGTCTGAAAACCGTTCCATCACCCGTGACGTATCAGGAGAGGGAGTACAGCAGGCACTTCTTAAAATCATCGAAGGTGCCGTCGTCAACATCCCTCCTAAGGGGGGACGCAAGCACCCGAATCAGGACTTCATCCAAATCGATACATCAGGGATTCTCTTCATTTGCGGCGGTGCATTTGATGGACTCGGTCAAATTTTAGAGCGTAAAAAAGGCAATAATGTCATGGGCTTCGGTCATGATAAACGCAACACTACCGATATCGATGACAGTTTTGAAAATGTTGAGCCTGATGATCTCGTCAGTTACGGCTTGATCCCTGAACTGATCGGACGTCTTCCGATCATTGCCTCTTTGAACAAAATCACCGAAGAAGAGATGGTTCGTATCCTGACCGAACCGAAAAACTCTCTGGTCAAACAATATACTAAGCTTTTTGCTATTGATGATGTCGAACTCTCATTTGACAAAGAAGCACTAAACGCGATTGCCGCAAAAGCACTTTCACGTAAAACCGGAGCTCGCGGACTTCGCGCCATCATGGAAGAGACTATGGGAGACATCATGTATGAGCTTCCAGAGTACAGCGGCTATGAAGTTCTAATCACCAAAGATGTCGTAGAAGAAAAAACACAACCTGTATACATTAAAAAACCAAATCAAAAAAGCGCATAGGAGAGACAATGCTATTTAATAAACTTATCGGAATGTTCTCAAACGATCTCTCTATCGACTTAGGAACAGCAAATACCATCGTAATTGCCAAAGGGAAAGGGATCATTATCAATGAGCCTTCCGTTGTTGCGGTTAAGATGGAAAAATACGGTCAGCAACGTGTTTTGGCTGTCGGTCGCGAAGCGAAAGAGATGGTCGGGAAAACACCCGGCAATATCAAAGCTATCCGTCCTATGCGCGACGGCGTCATTGCTGACTTTGATATGACCGAAAAAATGATCCGTAAATTTATCGAAAAAGCACACGGGCGCAGCAGTCTCATAAGCCCTCGTATCATCATCTGTATCCCTTACGGCTTGACACAAGTCGAACGCAAAGCGGTACGTGAATCGGCCATGAGTGCCGGAGCGCGCGAAGTATATCTTATTGATGAACCGATGGCCGCGGCTATCGGAGCGGGTATCGATATCCGCGAGCCGAAAGGGAATATTGTCGTCGATATCGGCGGCGGTACGACTGAGATCGGGGTCGTTTCCTTGGGCGGTTTGGTTCTTTGCCGATCTATCCGTGTTGCCGGAAATAAAATCGACCGTTCTATCATGGATTACGTCAAACGAAAATACAATCTTCTCATCGGTGAACGCATCTCAGAGGACATCAAAATCAACATCGGTACCGCGATGCCTCTGGCGCAAGAACTTAAAATGACGATTAACGGCCGCGATCAGGTTGAAGGACTTTTAACATCAATTGAACTCTCCAGTGAAGATGCCCGAGAAGCGATGCGTGAGCCTCTCAAAGAGATTCTTGAAGCGATTCGTGATGTACTCGAAAACATGCCTCCCGATTTGGCAGGCGATATCGTCAACAACGGGGTTATCCTTACCGGAGGCGGTGCACTTATCCGCCAATTGGATAAATACATCTCCGAAATCATTAAAATTCCCGTTTATGTTGCCGATGAGCCGCTTTTGTGTGTCGCTCGCGGAACCGGACGTGCACTAGAAGAGATCGATCAACTCCACGAACTGTTTGATAATGAATAAACAGACGTTGAGTCTTGCACTTATACTCGCCCTCGTGGTGGGTGGAGCGCTTTATTTTACCAATCTTCTCCAATCCCCGATTGTCCGTTTCACCCTCCTGATAAAATCAAGTTACCACGATAGTATTGAAGCTATCGAGCATACCATTGAGGAACATTTCAATCAGCAGGCCACCATCATCGATTTGCGCGAAAAAAATCGTTTTTATGAAAAACAGCTTCTCCATTTTCATCAGATAGCTGATGACTACCAAAAACTGATTCAGGAAGAGAACAGTACGATTCAAACCGATGCAAAAGTAGAGTTGGTACGCACCCTCTCCTATGTCCGCTTCGGCGATCCTTACCGAGTCTGGATCGAGATGAATAATTTTGATGTTAAAAAAGTGTACGGCCTCTTGTACCGCGGTTATACAGCGGGTATTGTCGTCTCAAATAACAACAGAGCAATGGCACTCCTCAACGGAGATGTTAAGAGTTCATACGCCGTAAATATCGGCGCAGCTATGGCACCCGGAATCGTTCGCGGAAATAATGAACGCCGACTGATTGTTGAATTTATCCCGACTTGGATCCCTATCTCCGTCGGAGATGAAGTGGAAACATCCGGTTTAGACCGTATCTTTTTAGCCGGATTAAAAGTAGGGAGAGTAGTCTCGATCACCAGAGCCAGCGGATATCAAAGTGCCGTTATTGAACCTTATTTTTATGGCAAAAACCCTGCCTACTTTCACGTTATAACTCAGGTACGATAATTTGAACGATAAAGGAATAAAATCCCTTTATCTACGCTAGCCGCTATGGCACTGAAGCTTGCCTCTTCGAGGCAGAATTTTCTGGATCAAGAACCTCTCACTAGCACTTGTAATCGGATTTTAAGTGCTTCTCGTCTATAATAATAAAATTTTTATGACGAGGGGTCTCAATGCCAAAACGCGACGACATCAAAACGATATTACTCATCGGATCAGGCCCGATCGTCATCGGTCAAGCCTGTGAATTTGACTATTCAGGAACACAAGCGGTTAAAACGCTCAAAGAGCTTGGCTACCGCGTAGTTTTGATTAACTCGAATCCGGCAACGATCATGACCGACCCCGAATTTGCCGATCGCACCTACATCGAACCTATCAAACCCGAAATCATTGCCGAAATTATCAAAAAAGAGAAAGTTGATGCTATTTTGCCGACCATGGGGGGGCAAACTGCACTCAATGCCGCAATGAAGATGCACGAACTCGGGATGCTGGAAGGGATCGAATTTCTCGGTGCCAACCCAAGTGCCATTAAAAAAGGGGAAGATCGCCAAGCATTCAAAGAGTGTATGGTCAAAATCGGGATGGATTTGCCGATCTCTCGCTATGCCTATAACATGGATGAAGCTTTAGCAGCAGCTGAAGCAATCGGTTTCCCGATCATTATCCGCGCTTCTTATACCCTCGCAGGGGGAGGAAGCGGTGTCGCCTACAATATCGATGAGTTTAAAATGCTAGCGCAACGCGGTCTTGATGAATCACCTATCACTGAAATCCTGATCGAAGAATCTCTCCTTGGATGGAAAGAGTACGAGATGGAGGTTATTCGTGATAGAAACGATAACTGTATCATCGTCTGTTCGATCGAAAACTTCGATCCGATGGGTGTTCATACCGGCGACTCGATCACCATTGCCCCTGCCCTGACCCTTACAGACAAAGAGTACCAGCGAATGCGTGATGCATCGTTCGCTATTTTACGTGAAATCGGTGTCGATACCGGCGGATCCAACGTACAATTTTCTGTCAATCCGTCAACAGGACGTATGATCGTTATCGAAATGAATCCGCGTGTATCGCGATCGTCCGCACTTGCTTCAAAAGCGACCGGTTATCCAATCGCGAAAGTTGCAACGCTGCTTGCAGTCGGATTTACCCTTGATGAGATTACGAACGACATCACAGGAACTCCTGCAGCATTTGAACCGGTTATCGATTACATCGTAACTAAAGTTCCACGCTTCACGTTCGAAAAATTCCCAGAAGCGGAGTCAACTCTCACTACCAGTATGAAATCGGTCGGTGAAGCAATGGCAATCGGCCGTACCTTCAAAGAATCGGTTCAAAAAGCACTCTGTTCTCTCGAAACAGGTCTCAGCGGATTTGATCCGATCGACGGTGATCTTGAATTCGTTAAACACGAAATCCGCCGTCCGAATGCCGAACGCATTCTCTACGTTGCGCAAGGATTCCGTATGGGTCTTTCAAAAGAAGAGGTATTTGAACTCTCTAAAATCGATCCGTGGTTCTTGACTCAAATCGAAGAAATCGTTGCTCAGGAAAAAACAATTTCTACAGCGACCCTTACTGATGAGCCGCAACTGCGCCGTCTTAAAACAGAAGGTTTTTCCGATAAAAATATCGCACGTCTCATCACTCAAAATGGCGGAAGTGCAAAAGAAAACGATGTTTATGATGCACGTAAAGCGCTCGGAATCGCGTTTGAATACAACGAAGTCGATACCTGTGCGGCAGAGTTCGGTTCACTTACACCATATCTCTATTCAACAACCAACATTACGCGCCTCGGACTTCAAGCTCCGCGTCAAAGCGATAAGAAAAAAGTGATGATCCTAGGCGGCGGACCGAATCGTATCGGGCAAGGTATCGAGTTTGACTATTGCTGTGTTCATGCCTCGTTTGCTCTCAAAGAGATGGGAATTGAGACAATCATGGTCAACTGTAATCCTGAAACGGTCTCTACCGACTACGATACCTCAGACGTCCTCTATTTCGAACCGATCGATTTTGAACATGTCCGTTCAATCGTCGAAGCGGAACAGCCTGACGGTATCATCGTCCACTTCGGCGGTCAAACTCCGCTCAAACTTGCCAACGGCTTGCACGCCATCGGCGCAAAGATCGCCGGTACATCGGCTGAAGTGATTGACTTGGCGGAAAACCGTGAGAAATTTTCCGCTTTCGTTGTCGAGCAAGGGCTAAAACAACCTGAAAACGGTATTGCGATGACCAAAGAGCAGGCATTTAAAGTTGCAGAAGAGCTCGGATATCCGGTACTCGTTCGTCCATCGTATGTTTTGGGCGGACGCGCGATGCGTATCGTTTACAACGAAGATGAACTCCGCACCTACATGGACGTTGCCGTATCGGTGAGTAACGATTCTCCGGTTCTTGTCGATAAATTCCTCGACCAAGCGGTTGAGCTGGATGTCGATGCGATCAGTGACGGTACCGAAGTCTATATCGGCTCGGTTATGCAGCATATCGAAGAAGCGGGTATCCACTCCGGTGACAGTGCCTGTTCACTCCCTCCGGTAAGCCTCAGTGCCGATTTGCAAGCACAAGTGGAACAGCAAACGAAAAAAATCGCTTTAGGTCTGGGAGTCATTGGACTTTTGAATATCCAATACGCGATTTATCAAAATGAGGTGTACCTTATCGAAGTTAACCCAAGAGCATCGCGTACCGTGCCGTTTGTATCCAAAGCAACCGGTATGCCTCTGGCAAAAGTCGCTACCCGAGTAATGCTTGGCGACACGCTCCGTAACGCACTCAAATTCTATGACAACTACAATATCGTTATGGAGGCAGACGGACTTCTCAAACCGCGTCTGAAAGGGCACGTTGCGATTAAAGAAGCGGTATTCCCTTTCAACAAACTTTACGGTGCCGATTTGGTCCTCTCCCCTGAGATGAAATCAACCGGAGAAGTTATGGGTATCAGTCAAAACTTCGGTGTCAGCTTCGCAAAAAGTCAGCTTGCTGCAGGAAACAAAATTCCGACGTCCGGAACCTGCTTCCTCTCGTTTATCGAGATGGATAAAGTTCATGCGCCGGAAATCGCACGCGGATTGCACAATCAAGGGTTCAAACTTGTGGCGACACGCGGTACCCAAAAAGCGATCGAAGCTGCCGGAATTCCATGCGAAGCGGTTTTAAAAATCAGTGAAGGCCGTCCGAATATCGAAGACGTTATGAAAAACGGAGAGATCTCTCTTGCGATCAACACTTCCGATAACAAAACTTCAAAAAAAGATGCAGAACAAATCCGTCAAATCGTATTGCGTATGGGAACTCCTTATTTTACTACGCTCAGTGCCGCACGTGCAGCTATTGAAGCAATGGGACATATGCACGATGACAGCTGGATGGAACCGCACGCACTCCAAGACTATCTTATTTCCTAAAATATGAAAGTTTTTCTCGCCCAGACCGACACTACTGTCGGTTTTCTTTCCCAAGATCCCAAGCGGCTGGAAATCATTAAAATGCGCGCTGACAATAAACCTTTTCTCAAAGTTTATTCTGATTTTAAAAGACTGAAACAGGATATTCGAATTCCAAATACCCATAAACGCCTTGTTCGTCACGCCTGTAAGACAACTTTTGTCGTTAAAAAGCAAGCCTTTCGCCATGTTTGTGATCCGTATCATGCTCGACTTATCAAACCCTATGGTTGGTTCTATTCCACTTCTGCAAACGAAAGCGGTCAATCGTATGCGAGAGAATTTTCTCAATCTGTCAGTGACATTATTGTTGAAGATTTCAGAGGCCTCTGTGAAAAGAGTGCCTCTAAAATATTTTTACTAACCCCAACCAAAATTAAACAATTACGCTAGGAGTCTATATTTATGAAACACTTTACAAGTGCTAAAAGCATCATGATGGGCAGTATGGGGATCATGGTCCTCAGTGCGTTAAGCGGATGCCAAAGTTCTCAAGAACAGCAGGTTGAAGGACAAAATAAATTTCTCGTTGTAGAACAACAGCCCAGCGGTAAATACGTCGTTGTCGAAGAGGTCCCTACTACCGGCCCAAGCCATGCCATTATCCGTTCAACTGATGAAAACGGTACCGTACATGAACGGGTTATGAGTGAAACAGAGATGAAACAACTCGCCGATCAAGAGTACAAAAAAATGCAGGAAGGAAAATCGGAACTCAATGCAGAACCCCAAGGTGAAGGAATGGGCTTAGGTGGAACTATTCTCGCTGCAGCGGGAGGAGCCTTATTAGGTAACGTCATCGGAAACATGCTGATGAACAACTCCACATTCCGTAAGAACCAAGATGCGTCAAACCGCTCCGCCTATCACCGTTCAGCGGGAGGGATGGGTTCTTCTGCCGCAACTGGCTCACAGAAAAAAAGTTTTTTCGGTAATTCTGCATCTAAAAGCACCGGTTCCGGTGGATTTTTCGGAGGATGAATATGATTAATTTACAAAAAATAAATCCGATAAGCGATGCTCTTTTAGAAGAAATCGGATTTGATTGGCATACCGACAGCGATGACACTAAATACGTAGCGGATGAACTGGTTCTTGTCACCGATAAAGAGGCCGAAGCCTATTATGAAGCAGTCAACGAACTGTATGATATGTATGCAACTGCAGCTCAGTATGTCATCGATAATAATCTCTTTTTTGAGTTGGGAATTCCGTTTAATCTCGTAGATATGATCAAAAAAAGCTGGGAAAACGATGTGCACTGGCACCTCTATGGCCGATTTGACCTCGCAGGAGGAATCGACGGTTCCCCTATCAAACTAATCGAATTCAATGCAGACACCCCTACTGCCCTTTTTGAAACCGCAATTTTGCAATGGGCACTCTTAAAATACAACGACATGGATGAAGAGCGTCAATTTAATACTATTTACGAAGCGATCAGCGAAAATTTTCGCCGTCTCATCACGCTCTTCGATGATACGGAAAAATTTGATTCACTGTATGAGGGATGGAAAATTCTTTTCAGTGCGGTAAACGGCAATATCGAAGAGGAACAAACGGTTCGACTGCTGCAGCAAATGGCAACCGATGCAGGTTTTGAAACAGGTTTTGAATCTCTCGGAGGGGTAAAGTTTGATGATGAGGGGATTTACGACACAGAAGATACTCCGTATGAGTACTGGTTTAAACTGTTCCCGTGGGAAGATATCGCTATTGAAGAACCGGAACTGGCCACCTTGCTCACAAGCATTATGAACAATCAAAAGGCTATTATTTTAAATCCGGCCTACACCCTTTTGTTTCAATCAAAAGGGATGATGAAAATACTTTGTGATCTCTTCCCAGATTCACCGTACCTTCTTAAAACCTCATTTGAGCCACTCCAAGGGGTTCAGCAGGTCGAGAAACGGATGTTTGGTCGTGAAGGTGCCAATGTTCGTATTATGGATGCCGCAGGTGCAACTATCGAATCCAACGACGGCCCGTACGGCAATTTCAAACCTATCTATCAAGAGTACGTCGAGTTTCCGAAAGATACGAAGGGCAACTGCTACCAGGCAGGTGTCTTTTTCGCCTATGAAGCATGCGGTTTGGGATTCAGACGAGGCGGTAAAATTTTGGGCAATATGTCCAAATTCGTCGGGCACGTGTTACGCTAAAACTATTTTTTTATTCCGGAACCGCATTACGACAGTAATGTCGGTTTACCGGTAAAATAGCCCTGAGAATAATCGACACCCATTTCTTTAATCGTGTTATAAATAACCTCATCCGATACAAATTCCGCAATCGTTTTCGCATCAATTTTCTTCGCAAAATCAATAATCGTTTCGACAATAATATGATGACGTGAGTTCCCTGCAATCTCTCGGATCAGCGAACCGTCTATCTTAATGTAGTCGACGCCCAATTTGAGTATATTTTCAAAATTAGAATATCCCGTCCCAAAATCGTCAATCGCTATTTTTGCACCCAAGGCTTTTACCTGCGAAATAAACCGTGTTACTTCTTCGTAACTCTCAATCCCTTCGGATTCCAAAATTTCAAATACAACCTGTTTCGCCGTACCCGTTTCTGTAATCGTTCTGATGATTTCACTTACCGTATGGGGATTGCGAATATCACTATCGGATAAATTAATGGAAAATTCCTCCTTGCGTGAAGCAAAGAGGGTACAGGCCTGATAGACCACTTCGAGGGTAATTCGAGGATACAGTTTCGTTTGTTTTGCAATCGATAAAAATTTTATCGGCGGTATGATATTTCCTTCGTCATTTATCATCCGTACTAAAGTTTCATATTTATCAATCGTCCCCGTTTTTAGGTTGACGATAGGCTGATAGTGACAAATAATACGATGTTCAAACAGTGCTCTTCGTACATTAGAAGCCATTGTCAGATTGGATCGATATTGTTCTTCCACCCCTTCTTTCTGATTATAGAATGCTATCTGTTTTCTATTCGCTTTTGCATGATGCAAAGCGATATCCGCACGTGTCAGCACTTTTTCGTGCCCCATAGCGACACCTATACTTATTCTAATATTGAGACTCTCTTCTTTGACCAAAAATGTTTTTTCGTCCAAAAATTTCGCAAGTATATTTAAGCGATGCTCCAATTCATTTTGATCATCTAAATTAGTGAATACTAAAGCGAACTCATCTCCCCCTAAACGATAACATGCCCCCGACAATTCCTTCAGCCATGTCCCGATTTGTATCAGGATTTCATCCCCGATTGAAATTCCGAAAAAGTCATTCACTTCTTTAAAATCATCTATATTGACGATTGCCAGAGCTGAGACATCTTCTTTTGACAATACTTCTTGGAGGCGATAGCGATTGGGTAGACTAGTCAATCGATCAATATAGTACTGTGTTTCCAATTCACGGGTTTTTTCATTGACCTTCATTTCAAGGGAGCTATTCATGCTTTCCATTTGTTCCAGATAATGTTGAGTCGTTTTTTGCATCGTGTTAAATGCCGTAACGATCTGTTCGATTTCAACACTGCCGTCTTCCTCAAAATCCATTTGGTCACCCGGTTTATAAAAACGGACTTTTTTTGCTATCTTTGTAAGAGGAGAGAGAAGATAGCGAACCCACCAGACTGC
>NZ_JAQTQR010000126.1 GCF_028712165.1 Sulfuricurvum sp. | reverse complement strand
GCTGAGGAGAGATGAGGCAATCTCCATAAAAAACCTTTGATATTTATAGTTGTTATTTAAAGTTCATGACTATACCGAATTAAAGATTAATTTACAATGTTTTTTGTTATTTTTTGGAAAATGTTTTCATTTATTCCTAAAATTAGTTTCTTACTCCGCATTAGTCAATACTTTTAGTACGGCAGCGAAAAAATAATTTTGTGTTATGATTTTCTCTATGATCAATCTAAATACCGATGCCCGGCTCAATATCATCCTGCCCAACACGAACAAAGCCCTAGCTGAGGCGATCAAAAACGCCACCCCCGAACAGCTCTCACAGCTCAAAGAGGGGAAAGATATCAAATCCCTCCTCACCTCGGTATTTCAGGATAAAATCACCGCTGCAAAATCGGATACCGTTTTGCTCGATATTTTAAAAAACTCAACTGCATTTAAAAATATGGGAAATCTCACCGATAACCTGCAATCGCTTCTAAAAGAGCTTAAAACCTCTCCCGATCTCTCCTCTAAAACCGCTGCATTAGAAACATTTTTGAAAAATGCCGCAACCATAGACGGCGCTACACTCAAAAATCAGATTGCTTCCAGCGGCGTTTTCATGGAATCCAAATTTGCCGCAGCATTGCAGAAAATACCCGATCTGACCCAAACACTCGAACAGCTTCGCACTCTTCTCACAAAAAGTCCTCAGAATGACGCAAAAGTCCTTCAACAACAGATTGCTACCCTTTTGGAAAGCCCTATTCTCTCGACAGCATCACAAGACTTAAAAAGTGCTATCAGCCTCACCGATACACTGAAAAAAGTGACTGAAAATCTCCATACACTGCTCTCAAAGAGTGATCCCCTATACTCCAAAGAGGTCTCTGCCCTAGCCCAGAAACTCGATCAACTCAGTGCTGTGCAAGAGATAAAGACGGCCCTTTCACAGCTCTACGGAACCCTACTCTCCAGCAAAGCCGCTGACACAAATACATTGCTCGATTCCATCGAAAAACTCCTCAAAAATTTGGATAATGCCCCTACGGAAGAGCTCAAGTCATTTACCCAACAGCTCAAAAGTGCCATCAATGAGGGAAACAGCACCAAAGAACTCACTCAGGTTATCGCGAAACTGGACGAGTTTACCAATCCCAAAGCATTGGTCACCGAAACGTTTTTAAAAGAGTCGATGGAACATGATCTCAAATCCAATCTCCTTGCTCTGCACGATGAGCTTACCCAATCAAATGATCCGAATGCTCCGAAGTTGTTGGAGCAAACCGACAAACTCCTGACCCAAATCGATTATCACCAGATTACCTCTTATATAGGCTCTTCGAACTCTATCTATATCCCGTTCGCATGGGATCAGCTCGAAGAGGGCTCAATGGCGTTCAAAAAAACGACGGATAAAAAGTTTTACTGCGAAATCAATCTTCGTCTGAAAGAGTACGGAGAACTGAATCTGATGATGGCACTGTATGAGGGAAATCAGTTGGAAATCCAAGCTCACACTGAAAAACCGGAGCTCAAAACACTGATCCACGACAATATCGCCACCCTGCGCTCCTTGCTCATCGATGCCGGATTAACCCCCAGAGCAATACGGGTTTTTGAAATGAAAGAGACCCTGTCGCCGTTAAAAGAGACCTACGGAACGGATGCGAACGGTTCCGATCTGGGATTTGAGGTAAAAGTATGAAAAAAGCGGTCGCAATGCGTTATGACCCGGCGAAAGAAAACGCCCCCCGTGTCATCGCAAAAGGACAAGGGGTCACTGCGGAAAACATTATCAAAATAGCAGAGCTTCACAACCTTCCGATCAAAAAAGATGAAGATTTGGTTGAGATGTTGAGCAAGGTGGAGCTAGATCGCGAAGTGCCGGAGAAGCTCTACCTCGCAGTGGCGGAAGTGTTTAGTTTTATCTATAAGATTACTAATCCTCGATAAATTCATCCACAACATAATCTTCCAACTCGATATCGTCACTCTCCAAAATCGGATCCAGAGCATGCATCCCGTAGGGACGAACGGAAAGGGGATCTTTGGTGATCAGCGGATGCCATGAAGGGAGCGGTTTGCCCAGATGGCGCAGACGGTACGCACATGTTTCAGGCAACCAATCATACTGAGCCGCACGTTCAACATTGAGTCCCATGCACCCCTCAACCCGTTTAAAACGATTCTCGTAATCGCTGCATTTTCCTGCTTGGATATCGTAACAATGGCACGCGACACGTGTCAAATAGATTGGAGCCGTATCGTCGTCTTCATCCTGCAGCCGGTTCAGACAGCACAGTCCGCATCCGTCACAGAGTGCTTCCCATTCCGCTGGGGTCAGTTCTTCGAGGGTTTTTGTTTCCCAAAAGGGGGCAGTTTCTTGTTGTTTCATAATCGAAAAATAGCATATTTGGGGTTAAAATCCTCTATTTGAGCCGTTATTTAGATATGATGAGGATAAAGAAAAGGATAATTTTATGACTACTGAACAACCATTGGGTGAACTCTTACGTGAATGTGCAGACTCCGTCGGAGGCAAAAACTTTTTTCTCACCCTCGCCGAAACCATCCGTAGCACCCGAGAGGGGATCATCGTCGGTGAAAAAAAACAAATCAACTACACGAGCGGAACGATGACATGGAACAAAACGCTCCATGCCGATAACTGGAGACTCCTCGTCGAGACGGCAAAAGTACGTACCAAAGACGGCAATATCCTCCTAAGCTCCGAAGACAAACGCCATAAAAACATCCTCAATATGATCCGTACCCTCAAACCGCTCACATTTACTGTCAAGCCGAACAACAGTGCTGATGGAGAGGGATTTAGCTTTAATGCATTAGAAGTAATCGATGATAAAACGACTCACGTATCACCGCTGTTTAAAGCGCTGTTTGTCATGCCGATTGATGTGTTACGAAAGAC
>NZ_JAQTQR010000080.1 GCF_028712165.1 Sulfuricurvum sp. | reverse complement strand
TGGCACCGATGACACGGTGCCGAAGTGTTCAGAACAATGTTCCCAATGATATGATGGCACACTATTATGCCCAGAGAGCCTCTGCGGGACTTATTATTACCGAGGCTACCCAGATTTCGACGAAAGGCGTCGGATATCCCTATACTCCCGGTATTCATACACCTGAGCAGGTGCAGGGATGGAAAAAAGTGACCAGAGCGGTACATGACCAGGGGGGGAGAATCTTTTTGCAGTTATGGCATGTCGGAAGAATTTCCCATCCGTCGTTTCATAACGGCGAATTACCGGATGCTCCCTCAGCCATCAAGCCCTCCGGCAGTATTTATACCTATGAGGGGATGAAGGAGTTTGTTACGCCGCACGCTCTTACAATCGATGAGATTAAAAGTGTTGTCCAAGATTATGTCAAAGGTGCCATAAATGCGATGGAAGCCGGATTTGACGGTGTGGAAGTACACGGAGCCAACGGTTATCTGATTGATCAGTTTTTGCGTGACGGAAGCAATCACAGAGAAGATGAATACGGAGGTTCTATTGAGAATAGGGCACGGTTTCTTTTGGAGATTGTGGAAGCGGTTTGTGCTGCTATCAGTTCAGAAAATACAGGTGTAAGGCTCTCTCCCAGCGGTACCTTTAACGATATGAAAGATTCCGATCCGAAGTTCCATTTTTCCTACATCTGCGAAAAACTCAATGCTTTCGATCTTGCGTATCTCCATGTTATCGATGCTCTCGAGGGGGATATCCGGCACGGGGCGAATGTCGTTGACATCGGTGTTCTGAGAAAGGCATACAACGGTATTTTGATCGCAAACGGCGGCTATACTCTAGAACGGGGAAATGAGGCGATTCAAAGCGGTCTTGCCGATGCGGTAGCCTTCGGGGCTCTTTATTTAGCTAATCCTGATTTACCAGAGCGTTTTAGAAGTCAGGCCGAACTAAATACCCCAAATCCCGATAGCTTTTATACGCAGGATGAACAAGGGTATCTGGATTATCCGACTTTGTAAGCTTCTTTCTTAAATATCAGATTCTTTAGACTTCGCTCTTCCTCGATTTCGGGGAAGCTCTCCAAATTCTCCAACCTCTCGACATACTGAAACTCCGGTGCATTTTCACGGAAAAGGGTTTTGATAAACTCGGTGCCCAGTTCGGGAGCATTGAGTGCCGAGAGGACGATGCACTCCTCTGCCGCGAATTCATTCAGTCTGCGTATGATCTTTTCGTAATCGCTTGTTGCGGCGAATGAGCCTTTTTGAAAGCTGGGTGGATCGATGATGATCAGATCATATGGCCCGCTTTTACGGATACGGCTCCATGATTTGAGGATATTGTAGGGCATAAACTCCGCTTTTTTGGTATCAAAGGCGTTGAGGCGATGATTTTCTCTTCCCATCGAGAGGACATTTTTGTTCATATCGACATTGGCAACCGCCGTCGCTCCCCCTGCAATCGCTGCAACGGAAAAAGAGCAGGTGTAGGAGAAGAGATTGAGGACATTTTTACCGCGTGAGTTTTTATGGACAAATTCACGCCCGAGCTTCATATCGGGGAAGAAACCGATGTTTTGGGCATTGAGAAAGTTTATGTGATATTTGAGAGTGTTTTCGATCGCAAAACATTGCTCGGGAAGTTTACCTGCGACTACCGTCGAGGGTGAAGAGGGGAGATAGCGCTGTTGAACGACCAATGCTTCCCATTTTCCTTCAGCATAAAAGAAATTACGTAACATCGAGATGATCGCCTCTTCTTGCTCATCCGCGTCAAACAACACGGCAAAGAGCACTTTGTCGACACTGTCTACGGTGAGAAACCGATATTCGCCGTACGTATTGCCTCGACCGTGAAAGAGACGGGTATATTCTTCGGTTACGGTAGCGGCATTCGTATGTAAAAGGTGCTGTAAATCGTCTAGGTTCATTCATAGTTCTTTGATAAAAGTGGTGAAAGTATAGCAGGTCAGTGACAATGACACTATCTGCGTATTGGTAGGGTCGGTGGAATAAAAAATTTTACGGCTTCAAAAATAAAAAACATTCCCAACCCTACACTAAACGCAATAAACCAATGCAATAGCGGAAGGGGAAAAAACATAAAGAACGGTGTAATTGCAGGGGTCATCGTGATTACAATGAGGCTGAATATTGTGGCTAGGATAACCCAAATTCCGACCTTGGAAATCTTTGCAAATGACTGATACAAATCAAACTGGGGTGAGCGGCTGTTAAAGATTAAAACGGCGTTGGCCGTTACCAAGGCGATAAAAGCCATGGTTCTTGCCTGAGCCGTTTCTACTCCTGACATCAATGTGATCCAATAGAGCAAGGCTACCGCTATAGAGGTTAAGGAACCTTGCACAAGACTCAAAACAAGATGGCGTGAGGAGACTAGCGGTTCTTTTAAAGAGCGGGGCGGATTTTGCATACAATCGGCTTTTTCTTCTTCGGCTTCAAAGACAATCGAGCAGGCCGGATCGATCACCAGTTCCAAAAAAACAATATGGACAGGTGCCAGAACTAGCGGCAAGCCAAATATGATGGGGAGAATAGAGAGCCCGATGATCGGGATATGGACGGCGATTGTATAAATCATTGCCTGTCGAAGATTGGCAAAAATACGTCTTCCCAGCCTGATCGTTTTGACGATGGCACTTATATTGTCTTCTAGAAGGACTAATGATGCGGCTTCGCGTGCGACATCGGTTCCACGTTTCCCCATGGCGATACCGATATGTGCCGATTTAAGGGCGGGTGCATCATTGACGCCATCACCTGTCATAGCGACGACTTCGCCGTTTTCTTTCAGCGCGTTGACAATTCGAAGTTTTTGCTCGGGCGTAACACGTGCAAAGACGGAAGTATTGATGATGTTTTTGGCGAGATCGCTTTGGCTAAGAGATTCTATTTCACTGCCGTTGATGGTATGGGTATCGTCAATTCCGGCTTGTTTGGCAATTGCCTTGGCGGTTCGGGGGTGATCGCCTGTGATCATGACAACACGAATACCGGCACGCTGACATTCGGCGACTGCATCAGGGACTTCATCACGCAAAGGATCGGCTAGTCCGATAAGTCCTAAAAATTCAAAATCAAAATCATGCTGGATCGATGGCCATTGTTCGCCGACGCAAACTGATTTGGCGACTCCGAGTATGCGTAATCCTCGATCTGCCATTTGAGATGCTTGTTCTGCTACGCGGATGCGCTGAGCTTCATTCATGTGGCATAAATCGATGATCGCTTCGGGAGAACCTTTTGTCGCTACGGCATGACGATTGTTTTCAGGGATACGCCAAAGATGTGACATGGCCATCAGGTCGGGTTTGAGTTCATATTCTTTGGTTAAATTCCAGTCGGCATGCAGATGTTCAGTATGGAGCAAATATTTTTGGGCCAGTTGATGGAACGCTTTTTCCATCGGATCATGCGGATCGATTTCACTGGCGAGAACCGAGTACTCTAGCAGCTCGTGAAAGGGTTCGGGAAGTTCTTCTGATCCGGGGGTATACGAAGTGTTGTCGGGCAGAATAAGTGCAGCGACAGCCATTTTGTTTTGGGTCAGCGTTCCTGTCTTATCGACACACAAAACGGTTGTTTCACCCAATGTTTCAATAGCACTGAGACGGCGGGTTAATACTTTATGGTGCGCAATCCGACGTGCGCCAAACGCCATAAAAATAATCATAATAACGGGGAACTCTTGAGGAAGGATTCCCATTGCCAGAGTGATTCCTGCCAAGATTCCTTCCAAAAATCCTCCACGAAACAGGATAAAAAGGAGTATGACAATAAGGCTTAATCCACCGCCGATAAAGGCAAGTCTCCGAGTCAGGGCAGCGGTTTCAGCTTGAAGCGGCGAAGTCTCCGAATCGATAGCCTGTAACGATTTACCAATTCGCCCCAGCTCGGTATGGATACCAATCGTTTTAACTTCCATCATCCCTTGACCGCTGATTATCATCGTTCCGGCAAAAAGTGACTCATCAGCTGTTTTTGCGACAGCGACCGATTCCCCAGTCAGCATCGATTCATCGGCCGCCAGTTCATGAGCGGAGATAACTTTCCCATCTGCAGGAACCCGATCCCCTTCGGAAATGATGAGAATGTCTCCTCTTACCACTTCGATACCGGGAATTCTGACCTGTTGTCCATCTCGCAGAGCCACAGCACGTGGACTGGAAAGATCGCGAAGTGCTTCCAATACCTTTTCTGTCCGTCGTTCCTGAAAGATGGTGATACCCATGATGACAAAGATAAAACTTAGCAGAATCAGCGCTTCATGCAGATCTCCCATAAACATGTAGATACTTCCGGCACCGATTAAGAGAAGGAACATAGGTTCGCGTACGACTTCCAAAGCAATTTTCAGAAGTGAACGGCTGTGTTTTGTATCAAGCTCGTTCAACCCTTCATCGACTTGTCGTTTGGTTGCTTCGGCAGATGTTAGACCTCTATAAAATGGAAGAATCCCCATGTGTGACTGCTTTAGATTTCGAAGATATTGTACTATTGTACACTTTTAGCGTGAAAAATCGATAGGCACCATATAGGCTATTCCCAACAGAAAGGTTGGGAACGAGAATGTTTATTCGGTTGGATCTTTTTTAATCGTATACAGCTTACGAAGTTTCGCATCGAGCGGTGCGAGGACTTTATAGAGAGCCGGAACAACGAGAAGGCTGGTGAGGGTCGAGAGCAACAGTCCGCAGATGACGGCGACCCCCATCGGTCCTTTAACCCCAGAACCTTCTCCGACGGAGAGGGCGAGCGGGAGCATCCCGAAACACATCGCCGTTGTCGTCATCAGGATCGGGCGCAGACGGGAGAGCCCCGCTTCGACGATGGCTTCATCGAGCGGTTTCCCTGCATCTCGGAGACGGTTGGCGGCATCGACGACGAGTGTGGAGTTTTTCCCCACCAGTCCGAGCAATAGCATCAGCCCCATCATACTAAAGAGGGACATATTCATCCCTGCCGCCCACAGACCGATAAACGCTCCCGTAAAGCTCAGAGGCAACGCACTCATAATGATGAGCGGCTGAAGCGGTGATTCGTACAAGGCGGCGAGGATCAGATAGATCATGACGAGTGCGGCACCGATCGCTACGCCGAAGGCTTCGTTACTCTCCTGCATGTGTTTCGCATCGCCGTCGAGTTCATAGGCTACCCCTTTACCCAACCACTCGTTTTGACGTTCATTGACGATTTTGACGAGTTTATCGAGAGGAAGGGATTTGGTGATATCTGAGCCGACGATCACTTTTTTGAGACGGTCGAACCGTTTGATCGTGGTCGGCGCGAAGCTTTGGGTAATGGATACAACCGCAGAGAGAGGGACGGTAATCCCCGACGAAGTACGGACGTTCAGACTATTCAGAGCGTCGATATTTTCACGTTTGGTATCATCCAGACGCATCACGACATCGTACTCTTTACCCCGTTCACGGATAAAGGTGATCGTCGCATCTCCCGAATAGGCACTGGCGATAGTACGGGCGATCTCATCGACATTGACACCGAGGCGTGTGGCGTTTTGGGTGAGGACAGTGATGCTCAGCTGCGGTGCTTTGGGCTGAATGTTGCTTTGCACATCGGTCGTCCCGTCAATACTTTTGAGGAGTTTCATCAGTTTGAGTGCCGAGGCTTCCGCATCGTCCATATTTTGCGCTTTGAGGATCACTTGATAGGGAGTATTGATCTCATAGCCTCCGATGTCGTTGACTTCGGTGACGCTGGTCATCGTAAATCCTTTTAAACTCTCCAGCATTGCACGGGTCTCTTTCATCACTTCGCTTTGGCTGCGGGAGCGTTCTTTGATCGGTTTGAGCCGGACATAGAGTGCCGCTTCGTTCGCTTTTTGATCATTTCCACGTCCGACGTAGAGGGTACAGTATTCGACTTCGGACATTTTTCCGATACGCTGTTGTGCATCGAGAGAGAGCTGTTTCATACCGCTGACACTGGTTCCGACAGGAGCTTTCAGGGTGATGTCAAACTGACTTTTATCTTCTTTTGGCATAAATACCATCCCCAGTGTCCCTGAGAGGACGATCGAGACGACGAAAATACCCAGGGCACTAAAGAGGGTGGTTTTTTTGTATTTCAAAACACTCATGATGAGAGAACGGTAAATCTCCTCCATACGGACGAAGAAGTGCTCCGTTTTATGATAAAAACGGCTATGACTCCCTTTGGCGATTTGAGAGGCGATCATCGGGATAAGGGTGATCGCGATAACAAACGATACGACGATGGCGGCGATAATCGTCACCCCGAAACTGGTAAAAAAACGTCCGACGATTCCGCTCATTTTAGCAACAGGGACGAAAACCGCCAACAGCATAGAGGAGATGGCGACGATAGAGAATATGATCTCACTCACCCCTTCGATGGCGGCATTGATACGGTCACGGCCTGCTTCGAGGCGTTTGAAGATATTTTCGATAACAACGATCGCATCGTCGATGATGATCCCGATGGCGAGGGTAAGGGCAGTGAGTGTGAGAAGATTAAACGTTTGGCCGCTCCATCCCATGATCGCAAATACCCCGAAAATCGATACCGGCAGGGAGACGGCAGCGATCATAGTCAGGGTGAAGTTCCGCAAAAATAAGAAGATGACGAGTGAGGCGAGAACGGAACCTAAAATAAGGTCGAATTGAACCCCATCGAGGGTATCACGGATATATCCTGTCGTATCTTGCAACGGTGTAAGGGTCATGGTCGGTTCGAGTGCTTGCAAGGATGGGAGCTGTTTGCGTACCGCATCGGCGATAGCGATATCATTCGCACCCGTCATCTTTTTGACCATAAGCAGAACACCGGCTTTGCCATCTAATGATGCGAAACTGCGCTCTTCGGCCAATGTATCGCTTACTGTTGCCACATCGCCTAAACTAAGCCCTTCACGTATACGAAGTGCGGACAACGCTTCTACGGTTTTACTGTCGTTATCGATGAGTATTTGGTACTCGTGTGCCGGATCAACCGTTTTTCCTCCATCCATGCGGATGTTCTGAGCACGGATAATTCCGGTCAAATCACTCATAGTCAGGGAATATTTGGCGAGCAGGGCGGGATCCGGAGTGATGAGTATCTGTTTTTTACGCAAACCGGCCAAGGTTACACCGCCTACCCCTTCGATCCGCTGAAGGCGGGGTTTGAGTATCTCATCGGCGTGTTTCATCACCTTCTGTGTATCGCTACCTGCTAAAAAGAGGGTAATAACGGGGGAAGAGGTGATCGAGTATTTATCAACGGAAGGTTTATCCACTTCATTCGGGAGCTGGATACTGGAAACTTTATCGCGGACATCGTTGACCGCTTCGTTGAGATCTTTGGAGAGTTTAAACTGGGCGACGACGACACTGATCCCTTTGGAACTGTCCGAGCTCAGGGTATCGAGTCCTGAGATTCCGCTCACCGCCTCTTCGATCTTGTCACTGACTTTACTCTCGACGATGTCGGCATTAGCCCCCTTATAGGTGGTGGTGACGATAACAATCGGAAAGTCGACGTTGGGGTAGAGGGCGGAGGGCATACTGCCGCGTTCGACCAGTCCGAAAAAGATGAGGGCGAGGGCGAACATAAGGGTCGTGATAGGACGGAGAATGGCAAATTTATGCATAATAATCCCTATTTCGCCATGATCATGCCGTCGCCGAACGTGCCGGGACGCAGACCTGAACCATCCGCTTCAGCCGTCATTTGACGGTTTTTAGTGTTGATGGATGGGTAGATTTTGATGATTTTGGTACATTTTCCGGTCGATTTACCGTCGATTGAGGTGCAGAAACGATCGCCCACTTTGACTTGTGAGCCGAATTTGGAATCGTACTGGATGAGGAGTTTGGTTTGATCGCTGATGAGTTTAAACAGCGGTGATCCACCCATCGAAGAGACCATGTCTCCCAGCTCGATATTTTTTTCCGAAATGCTTCCGGCAAACGGGGCAACGAGACGCATTTTGGAGAGTTTTTGTTCGGCATAGGCGACCGATAATCGGGTGCGTTCCTTTTGAGCCAGTTTTGTTCCCAGTTCGGATTTGAGTTTATCGAGGGTGTTTTTATCGAATACTTGAGCACTTTTTTCATAACGGGCGTATTGATCGCTCAAAAAGTTGCATTCTTTGGTGAGGGCATCCAAATCGGCTTTTGCCATCTGAAGCGAGAGCTGCTCTTCGGTGCTGTCGAGTTCGAGCAGCAGTGCACCTTTTTTGACGTGATCACCGCTCTGGACGGAGAGATTTTTAACGATCCCCGATGCATTCATCCCCAGAGCCGCTTCACGGTAGGCTTGGGATTCAAAGGTGGCATATACATCGCCCCAAAGCGAGAGTGCGGTCAGTGTTGATATCAGTAAAATTTTCATTTTTTCTCCTCGATTAATGTCATAAGATCGATTCCATAGGCATACGCGGCACTGGCTTTTGCTACTTGGAGTGTATTGAGCGCGTTATGGGCTTTGGCACGCGAGTAGGTAAGGTTGGTGAGTTCACTGAGATAGGTCGTTGTGTTGACCAGCCCCGCTTCAAAACGCTGTTTGATAAAACCGAAGGCTTCGCTTCTCGCTTCCTCTTCTGCTTTAGCCGCTTCATAGGCATGTTGAGAAGTTTGGATCGACATCAGGGCTATTTCGGCGTCATTGTTCAGACTTTGGGTTTTGTAATCCAGGAGATTTTTGGCTTTCAGGGTATCGATCCGGGCTTGTTCGCGCTCTTTTGCGATTCGTCCCATATCAAACAGCGTCATGGTAAGCGAGGCGGTGATTTCGTTTTGGTTGAGAGGTTGGAGATTGGTTCCTCCCATCGTATCGTAACCGCTGTATTCCATGTATTTGTGTTTTGCTTCGAGAGTGAGAGTAGGGAGATAGGTATAACGATCTTCGGTATTGTGTAAGATATCGATATTTGCCTGATCGCTTTGCAGATCATGGCGCTCTACGCTCGTCAATCTTGGCATGGCAAGTTCTCGGTACTGAAGCGGCTCATGGATCGGTGTTGCGCTAAGGAGTTCGAGATGTTTACGATGTTTTTCGAGCAGCATTTTGAGATTTTGTTCGTCATAATCGGCTTCCAGCTTCGATGCGATCAGCGATTTTAGAATATCGGTCGTGGCCAGATCGTTTTGAACAAGTATCTTGTAGCGTTCGACTTCAGAGAGAAGTTCCTTTTTTTTCTCTTGATTGACTTTCAGGCGGTCTTGGGTATCAAGATAGTCATAATAGGCCGCGATGGTCTCCATGAGGACATTTTGTTCTTCTTGTGCCAGTGAGTGGGTTGCTGAAGCCATGGATGCATGGAGTGCATCGAGAAGCGCCTCACGACGAAACCCGTCAAAAACACTGATCTGGGCTCCTATTTCAGCACCTTGGATTTTATTAGGTTCAAAGGCGGGAGTTCTATCTTTTTTCTTATAAAGTGCAGTTGCGCTGACTGTCGGGAAATACGCAGTTTTAGCCTCATCAAGCTGGGCCTGGGATTTCTGGATCTCCAGACGTGCGGACGCAACGCGCAAATTGGTTTTAGCACTCGGAAGCAAAGATGCTAGGTCAGAAGCTATCAATGGCAAAAGGGTAAAGGAAAGGAGAACAAAATGTCTCATGATTATCCTTGGTAAAATATATGTTGACAATGTTAACATTAAATGTGGACAATGTCAACATAAAATGTGCACTATTTGTAGTATGCATGTTACAATGTCGTTATGAAAGATAAAAAGACCTCCCCCTACCATCATGGAAATCTCAAAGAAGAGCTGTTGCAGACAGCTTTGGAGATGATTGACAAGGAGGGGCTTGATGCAATTACACTCCGAGAATTGACTCAGCGATTGGGTACGTCCCGAACGGCAGTGTATCGTCATTTTGCAAGTAAAGAGGCGTTAATACTCGGAGTCATCGAAAAAGGGTATGAACATCTTAATTTGCTCTTCACCCCTATATTTGAAGATCGCACGTATAGCGTTGCAGAGCGATTTGAGAGAATGGGTCGGGAGTATCTTAATTTTGCAATAGAGCATCCGAATCTGTATCGTCTTCTTTTTGGGGAGATGTACCGTAAAGAACGTGAAGAGATATGCGATTATAAAGATGAAACCCAAGCAACGGGACTGTACGCACTCATCGGTCTCCTAACTGAAGCTCAAGAAGAGGGGATCATTGCAGAGGTAAATCCTTTGATACAAGCGGCTATGGTATGGGCGTCGATCCATGGTCTCGCATCGCTGTTGATCGATGGACACTTGATGATGAGTGATAATATGGAAGCAATTTATGAGTACAGCATAGGAGTACTTTTAAAAGGGCTTCAATAATCATGAGTATTATTGAAAAAATCGCGTCTGCAGTAATGAAGAGAGCGGTAAAAAAGTACCTCCGTTTAGTCCCTTCTACTCTATCTTTACCTCCCGCATCCGATGAAACACCATTGCTTCTTTATATTCATATCCCGTTTTGTCTTACTTTGTGCCCGTACTGCTCTTTTCATAAGTTTCGATTTGACGAACCGAGTGCCAAACGCTATTTTGAATTGCTGCATCAAGAGATGCGTATGGTTCATGCTCTGGGATATCGGTTTGATTCGATCTATTTCGGAGGGGGGACGACAACGATACTTCCCCATGAACTGGGTGAGACGATCGATTTAGCCAAATCGCTGTTTGCGATTCGTGAAGTCTCGTGTGAGAGCGATCCCTCTCATCTGAGTGATTTGGAAAATGCCGATCTGCACGGAAAAATCGACCGTCTATCGATAGGGATACAAAGTTTTAACGATCGCCATCTCCAAAAGATCGGACGGTATAAAAAATTCGGTTCCGCTGATGAACAGTATGCAAAAGTATCGGCAGTGTTGGGAGATTTTCCGATCGTCAATATCGATATGATTTACAATTATCCCGACCAGAGCGAAGAAGAACTGCACCGTGAGATCGATACGATTTTACGACTTCGACCGCCGCAAGTGACTTTTTATCCGCTGATGTATGCACCGGGGATACGCGAGAATCTCAGTAAGCGATGGGGAAAGCTCAGTGATAGCAAAGATGCCGATTTCTACCGTATTATCATGGAACGAATGAGAGGAATATACACCCAACGCTCCAGCTGGGCATGGTCGCTGGAACGTGAGGGGATTATCGATGAATATGTGATTGAGCGAAGCGAGTACGTCGGAATCGGAAGCGGGGCGTTCAGCTTTATCGGTGATACCCTCTATGCAAACACGTTTTCACTCCCGGCTTATGCAGATCGGATATCTAAAGAGCAATTGCCTATCACCCATGCGACAACATTTCCTCCACGTGCAATACGTCAATATCGGATGATGGTGGAGATGTTCGGTTTACAGGACTCAAAACAGCATTTATGGATTGAAAATACCCTTTTAAAGATGTGTGGTATGGTAGAGAACGATCACGTTAATGAGAGAGGTGCGCATCTGTTTTCGGTAATGATGCGCGAGTTTTACAACGGGATGGATTATGTCCGTGAGACGATGCGCAAAGATCTTACAAAAGAAGACGGAATCCTCCATTAGAGAGCTTTAGTGTAAAAAGACTCCAAAAGGATCGTCTTCCGGTATCGATGTAGGATCGATTTCGATAGAATCGATAATGATAAATTCACGCTGATGTGGCGGTAGACGGAGCTTGAGACGTTCTATAGCCTCTGTTTCATTCTTTGCATCAATAGGATAGAGGCGGCTTTTTCCCTCAAGCCGTATATCGATCAGATAACGCATTTGAAT
>NZ_JAQTQR010000125.1 GCF_028712165.1 Sulfuricurvum sp. | reverse complement strand
CCAACGATTAAAGCGGGGAGAACTTCAAAACTAAAATTTGAGGCTCTTTGGGAAGAGTTTTACAGTTATGCAAAGGCAAATAAAAAATCATATCTTATGGACAAGCAAAACTACGAAAAACATGTAAGGTCCATTTTTGCATATAAAAAGTGCTCATAGATCGGTCGTTATACGATAAAAAAATCTATCCATTCAGTGACTATACTTGTTGCAATTCAATCGCAAAAACAGCTCCTTGATCCTCATTTCTGACCGATAATTTTCCGTTGTGCCGCTTCTCTATAATGGTTCTTGCCAAAGCCAGACCTATGCCGGTACCGTTTTGTTTGGTGCTTACGTAGGGGTCAAACACTTTCGAAATCGGGATGAGTTTGATGCCGCCGCCGTTGTCTTGTATCGTGAGAATCACGGAATCGGAACTTTTGCTTAGTGTTAGCGAAATGTGCCCGTTACGTAAATACGACTGAGTAAGAGCCTCTTTGCTATTTTGAATGATGGCCAGAATAGCTTGTAAAATTTCGTTTTTTTCTCCTCGTATCCGGCACTCCGGTTCAAACGTATAAAGCAGTTTGATATTCTCTGTATGAAACGTTGGTTCGATCCAGCGGAACATCTCTTCAAGCGATTGTGACAAATCAAAATATTCCTGCTTATCGTTCGAAACCAAGAATGATTGAAACGTCTCTACTGTAGATGAAAGATGTTTCAAGATGGCGGAAACTCGGGAGAGATAATCTAAAATTTCCTTTTTCGATATTTCAGAGTAGATGAGTTTTGCCTGTATAGCGGAGACGATGACGCCAATTTTAGATAAGGGGCTTCGCCATTGATGGGCGACGTTTCCCGTCAGTTCCCCCAGTGTCTCCTGTCTGGATTTGAGCGTCAAGATGCGTTCTTTTTCGATATTCTCCCGCTGCATCAATGCGATTCTATCCCCTAAAGCCAAAGATAAAAATGTCATATCCCAAATCAATGCGAGGGTTAAAAAGTTAGAGCTCACGACCCCGTAGGGGAGTATCCCCTGATGCATCAGGGTATATGAAACCATTAAGAGCAATGCCGACCCGGTGGCGATCAGATAATAGAGGGGTATTTTAGATTCACGGGTGAGCATTTTGTAGGCGGCATATATGAGGGCGGTGAAGAGCGATACGCTCATAAGAAAACTCGCTGTTTTAAATAAGGGGCCGATTGGAAAGGCGAAGAACAAGGTAATGTTGAGATAGAGTAAAATCTGTATGAATCGTCCCATCTTCGTCAGTTTGGTGTGTGTATCGAGCAATCGTTCGCTAAAATAGGTTAACCCAATAAGCTGGATTTGTAAAAAAATCCCGACCAAAAACGGTCCTACGGCAGGAAATAGGCGTATAAGCGGTTTGGCGTGACCGGAGGTGATGAGTACGGCGCCGTAAAGCCCTGCAATATACAGCAGATAAAAGAGGTAAATTTTATCTTTTGTATTCAGGTAGAAAATAAGGGTGAAAAAAGCGACGAAGAGGGTTATCCCCGTAGCAAACGCAAAAATAAACGATTGGGTGTGCCATATCTCCTCTATTTCGCTATACGTACCGAATGCAAACGCGGAAAGTCGCGGAGCTTTTGTATCGATTTTGAGGAGATAGGTGACGGTACCGTTGGTATCAAGAAGACCGAACCGTCCAGAAGAGCCTTCAAGAAGCTGTTTTAAATCCGGAATAAAGGAATTGACCGCTCCGTGTGTAATCAGGGGGTTGTTAGCAAATGCATATAATTCGTACTGATTGAGTGTCGGGGTTCTAACGTCCAGATAGTATCGTTCCGTCGGTTTTTCATCCATTGAGATACTAAAAGCGTACCAGTAGCTTTTAGTATCAAATCCAAAACTTTTGGCACTTTTTGGCAGTTCTTTAAAACCGTTTGCATTGTAGAGGGTATACGCTTGGGCTGCGGAGAGATTGTTCTTTGTAATAGCGTACCCGGAATGGGAGAGGGTAATATTTTTGTTGAGCACTTCGATCGTATCGTATCCATAAAGGGTCTGTAACACTAAAAGAAGTACAAGCGCTATGCGTCTAATAGTAATCTCCATCCGGAGGTTTTAACATTTTCGATGCTTTCATCTCCGATTTTCTTACGTAAACGGTGTAAAATACCTTTCAATGCACTATCGGAAACTTCATCAAAAGGCCAAAGTTCAATGAAAATTTCTTGTTGTGTCAACGTTCTATTCTGGTTGCGTAGGAAAAGGGAAAGTAATGCATACTCTTTTGGACCAAGATCGATAATTAAACCATTGTCGCTCAGCTCTTTGGTCGCATCGTTATAAGAAATTCCGTTTTTGAAACAGATGATATTTTTCTCAAGCACTCCTGAACGTCTGAGGCTTTTTGTGATTGCCTGCAGCACCTCTTCGAGGTCAAAAGGCTTTAAAATATAACCATCTACACTCATGTTGATTGCTACTATCAGTAACGGTTTTTCAGAATACGAACTGATAAGGAGTATAGGGGCGTTTTTATCGATAGCTCTGATTTTATCGGCTAACCAAAAACCGTCCGATCTTGGCATCTGTATATCGCTCAAAATGATATCCGGTTTTTTTGTTTCATAGACTCTGAGCGCCTCTTCTCCATTGGACGCTTGCAAGACCTCTTTGAAAAAAATCAAAAGCATTTGAATCATATCGTTTAAAACATCTGCCTCGTCTTCCACTACGAGGACGGTGAGCTTTTTAAATACTTTCGCATTTTCTTTCATAAATTTAATTATACCCAATCCAAAGTTCCGAATCGGTCACAGATGGTTGCACTTGAGATGACCGATACGGATCTTCCTGTGCGGTAATCTTTCGGATAATACACTATGTATTAATAAGGAACATACGATGAAATACACACCCGATTTCAGTTCCCGCTTTCGTATCCTCAAAGGGGGGAAAATCTCCCTTGTTATTTCGGCACTGATCGCCGGAAGTACAATGAGTT
>NZ_JAQTQR010000079.1 GCF_028712165.1 Sulfuricurvum sp. | reverse complement strand
GGTTATAGTTCGATTTTTTCACGGAGTACAATGTGACACAAATTTATGTCGGGAACATTCCCTACGGCAAAGACGAAAACGATCTTAAAGATCTTTTCGGACAATACGGTGAAGTTAGTTCAGTTAAATTCGTAAACGACAAAGAAACTGGCCGCTTCCGCGGTTTCGGTTTCGTTGAAATGGCGAACCAAGACGAAGCTAATAAAGCGATCACAGCCCTCGAAGGTAACGATTTCGGCGGACGTACACTTCGTGTTAACGAAGCTCGTCCACGCGCACCACGCCCTCCACGCGACCGCTGGTAATCACTCCCATGAAGCCCTAAGGGGCTTTCATGCTACTCTAGACACTATATTTTCCCTTTTCTAAAAACAAATTTTCTCAAAAACCCTTATATTTAAAGATGCACCATGACTTATACACTCACAGAACCTTATATCGAATTGCATAAACTTATTAAACTCTTAGACCTCGTCGACACCGGAGGACAAGCCAAAGTATTAATCGAAAACGGCCATGTATTTCGCAACGGTGAATGTGAAACCCGCAAACGGGCGAAAATCACCAAGGGAGAGAAAATCACGATCGGTAATGTCGTTATCGAAGTGATCTGATCCATTGTTTATTAATCGACTTTTGACTATAATCACGTATTACAAAAAGCTTGGAAAAATATAGATGAAAAATATCAAAATGATGGTTGTCGGCTTTGCCAGTGCGGTTGCCGTAACTGTCGCTCTTTCTACCACGCTCTTAGCTAAAAGCGATGCTCCTGTCGTTAGCGAAACCTCTGTTGAAGCGTCTCGCTTACAATCACTAGCCAAATTCACTAAAGTTTTGGGAATCGTCGAGCAGTACAATGTTGACGGTCTTAGCATTGATCAACTGATCGATAAAGCATTGCAGGGGCTTTTATCCAATCTTGATGCCCACTCGACCTATATGGACAAACAAAGCTATGAGAGCCTAAAAACCCAAACAGACGGTGAATTCGGCGGATTAGGGATCACAGTCGGTATGCGTGACAATGCCCTTACCGTTATTGCACCGATCGAAGGAACTCCTGCCGATAAAGCCGGTATCAAAGCGGGTGATATTATCCTAAAAATCAATGATAAATCGACTCTAAGTATGACCATAGACGATGCAGTCGGAATCATGCGCGGCAAGCCGAAAACTCCAATCGATCTTACAATCGTTCGCAAAGGAGAAGCGGATCCTCTGAAATTTCATATCATCCGTGACATCATTACTGTTGAGTCTGTCTACACCCGTAAAATAGATAACAATGTCCTCTATATCCGAGTTACGAGTTTCGATAAAAAAGTAGCAGCAGATGTGAGAACGGCAATCAAGAAAAATGCGGCTAACAGCAACGGGATCATTTTGGATTTACGGAATAATCCGGGAGGACTGTTAGACCAAGCAGTTGAATTGACCAACCTGTTCGTAGGTGAAGGGGTCATCGTATCGCAAAAAGGGCGTAATAAAGCAGACGATGTCTCCTACAGCGCAACAAAGAGCGCGAAAATTACCGATTTGCCTTTGGTTGTTCTCGTCAACGAGGGGAGTGCCAGTGCTTCTGAAATCGTCAGCGGAGCTCTCCAAGATCTCAAACGCGGTGTTGTTGTTGGAGAAAAAACATTCGGCAAAGGATCGGTTCAAGTCGTAATGCCGATTACCGAAACCGAAGCGATTAAGCTTACCATTGCCCGCTATTACTTGCCAAGCGGACGCACTATTCAAGCTGTCGGCGTTATCCCGGATATCGTAGTCGCATCCGGTGAGGTTAAAAAACATGAGAACCAATTCAATATTAAAGAGTCCGATCTCAAAAAACATTTGGAGAGCGAACTCCAAAAAGATGGCGGCATGATTGATGTAACCGAAGTGAATGCCAGCAATAAAACCATCATCACCCCTGAGCAGTTAGATAAAGATATTCAGCTCAAAGAGGGTGTTGATATCATCAAAGCTCTTATCATAGTCAAAGGAAAGTAACAATGGAAAAACGTGATCTCATCTACGAAGGCAAGGCAAAACGCCTCTTTACTACAGACGATCCGAATCTCGTCATTGCCGAGTTTAAAGATGATCTAACGGCGTTTAACGGAGCAAAAAAAGATCAGGAAGCCGGAAAAGGTGCTCTGAATAATAAGATCTCAACCGAACTGTTCAAAATGTTAGCTGCAAACGGGGTTGAATCCCACTTCGTTGAGATGCTCGATGACAACAATATGCTCTGTAAAAAAGTGGACATTATTCTTATTGAAGTGATCGTGCGTAATATAGCAACCGGAAGTCTCAGTAAAAACCTCGGTATCCCTGATGGTACTGTACTCCCTTTTACCCTCGTCGAATTTGATTACAAAAACGATGCACTCGGTGATCCGAAACTCAACGATCAACATTGTTTGATCCTTGAACTGGTTAAAAATGAAGCCGAGCTCGATCAACTTCGAGCTATGGCACGTGAAATCAACTCTATCCTTCGCCCTTATTTCCATGAAAAAGGGCTCAATCTCGTCGATTTCAAACTCGAATTCGGTCGTGACAAAGACGGAAAAATCATCTTGGCCGATGAAATCAGCCCGGACAACTGCCGTTTTTGGGATTTAGCAACAGGTGAAAAAATGGATAAAGACCGTTTCCGTCAAGGTCTCGGCGGGCTTAAAGTAGCCTATGAAGAAGTATTAAATCGAATATTGGGGTAATGATGAAAGCAATAGTGAATGTATTTTTGAAAAACGGTGTTCTTGACTCTCAAGGCAAAGCGGTACACCACGCTCTTAGCGGCCACGGTTTCGGAAGCGTCAGTGATGTTCGCGTCGGCAAACAGATCATTATCGAGATGAACGAAAGCGACGAAGCTGCCGCAAAAGAAAAAGTCGCCCATATGTGTGAAGAGTTATTGGCCAACACCGTTATCGAAGATTACGAGATTGAGATTCAAGCATGAAAGTAGGTATTGTTCAATTCCCGGGGACAAACTGCGAATACGATACCCAGCATGCGTTTGCCGCATTAGGATGCGAAACACAAATTCTATGGCATAAAGAAGATACTATCCCGGATGGTACTGATCTTGTTGTCGTTGCCGGCGGATTCAGTTACGGTGATTACCTGCGCAGCGGAGCGATTGCTAAAATGTCTCCGATTATGAAAGCACTTAAAATTTATGCAGACAATGGCGGTAAAGTATTGGGTATCTGTAACGGTTTTCAAGTCCTTACCGAAACAGGACTCCTTCCCGGTGCATTAAAACGCAACGAAGGGCTCCATTTTATCTCCCGTCATCACCATCTCAAAGTGGTCAATAATGACAATGATTTTCTTCGTCATTGTAAAGTGGATCAAGTTGTTAATATCCCCATTGCACACCATGACGGTAATTTTTATATTGATGAAAACGGTTTGCAAGAACTCTATGCTCACAATCAGGTATTGCTTCAATATACGGATGCATCCGGCAATATTGATAATCCGAACGGGTCAGTTGATTCCATCGCTGGAATTTGCAACAAAGCAAAAAATGTCTTTGGTCTTATGCCGCATCCGGAGCGTGCTATGGAGTCTCTTTTAGGTTCTAATGACGGTCGAGCTATGCTTGAAGGGTTTATAAACGCTTGAAAACGCTGATACTTTTCTTTCTGTTTGCCGGATACCTGTTTGCTCTATCCGAGCCGTCCGTTCTTACGGATCCTGCTCCGCAAGAAGAGGCTGCAACGACGGCGTCTACAGCTCCTGATCCAGAGAAAATCACCGATCTAGGATCGCTCTTTTCAAATGTCTCTTCTGCACTCAAATTGCAATTTGATACCCTTCCTACACATCCGTATGTCGGTGAAATTATCGCTGTTCCGGTCAAACTGACTCCGGTTGACATCGCATCCGGTAATATTGAGTATACGCTACAAAATGAAGAAGGGATCCGGATTTTCAGCGATACCCCTCATCGCAGTGTCAAAGAAGACGGAGTATACGATACCTTCTATTTTTTAGTACAGTCACCTTCGGTACGACTTCCGGATATAACCGCTACATTAAGTGCTACAGGTGCAAATTCTGAGACATTGACCGGAACATCGCTCAACGCAACGCCTCTCAATCCCCCTTCAACCTTTGCACATGTTTTGGCCGATAAATTTGAAATTATCAACTATAAAACTACCCCGTATAACAGTGATAGCAATGTTGTCATTTTTACGGTAAAAGCACTACGATGTAATATCAGTGATTTTACGATCCCAAATGCCATCAAGCAAGGGTTTGAGTCAAAACTTCCGAATGTCGGCGAGTCGCAAATGACCTATTATGCGATTATCCCTAACTCGGAGCAAAATCTCAATTTTTCTTTTTTCAACCTAAAAAAGCAACGTTTTGAATCACTGGTTATCCCGATCATTGTCGATGATGATACCGTTTCCACCCAAAGTGATCTCTCTCCGACCGATTCGCGCCATACGGAACTCAAAATTGGCGCTGCAGGTGTTGTCGGTATTATCCTTTTCGGTTTATTCTACTGGAGACGGCAAAAAGGGTATTTGTATGCTTCGGTCGTTCCCATGTTTTATATCGTCTATGCCCTATTGCCTAACCAAAATATTTGTGTAAAAAAAGATGCTTCTATTTATTTGCTTCCTATCAATAACGGAACCATTTTTGAAACAACGGCACAGGAAGAACATTTAGAAGCGGAAAAAGAGGTGGGTGATTTCACCAAAATACACCTCACCAACGATAAAGTAGGATGGGTTAACAAGCGTGATATTTGCTCGAATTAAATGGCTTTATGCAGTAATCGTCATCTTTTCAGGGATGACGCTTATGATCACTATTTTCCACTTTGTCCCTAAACCCTACGCTCAAAAAATCAGTGCGTGGTTTATCCGTTTACTCGTTTTTATTCCCATCAAAGTACATGGTACTCCTGATCCTGATGTACAAATGTATCTCATCAATCACCAGAGCGAACTGGACATCGGGATTATGGAGACGATTACCCCTAAAAATCTTGCATGGGTTGCTAAAAAAGAGCTGTTCAAAGTCCCTTTTTTCAGTCTCGTTCTCCGTTTACCCAAAGATATTGCACTCGAGCGTGAAAGCAAAACAGCCCTCGTCAAACTGATCAAAGATTGCAAAGACCGTCTCGATCATGGACGTGTTATTACCATATTTCCCGAAGGTACCCGCACCGAAACCGGAAAAATGAAACCGTTCAAGCCGGGGGCAAAAATGGTAGCGGACAAATTTGCTCTCAAAGTCCAGCCTGTTGTCTTTATAGCAACAGCCTGGCATTTCAGCAATAAACGCAAAGACTTTCATCCTGGTACCATTCACGCGATTTATCTGGATTCTTTTACAGCGGATAAAAACGATCCGGAATGGCTCAAAAATCTACAAATCAAGATGCAAAAGGTGTATGATGATGAGCTGGCAAACCATCCTCGCTATCGGTAGCGGCGCCTTCATAGGTGCGGTTCTTCGAGCTTATATCAACGGGGTTGTAAATCACCATTTTCCCCACACGCTTCCTTTCGGCACCCTCTCAGTCAACTTAATAGGAAGCTTCATAATCGGTGTCCTATTCGCTTATTTTACCTATACGACATTCTTTAGCGTCCATATGAAATCTTTTCTCACGACCGGTTTATTGGGCGGACTCACCACCTATTCTACTTTTGCGATGGAAACAGTCTTTTTACTCGGAGGAGGAAATATCGTGATGGCAGCTGCCAATATGGCCCTGAATCTTTTCGGCTCGGTACTTATGGCAGGAGGGGGATTTTATCTCTTTCGCCATTACCTAGAGTAACTATCTCATCGGCGCACCAAGCTGCCAAATCGCCGTCATGGGTGATCAGCAAGACTCCCATCCCATTTATCTGTTTCACGATCAATTTCATGATATCGAGCTGATTAAGGTTATCCAATGCCGAAGTCGGCTCATCGAGCAGCAACAATTTCGGCTTCATTAACAGTGCGCGCAATATCGAACACCGTTGCAATTGGCCGCCGGAGAGTTTATGGGGAAGTGAGTCCAAATGAGTCTCTTCTAACCCCATCTCTTCCAATAACGATTTATACCCTTCAATCGATGCTACTTCCATGATTTGCTCACGTACCGTATAGGTAGGATGAAACGAGCTGTAGGGATCTTGAAACACCTGTGAATAGGAAGAGGAATGGATTGAACCGGATGATGGTTTACGGTGTCCCAAAATCAGTTCAAAGAGGGTTGATTTCCCGACGCCGCTGGGACCGACAATCGCTTTGATTTCCCCCTCTTTGAGAGAAAGGGAAAAACGATCAAAGATTTGCATATCTTTTGTATATCCAAAAGATAGTTCTTTGATATCTAATACAGAGTTCAACGAATCTGACCTTTTCCATACACTTTATATTTATACGTAGTCAATCCTTCTACCCCCATCGGGCCGCGCGCATGCAGCTTGTTGGTACTGATCCCTACTTCCGCACCGAACCCGAATGCTCCGCCGTCAGTAAAACGGGTAGACGCATTGACATACACGCATGCGGCATCAATCGCATCCATAAAGCGCTCTGCTGTAGTAATGTTTTCAGTGATGATCGCTTCGGAGTGACCGGAACCGAAACGGATAATATGACTGATTGCCCCATCAACTCCGTCTACTACTCGGATATTGAGAATATTGGCCAAATACTCCGTATCAAAATCCTCTTCACTTGCACTCGAAACATTGATTATTTCTCGTGTCTGTTCACACCCTTTTAATTCCGTATGCGCTCGATCAAATGCATCTTTTAGAATCGGTAAAATCTCAGCTGCAATTGATTCATCAACCAACAATGTTTCCATAGAATTGCATACACCCGGTCGCTGTACTTTGGCATTAAGGGCAATCGCAATCGCATTTTCGATATTGGCCGCTTTATCGATGTAAGTATGGCAGAGTCCTTTGTCATGTTTGACGACAGGAACACTGGCATTTTGGCTTACAAAACGGATCAGTGCCTCTCCGCCTCGCGGAACGATCAAATCGACGTATTTATCCATCTTGATCAATTTTGCCACCCCTTCACGTGAAGCATCCGGCAACAGAGCGATCAACTCATGCGGTAAATTGTTACGGGTCAAAACCTGTTGCATCACATCAGCGATGATCTTGTTGGAGTGCTCCGCTTCTTTACCCCCTTTTAGTACACAGCCGTTGGAGGTTTTAAAGCAAAGCGCCGCCGTATCTGAGGTTACGTTCGGACGAGATTCATAGATAATACCGATCACCCCGATAGGGATGCTTACTTTCTCTATTTTGAGTCCTGCCTCCGTAACCCATCCCTCGATTACTTTTCCAATCGGATCTTTCAGTGCGGCAATCTCTTCGATTGCAACGGCCATAGATTCAATCCTCTTTTCATCCAAAAGAAGACGTTCTTTCATAGATGAAGCGAGATTGCTCTCTTCGGCATTTCGCATATCGATGGCATTGGCTTCGATGATATTCATCGTATTTGCACGGAGTGCTTCCGCCATTTCCAGCAGGATTCGATTACGTTCGCTTCCGCTCATGGTTGCCAATACACGGCTTGCGGATTTAGCTTTTTCTAAAAAATTTTCCATGATAATTCCCTTTTAATAGGGATATTATAACAAATACGGATTAATACAATATCTCTTTAAAGATACTCTCTAATGTCTTTCATCAATCGATCCAGATGAACCCTGTACTGGTCGTAAAGACTAAAATAGCTCTGTTCGTGAGTATCACTGAGCGCAAGTTTGATATTTGAAGCAATTTCAGCAAGTGGGTGTGCCCCGATATTTTCAGTTACACCGATAATATCAAGAAGGTACGCATCGGCAGCGTGAAAATCGTTTGCACGCAAAAATTCTCCTAACTTATCCGATGAGTTGCCATAATCAGTTATGAACTCCGCTAAGATTTCGCGATAAAAGCCTGCATCTTCTCCACACGTTTGAAGCCCTTTTTCAACATCTAAATTTTTTCTCATCTTAGCTTCTGCCGATTCATCGTTCTGAGTACCTTTACCGGTATAGGCATAGATGATATTATAGAGGGCTTCCATTCTCAGCGGTTTTTCCAGCTGCTCAGACATTCCGGCATCTTTCATTTTTTGAATGTCATCCGATGCAGTGTCTCCGCTGAGCGCCACCACTAAAATGTGGTCGTACTTTGGATTTGTTCGAATGATACGAGTTGCTTCGAACCCGTCCACTCGCGGCATATGAGCATCCATCAAAATCATCAAAAAGTTGGTGTCATTTTCAAGTATATCCAAGGCTTCCTGCCCATCATTGGCCATGACAATATCGATACCGCTGTCGGCTAAAAGACCCATCAGAACTTTTTGGTTGATGACGTTATCTTCCGCAACCAAAATTCTCTCACCGGCGAATTCAGAAAAATTTTGTTTTGTAATTTTTCCGTGCTCCGGAACAGATCGTTTTGGAATTGTCTTGTCGCTTTTTCTTCGGTTCGTTAAGTCTTCGACTTTCTCTTCGTGAGCCGGTGTAACGACTTCAAAATCTCTTTCTTCTTTTACAGGCAAGGAAACTTCTGGAACCGGCTCTATTTGCGGTTCTTCTTTTATCTGCGGAACTGCTTTTTCTTTGGTAGCTACTTCCGGTATTTCATTTTTTTCTGATTTGTCGATAGGAGTTTTTGGGGCTGAGCTTCTATTTAAAATAAAGTATAAAACGATGATCCCTATCACTATGGCTACGGTGACTATAATCTCTAGTTGAAATTCATGAAACATTGGTTACTCTTTTTTTTCTTTAATCATACAATATTAACTAAACTTTTGCACATAGATTCCAATAAAGAGATTATATTAGTGTAGAAAAAGGGAATAAAAGAAGAGGAAATTGCCCCAAATGGGGCAAGGAAAAGAAAGAGAAATTACTCGATTTCAGCGTCGATGACGTCGTCATCTTTTTTCGCGTGACCTGAAGCCGCTTCACCGCCTTCATTTTGTTTGTACATTTGCTCAGCCATTTTGTGGCTCGCATCTGCCAATTTTTTAGTAGCCGCTTCGATCTCTTCTTTAGAAGCATCGGTATTTTTGAGTACCGCTTTGAGCTCTTCAAGAGCTGATTCGATCGTTGCTTTTTCGCTTGCGTCGATTTTATCACCCATCTCTTCGAGAGATTTTTCGGTTTGGCTCGCAAGTGCATCCGCTTGGTTGCGAAGATCAACGATCTCTTTGCGTTTTGCATCTTCGGCTTTGTGGTTTTCTGCATCTTGGACCATTTTGTTGATCTCTTCTTCAGAAAGTCCGCTTGACCCAGTGATTTTGATCTCTTGGGTTTTACCTGTCCCTTTGTCGGTCGCAGAAACCGTCAAGATACCGTTCGCATCGATATCGAAGGTTACTTCGATTTGAGGTACACCGCGACGTGCCGATGGGATACCGGTAAGTTCGAACAATCCGAGAGATTTGTTATCACGGGCAAATTCACGTTCACCTTGAGCTACAGAAATACTTACTGCAGGTTGGTTGTCTTCCGCTGTTGAGAAGATTTGTGATTTTTTCACCGGAATAGTCGTCCCTTTTTCGATGATTTTTGTCATGACACCGCCAAGTGTTTCAATCCCGAGGCTAAGTGGTGTAACGTCAAGAAGAAGAACGTCTTTAACGTCTCCGCGTAATACCCCACCTTGGATCGCTGCACCGGCAGCTACGACTTCATCCGGGTTTACCCCTTTGTTCAATGTTTTACCGCCGAACTCATCAGAGACCATTTTTTGTGCGATCGGAAGACGTGTTGAACCACCGACCATGATGATTTCGTTGATCTCGTTTTTGCTGAGACCGGCATCTTTCATCGCCGTTTTAATGTGGCTGATTGTCTCTTTTACAAGAGTATCGATCATCCCCTCGAATTTTGCACGGGTCAATTTAACGACCAAGTGTTTCGGACCGGATGCATCTGCGGTGATAAACGGAAGGTTGATCTCTGTTTCTTCAGCAGAAGAGAGCTCTTTTTTCGCATTTTCAGCCGCGTCTTTCAAACGTTGAAGTGCCATTTTGTCCGCTTTGAGATCAATACCGTGATCGGATTTGAACTCGCTTGCCAAGAAATCAACGATCTTGTTATCGAAGTCATCCCCACCGAGGAATGCATTACCGTCGGTTGAAAGAACCTCGAAAGTCCCCTCAGAGATTTCAAGAACCGTAACGTCGAACGTTCCGCCCCCTAGATCGTAAACGAGAACTTTTTCATCCCCTTTTGAATCCAAACCATATGCCAAAGCTGACGCTGTCGGCTCATTGATGATACGAAGAACATTCAATCCTGCGATCGTTCCCGCCTCTTTGGTCGCTTTACGTTGAGCATCATTAAAATACGCAGGAACGGTAATAACCGCATCGGTGACCGCTTGGCCGAGGTAGCTTTCCGCATCCGCTTTCAATTTAGAAAGGATTTTTGCAGAAATCTCTTGAGGCGTATACACTTTACCCGCTACGTCAACCGCAGCCATACCGTTTTTATCAACGATTTTATAGGTTACTTTGTCGTGTGCCTCTTTCGCTTTTTCTTCGTTCATCATAAGACCCATGATACGTTTGACCGAGTAGATCGTTTTATCCGGGTTGGTAATCGCTTGACGTTTTGCAGGATCTCCTACGAGGATTTCCCCTTTATCCGTAAACGCTACAACCGATGGAGTTGTATTTTTTCCCTCTTTATTCGGGATAATTTTCGCTTCGCCGCCTTCGTAGACAGCCACACATGAGTTTGTAGTTCCTAAATCGATACCAATTACTTTAGACATTTTGTTTCCTTTATTTTAAATTCGTTTTTTATTTGTTTTGTCATTCTTATTCCGTTCACCCTGAGCCTGTCGAAGGGTGAGTTCATGGTTCGACAAGCTCACCACGAACGGAAAAGAAACCTTTTAATTTGCTATTACGACCATTGCATCGCGCAATGTTCGCTCTTTATATCGAAACCCTTTTTGAAAAGTGTTTACAATATCACCGCTTTCGTGATCCGGGCTGTCCACACGCTGTACTGCGTTATGAACATCCGGATTAAACGGTTCGGACTCATCCACCGGAGTGACCCCGTGTTTTTCGAGAACACCGAGAAGCTGTTTCATAGTGAGTTCAACACCCTCTTTGAGTTTTTCTAAAAGAACCGCAGGCTCCGCTTCGATCTCTGCCGCACCGATCGCCATTGAAAGCGAATCGACCACAGGGATCAAATCTTTTGCAAATTTTTCGTTTGCGTACTCAAGCGCTTGGTATTTCTCCCGCTCAAGACGTTTTTTGATATTGTCGAAATCGGCATGTACGCGAGCGTACTTATCTTTAAAAGATGCCAATTCAGCTTGAATAGTTTCTAATTCATTCATGCTCTCAGCGACTGCTTCCTCACCTTCTTGAAGGGTAGGTTGTTCGTCGTTGATCACGTCTTCATTTATTTCATTTGACATAAGTTTATACGACTCCTTTTTTGAAATCCGGCAGTATTATAGTACATTGAGTCAACTGATGTCAAGAGGTATATGATATTTTTTATGCAGAATAGTTGAGTCTATTTCTATCAAGTATATATACCGACTCTAAAATGCTATAATAAGCCTAAAAAATAGGGGAGGGAGAATGTCACCAAGAGTTAAACAGCTTTTCCCCGTACTGTTGCTTGGGATTTTTGCCCTGCTCTTGTGGTTTACCCCTCCGCCACTCGCCATAACTCCAAAAGCATGGCAACTTTTTACGATTTTCCTGACAACTATTATAGCTATATTAGGTAACGTACTGCCAATCATCACAGCATCGGTCATTGCACTCGCAGTAAGTGTCTTAACCGGGGTCATTGAGCCTGCGAAAGCGTATGCCGGATTTTCGGAGAGTTTTATCCTCCT
>NZ_JAQTQR010000009.1 GCF_028712165.1 Sulfuricurvum sp. | reverse complement strand
ACAGCGATGATTTGAGCGTTAAATTAGAGAGACTTGCGTATGATACTCATATACGTTTTGAGTTCGCAAAAGCGGGACAACTCAAAGCGATGGAAATGTTTGAAAGTCAAAAACAGTTTATGTTACTTGCAAAAATTTTACAGGTTATATAGGGGAATTGAATGTATTTATGGTTTCAAAGAGGCGCAGCCTGGGCATCAAAAAAAGGGTGGAAAAATGCTCAAGCACTTCAGCGTGAAGAAGTTAACCAGATAGCTATTATACGTCATGGTGCTATTGGAGATCAAGTTTTAACACGCGTTTTTATTAATGAAGCTAAACGTTTTTTTCCAAATGCAAAAATTACTTTAAGCCTCATAGATACCCGAAGTTACGGAGCACCTGTAGATATGGTAGATAGTATCCATGTTGTAGAAAAAGTGCGTAATGGTAAAAAAACTTCAATTTTTGAACGTTTTAATCAAATCAAAGAATTAGGAAATCAAGATATCATTTTCGATTTAGCAAATACTAATGTTTCAAAATGGGTTTGTATTTTAAATAAAGCTTCTTTAAAAATAGGTTTTCCCTATCGAAGTCTAGAAAACTTTTTTTATCATGTAACTGTCAAACGTTCAGATTTGGTTTTAGAGACAGAAACAATGCTGCATCAACTATGTATTTTAGGAGCGAAAACACAGAGACCTTTTGATTATGGATTTCCTAATTATGAAGTGAATAATGCAAATCCTTATATTATTTATTTTACCAGTGCTTCGAATGATGGAAAAACTTGGCCTAAAAATAACTTTATAGACCTTGGATGGAAAATGGCAACCGCTTTCCCTCATTATAGACATATTTTTCTTGATGGGTTAGATCAGCATGAAAAAGTTGATGATATTATTGAACAGCTTTCCAATTTAAACAATATTGAAAAACAAGAAGTTTTACCGTATGAAAAAGCGATGGAATATCTTGGAAAAGCTACTATGGTCATTTGTAATGATACTGGTGTGAGAAATATGGCTATCACGGTTAATACTCCAACTGTTGGAATTTTCTTTAATACGGTTCCTTATCGTTATTGGCCTAGAGATGGGTTACATGAGATTGCTTTTGGAGAAAATCATACTGTACCGACTCCCGAAGATGTTTTTGAGATTGCTTCAGTTCATTTGAAAACAATTAGAGGCATTGTATGAGTTTGAAAGGTTGGTTATTAAAACAGATTAGGAAAAGAAAAGAAGTATTTGACCCTAAAAAAGTAAAACGTGTTCTGGTAATTAGAAATGCGCGTATCGGTGATGCTATATGTGCTTTTCCTCTTTTGCGTGAGATAAAGAAGGCCTATCCACATTTTGAGATTGATGTATTTGCTACTATTCATTGTGATTTTTTATTTGAAAAACTTCCCTATGTGAATAAAGTATTTATAAAATATAAAAAACGGCAGTTTATAAAAACATGGATAGAAATTTTAAAAATGAAATTTCGGAATTATGATTTGGTTATTGATGCCATGCCTTTAAGATTTGATCAATCAATGACAATCCTTTTTTTAAACCCAAAATGGATAATTGGATTAGGAGTTGAAAAACGATATGGTATAGAAAAAAAAGAAATTTCTTTTTATGATAAAGTATATACCCCTGATGTTGGAAAAGAACACATGGTAGAGGAATTATGTGGTTTATTGTATTTAATCAATATTGAGCATTTTGATACTACAATGGAGTTCCCAAAGGATTATGAAAAATCAAAAAGAGCAGAACAATTTATTCATTCAGTAAAGAGCAATATTATTATTGGATTGAATGTGGATGCAAGTAGTTTAACACGTAATTTATATGAAAAACAAATTGTTGAGATCATAAAAGGATTGAATGATTACAAAATAATTTTGTTGTCTTTACCTCAAAGACGTCTTGAGTTAGAATCAATTATCTCAAAATATAAATTGTTAAATTGTCAATTATCTTACCAAACGGATTCGATTTTTGATGTTGCAGAACTCATGCGTGTTTTTACTTTGGTCATAACGCCGGATACTAGTATCATCCATATAGCCTCTGCAATAAATACTCCGATAGTTGGTATATATCGTGATAATAATGAACACATATCAGAATGGGGCCCTCGAAGCGAATTGCAAGCAATTATTCGTTCATCATCAACAGAAGAAAATACACTTGAAGGATTCAGTACTGAAGAAACAATAAAAAAGTGTTTAGAATTGTTAAAAGTTATGACTTCCAAATAATATTTTCTTTGATCACTTTTGCCGGTATGCCTACGATTATTGAATTTGAGGGCATGGACTTTGTTACCAACGAGTGTATTCCAACAACAGAACTTTCACCAATACTGACACCCTTTAATACGGTTACATTATCCGCTAGCCAAACTTTATTTTTGACCATGATACTTTGAGCAGGATTGATTCTTGTCTCATTGTGAAAAATCGGATGCCCATCAGAAGTTAAAATATTGACATTACGTGAGAACATACAATTTTCACCTATCTGTAAATGAATATTTTCTTCTTTAGCACTGAGATAGCATCCCTGTCCAATGATACAGTTTTTTCCAATATTTATAGAACAGCTATTCCCAACAATTTCAATTGTCATATTTCTTAGTCTTGAACCGTCATTGATTATGAGATGATTATTTTGCCCTTTAATGATAATTGTACATCCGGATAATCCAACATCATTACCAATTGTTATATGGTTGTTTTTTTGGATTTTAATTTTGTTTCTCAAACGTTTAAAAAAAAGTGTTCCTATCATTTTAGAACTCTACTGAATTGGTGAAATTTCAATTTATTCGAGAAAGCCTTCATAATATTGCTGCATTTTTTAAATAACTCTTTAAATCTTCCGGTGTACCAATTCCATGCATTTGTTTGAAATCAATATTAAAAATACCAATTTTCTTCCCTTCTGCGATTTCATAATTATAGGTAGGGCAAGTATAAAATTCATTATTAACGCGATCATTCTCAATGATCATATCGATCGCTGCATTTATAAAGTCATTACCTTTTGAGTAAAGATAAATACCAACAGTTGCATACTCCGAAATAACTACTTTTTCTTTTACTTCACTTACAAGATCATTTTCATTCAGTTTAGCAAATGACCATTTTGGATCTTGATGCTCATCTATAAAGGTTAAGATTGAACCATCAAGATTTCTATTGATACAATCATCAATGAAATCACTAATATTTATATCGACAATTTGATCAGAATTGGCAATCAACAGAGGGTAATCATTATTGATATATTTGCGAGCATAAAGGACAGTACAGGCTGTTCCTTCTGTCAGTTTATCAATAGGGATAAATATTGCATTGTATTCTTGCTCGATTTGTTTTACAAGTTCTTGCTCTTTTTCAATATGCTCTTTTCTTGCAATCAGGATATACCGCGCTTCTGGATATGACAAGTTGTCCAATACCCGTACAATCATTGGTTTACCGGCTACATCAATGAACGGCTTTGGTTTTTCGTATCCTGCTTTAGCAAAGCGGCTACCTAATCCTGCCATAGGTATAACAATATTAATCATTCGCGGGTTCTCCTAAATATTTATCATTGGTCGCACCTGGGTATTTGACGACGGAATTGACACTGTCTTCAAGTGCTTCAAAGTCCGTTGATTCTCCCGGTTCAATAATGATGATATCCCCTTTAGAATATTCTACACCATTCATTCGAATGCGACCGCTGACAACCACGGTAATTTCAGTTGCAACTTTGTGATAGTGGCGTTTTTCACAATCGCCTTTTTTGTATTCTTTAACTGCTACTTCAACATCGTTTGTTTTTAAAAGAGACGGTTCGAAGTTACCGACAAACCATCCTTTGATCATATCTTCAAGTTTGGCTGTTTTCATTTTGGGATATCCAGATATGCTCGTAATTCAGTCATTTGATTTTGCTCATTCCACTCAATGATATCAGTACCGGTTAAAATGGTTTCATCAAGTTGTAAAATAAATTCAATAATAGTTGTCATATGATCTTGATAAATATTTTTTGCTTTGAAATTGAGTTTCTCACATGAATCAAATATACTTTGGATAGCTTTTAACACTTCTCTTTTACCTTCGATTCGTTTGACAACCGGGTCTTCCAATGCAAATGTTTTTGATAAAAGTTGTTCGATACTTTTTATGTCTTTGGTATCAAAAGCCTTTATGTATTGAGTGGTCAATATTTTTAGCATTGGGTATTTCTTTCATATTCATAGATTTTAGAAGGAGTATAAAAAGTATGGTAGTGATTGTTTGCTATAGGAATAATTTTCATTTGCTTATTACTCAGCACCATTTCATTAAGTACCGGAGCAATAAAATACACTCCATTAACATTAGCATCTTTTTTTATCATTTGCATTGCACTGTTAATAAAATCTGATCCTTTTGCAAAGTAGTAGAAACCGGCAATTGCATGTTTGCTAATCGGTCGTTTTTCAGCTGTCTCAGTGATGTGTTTATTGTCATCAACACGAGCATATGACCATCTAGGATGAACGGATTCAAATGTCAGAACTCCGGCATCATTTCCATGAAAATGGTTAATCAACTCGCCTAGATTTTCATCAAAAATCTGATCCGCATTGGTGATGATCAACGGCATTTCGTTATTAATATACTCAATTGCCATCATGGCACTACAAGCCGCACCTTTTGTTTCTCGATCAATTTTAATGACCTTACACGAATGATCGGTCAAAAGGTAAAGTATATTATCCAAATGATATTTTTTACACTCTTCTGAATTAACAATAAAAATAAATTGTTTCTTTTTTTGGATTGTAGCAAAATTATCAATAACATGTTCAATCATTGTTTTACCATTAATTTCGATTAATGATTTTGGATATGGGTACTCGGTTTCAGGAAAAAATTGATTTCTTCCTGCAAGAGGAATGAGGATATTGATCATTTTATACTCATTTCAAATTTTTTAATGTGTTGACTAATATTCTCGTAGTTAACATCTTCAACGGTTTCAACCTCCATGACGTGAGCTCCACTTGCTCGTGCAGCTTTGATTCCATTTTCATTATCTTCAACAATCATACACTCTTCTGGGGCTAATCCCATTTTACTGATTGCTTTATTATACATTTCAGGATCAGGTTTACCGTGTGTGACGTCTTGATTTGAGATATAAAAGTCTAAATAGGACTCTAAAGAGGCTTTTTGCATCATAACTTCGATCGTATTTCGGATAGAATTTGAACATACTGCCATATGATACCCTGCATTTTTCAGCTTTGAAAGGGCATATTCATGATTAAATTTTGGTTTGCACTCGGCATAGACGATTTCCATAGTATATTGCTGCTTCATATCATTAATAAACGTATGGAGCCCTTTTGGAAGACCTCGTTCAGCAGTAAGCATTTCTAGTTTCTTTTTGGTAGGAAGTCCATCATAGGTTACGAGGTGGTCGTAACGGCTTATTTCCATTCCAAAAAGCTGTAATGCTTTATTTAGGGCTTCATAATGCCAATCTTTTGCCTCGATTAATACTCCGTCCATATCAAAGATGACGGCTTTAATTTTACTCATAGAAAAATTCCTTTGCTTCTTCTGGATAATCAGTACAGAGCATAAGATTCATGACCCCTAGCTCTTTTTCTATTTCTTTATAATGAACCCATTCATTCTTGTAATCTCGTTTATGTAAATCAGGAGAAACTATACAAATTTGTTTTTTATTTTTAAGATGATTTTCAATAATTTCTTTCGTTATCCAGTGAGTATGAAATTCATCAAGCCACACCCCGCAAGCTTCTTCATAAAATGGTTGTTCTTTTTCGTACTCACTTTGGCGTGTAAAAGTATTAATCCCTTGTTTAATATAGCCTAAACTATCAGGAACTGACATGTCAAAGACAAAATAGTTAGTAATTTTGAAGTGATCCAATAACTCTTTGAGTTTAGTTTGTAGGCCATCAGCTTTAATATTTAAGGCCAAAGGTACAGATAAGTTATAGCTCATATAAATTTCAAGAAAATTAAATACACTGATACAATTTTCATTTGCGATATCATGTGAGATAACTAACTCTCCTTTATAATCACGGATATCAGTTTCGGTTCCAAACCCAAGTGAAAAACTACGTTCAAATGCAACTTCTAAGTTTTTTTCATCCACTTCTTTCCAGAAGCCTCGATGCGAGAGAATAATCATTATATCTTCTTTGTTGTCCTATTGAGTTTACCTCTTATATAGTGTCTGATTCGTCGTTCAGGGTATTTTATCACCATATAGAAAAGTTTCATATAATAAAAGACTTTTTTTGTTGCAAAATATATAAAAGATTCTAAATCTATCTTCTCATTACATATCTTATTATAAAGATAGATATAGTCATTCTGAGAGATTAAGTCTTTATCTTTTATTTTATTGATGGGATATTTTAAACAATCAATGCCACTTTTTTTTAAGTCAATCAAAATACAATTTGATACTAGTATCTTATCATGTAAATCTATTAGATATTTGTTTGAATCAAATCGATGTTCTATATTAATTGGATGAAATTTTTGTATAAAAGAAATCCAAATATATTGTTCTGGAAAATATTTACAAAATATTTTTGTGTTCTCTTTTGGATTGAACTTATGATCTCGAAAGTATAAAGCAACATTTTGAGATGCTAGTTCAATATCGAAAATCGTTAAGATATCTTCTTTCAAACCAAAATAAAAAAAATCACCAATGTGAAAAAGCATTTTGTCGTAACTATGATGCGGATTTCTTGTATATATATTTCCAATTAATATTTTTTTGTTTAAAAATGTATATTTCGTTTTAGTCGGAAAAGAATGAAAATAATTGATAAAATCATTGCTATGAAGTTCCATATCAGATCTTAGTTTTAGTACATAACGTCTTTTAGCAATTTTAACACCTTCACGTGTACTGACAATCAATCTATTCACATTATACAATTGGCCACAATCGAGGCAAAATTCATATCCTCCTGGGTCATCATTTAATTTTAGCGTATCATAATCAAGATTTTTTAGATCACTTTCTTTCCATGTACTAAGTATAAGTTCAGCCCCAGGTAAAATTTCACGGACTGATTGCAATGTCCGTCTTGTAAACTCATTAATAGGGCCTTGTACAACAACAGAAATATCACTCGTTGAAACCATTGTCATTCTTTATAGACTATAATTTTAGAAAAATAGTTTTTTTTAATTTAATTGCATATTGTAGCATGATATCCTTATCAATCTGAAAAGAAAAAGTTATTTTCTAAGTTTTTTTAAATAAGCTACAAGAATGGAGAACTTAGATGTATCGTATATTTGGAATCACAGTGAAAGTAATTATTGCATTCAACGAAAAACAAATAAAAAATATTATATAAAAGGTTATATAAATGCAATTTACTATTAGGGCTATAGAGGATATTTATACCATTCAATTTGTTTATGATCAATATGACGAAGTCGTAATTGATACTAGTTTATTGAAGTATTTAGGAGTAATGCGATATGCAATAAAATATGCTTTTTGGGCATTAAAAATTAATGGAAGTTTAATTATTGAGGAAGATTTTTCTAAAAACTCAAAAGCTTCACATAAACGCATTGCCTTTTGGCAAGTAAGATTAGAGTTTTTTAAATCTTTAGGAGATGATATTGAATTAGTTGAGTTAGATGATTCGAAAGGATATTTAAAAGCTAAAAAAATTCAGGATAGATATACCAATAATGGGTTCTCATTCGGGATCATCTACGGTGCAGCTAATAATGAAGAAGAACAATTGACGAATTCAATTTTAAGCATTCTAGAAAATATCAATTTGAATCACTATGAATATGAAATTTTAATTTGTGGCCCTTCTAATTTTGAAGCTAATGATTATTTAACACAATTCAACTCCAAAAATATATACTATATACCTTATGATTTAACTTCGAATAAAAGATTTCTGATTACGGCTAAAAAAAATTATTTATTTTTACAAACAAAATATAATATTGTTGCAATCAGTCACACTCGTATTTTATATGCAAAAGATTTTGCGATGGAGACATTCAAGAAAAAATTTGATCTTTCAACCACTAAAGTTTTAGTAGATCAAAAAGGGTCTAAAGAAAAATATTTAGATTTTAGTTTAATTACTTCATATGATATTATAAAATATCCTGTTGATGGAATTCCTGCTGGAAATATTACTCATGATTTTTTATATTATATGCAAAAAAGGGTCCCATATATTGATGGAGGTTTGACAATTTTTAATAAAAATATTATATTGGAATCTCCATATAATGATAAAATTGCTTGGGGCGAAGCGGAAGATGTTGAAATGTGTGCCAGTATGTATTTTAAAGGATTGCTAATAGATTATTTTGATTCAATAGAATCGGAATCTTCTACTTGTAAAATAAAAATAAAAACAAGTTTGAGATATAAAATTAAACGGTATATTTCAAATTTTTTAATTCGAAATGGATTGCTTTAGAAGGAAGCTATTAATAAAGTACTGTAATCATCGTCATTCTTTATTTAATTGGCTCTGAATATATTCAATCGTTTGGGTTTGATAGGTTACTTTTCGAGAAAACTGTTCACTGTCATTTGCTGCAATGAGGTTAATACACCAGAAACAGATAAAAGTTGGGAGGAGGTACACTAAAAACCGTTGCGTATTATTTTTACGATAGTGATCGATAAAAGCGGTCGGAACTTTTTTCCAGCCGTTCCGTACCGGTATTTACTGAATCCTAAGATGCATAGCGATGTACATAATGTGGATGGTTCGATCCCATTAGTTGAGCTTGTTTTAGCAACGTTTCAAACATTTGTAGAGAGGGGATAAAAATTGGATACGATTCACATAGCATTTGGATGCGATGATAATTATGTCAAACATTTGAGCGTTGCTCTACTTTCTCTTTTGGAACATGCTGATCCACTTAGAGAGATTGTTGTTCATGTCATGATTGTCAAACTGAGTAAGAAAAATAAAGCGGGATTGCGAGCGATCGTAGAAAAATTTGCAAAAGAAATTGAATTTCTTATAATAGATGCTTCTCTTTTTGAAAAAGTATATTTGAGGGGTCATATACTTTCTCCTGTTACGTATGCGCGAGTACTTATTCCTGATATTATAGATGTTGGAAAAGTGCTTTATTTGGATTGCGACATGCTCATTAAGCAGGATATCTCCCAACTTTATGATGTCAATATCGAAGATTGGTATTTGATGGCAGTTCGGGAACCTATGATGGACCGGAGTCGAAACCGTGCGCTTGGTATGCCGGAAACGGCACCGTATTTTAATTCCGGTATGCTATTGATCAATTGTAATAAATGGCGAGAGGATAATATTCCTCATAAGGTTCTTGAATTTGCCAGCAATGAACATGAGAGAATGTTTTTTCATGATCAAGACGCATTGAATGTAATATTGCAAAACAAATGGAAGCTTCTTCATCCAAAATGGAACCAGATCGCAAATATATACGATTTCGAATCTTTTATTCAGACTGATTATTCAGAGAATGAATTTGAAGAGTGTCTTAATAACCCTTATATCATCCATTTTACCTGGATAAAGCCTGACTCTTATACATGTAAACATCCATCAAATGTAGAATATGGGGTATATCTGCTTCAAACGCCATGGGCAGGAGCTTTACACAAAGATAAGCTGAAGGTCTTATATAAAGAGTGGAGAGCACGGATTAAACAAAAGAGAAGAAAGATTAAGGCGAAGTTGAAGGAATTGCTCAATATTTAGAAATAATTTTAAACTGTTTATGCTCGCTTTTTAGCTCTTTCGGATAAAATTTCTAAAAACATATATGGGATAAAATTTGCAGAATAAAAATATTTTATTCGTTATTGATTCGATGGGAATAGGGGGGGCTGAGCAAATCACCCTCACGCTTGCCCGGAGATTTGTGGACAACGGATATGATGTGGATCTGATAGTATGTGACAATGTTGTCCTATTGGGAATTCCGAGTGAGATAAATCTTCATATCCTAGATTTTAAAAAATCGTTTATGGATTACACACGATATCGCAACAAACTCCATCGCAAGATAGATAATCTCATCAAAGAAAACGGCTATGAGTATGATTTGATACTGGTTGAATTGCAAAAAGCAACGAGATTGATGCGTGGATATAATCATCCGAACCTCTATCATTGTATCCATTCGACACTCTCCCAGACCGCATTTAAAAACCGAAAAGGGGTAAGACTTTTTTTTAAAAAACGTTCATTGCACAAGATTTACAACGGGCTGAATATTATCACAGTTTCTGATGGGATCAAAGATGATCTGCTGACGACCATAGGGGTTAAACCTCAATCCATACAAACGATCTATAACCCGATTGATCGTGAGCGTATAGCTCGTTTGGCGTTAGAACCAAATCCGGTTCAAGAGGACGACTATATCGTCCATGTCGGACGGTTTGACCCGGCAAAACGTCATGATATTTTACTAAAAGCATTTGCCTTCTCAGGCCTCGATACAAAGCTGGTACTGGTTGGAGACGGAAACCAGAGAGATAGGATCATCGCATGGATTGATGAGTTTGGAGTGAAAGAGAAGGTGATAATATGCGGATTTATCCAGAATCCGTTTCCAGTCATAAAAAATGCAAAGATGCTGGTAATGTCCTCTGAATATGAGGGCTTTGGTAATGTTATCGTAGAAGCGTTGATGCTTGGGACTCCTGTCGTCAGTACCGATTGCAAATCAGGACCGAATGAAATTATGACAGACTCACTTGTAGAGTACTTGGTTCCTATTAATAATGCAGAAAAACTCTCGGAAGCTCTACAGATGGTCTATTGTAACCCTTATGTTATCCCTAATACGTTGATGGATAGATTTTTGCCTGAAACCATTATGCGTACATATATGGAATTAATGGAGCCGTAACGTTTTTTATTTTAACAACGTGAGGTAATCCCTGATCACTCGCTCTGTGTTAAAGATATGTTCTATTATCTGTCGGTTAGCGGAAGCGGATGATATTTCTTCAGAAAGATGGGTGCCACTTTCCAATAAAGTATTTTTGACGGATTCGATATTTCGGTTGTCGCATAAATGACAATATAACCCAAGTTTTTGGAGCTCAGGGAATGAGGTATTGTTATAAGTGATACAGACCAAATTATTGGCAAGAGCTTCCAAAAAGGCGTTACTCAGACCTTCTCCGTGACTCGGAAAGAGAAAAATATCGGCTTTTGCATAATACTCGGAAACATTTTTTGTAAATCCGACAAGTATGATTTTTTCTTTGTAGGGTAGGGAATTATAGAGTTCCATAAACGGTTGTTCATAACGTGCATCAAATCCTCCTACAAGATAAAAAATAAAATCGATCCCTTTTTTTATGGAGGATTTCACACGCTTGGATCGCATCGGCTTGTCCTTTACCTTTTGCAATTCTGCCTACATGGATGAGAGTAAGGGTATCATGGGGTGCTTTTTCGATCTTTGAAAGTTCTAAAGAGGGATAGATCATGACCGATTTGGTCTGCTTCCCAAAAGGGATGATGTGTTCGACATTTTTTTGCAAATGTTTGCAGATAGAGATGTGAGTATTAACGTTGCTGTAAATTAGACGGTGAAACCAATCTTTTTTTGGGCGGGACTTGGTCGTACCGTGGCGGACGATGAGGTTGATATCAAGTCCAAGGAATGAGAAATAGAGTGATTTGAGTTCACTTGCACCGAAAAAAATTATATTTTTGATCCCTTTGTCCTGCACAATGCGCCGTACGCCTAAAACGATTGACAAACTCATAGAAGATCGAAAAGAAATGGTTTCGAGCTCAATATTGTTATACCCTGCATAGTCGTCTTTGGAATTTGCGATAAAGCAGTTCGTTTTGGCTATAAGTGTGATCGGAACGTGGGCACTTAGTTTTTTTGCTAACTTGATACTGTCGATTTCCATCCCTCCGGAATGGTGAGAGAGGCAAATAATAGCGGTCGGTTGTTTGGTTGACACAGTCTCTCCTGAACGTATTAAAAAAATATTTTTCTGAGTTTTCTGAACGTATAAATCATAGGGTGGGCAAATTTGTTTTCATTTTTTATTTGAGTCGATACGATGAATTTTTCATCATTATGGATAAAAAACAGGTCTAATTTTGAGAGGGAAAGATTCCTTTTGATCTCATTATAGATTTGTGCCGTTTCAGGGAATTCTCGATAATTGAGCGATAAATAATAGAATCGAAAGAGATAGTCGTAAAGGCGTTTTTTGAGGTATTTTCGAAATCCACTGTGTGATTCTTTTTGGAAGAGTGTGTTATAGCTTGCAATTACAGCAGCAAGACCATGAAAATGTTTGAGAGAAATTTTTTGTCTCATGATCGAGTTTGAACGTTGGCGGTAGGCGTATAGGAGCGTGTCAAGATGCATAACTCGCGAAGCATTGATATAAAGTCTTGGCAGAGATTCATCATCTTCATAGATAATCTCAGCATAAAGAAAATGAATGGAATCGAGATAGCTTCGTTTATACAGCTTGTTCCATACCATCACGATATTGTCACTCTGTATTAAAAATTCTTTTCCATCACTGATGATATTTGCTTTGCTTTTCGAGCGATATTCGCTTTCTATTTCACCGACCAAGGTAAAATCGAAACTCAAAATATCTAAATTTTGTTCGGACGCAGTAGTGTATAGAAGGAATAAAGCAGTCGGTTTAAGCAGGTAGTCGTCACTGTCAGAGATGAAAATGTACTCCCCCTTTGCTTGTTGCAAACCGGTGTTACGAGCACTGCCCACTCCGTTATTCTCTTTGTTGAAAAGGATGATTCTTGAATCTTTAGACGCGTAATGCTGGAGTATCTCTAAAGAAGTATCGGTACTGCCGTCATTGACACAGATAATTTCGATATCGTTTAGATCTTGTGAGAGTATAGAATCCAGACACTCTTCGAGATATGCTGCAACATTATAAACGGGGAGGATAACACTTACTTTTGGAGCCATTAAAAGCCTTTAACCGTTATGAAAAAGAACATTAGGGAAATATTCTTTTAAAGTAGACAAAAAAACTTCTTTGTTTTTGAAATAAGAACCTGCATATAGATGTACTTCTTTGCCCATCAGGCTGGATGCTATAGCAACATGCAATCGATCTGTCATTATAATGGAAAATTGTGCAAGCTCATCGAAAAAAGAATAAATCGGTGTGTTATGATCTCCTATAGCACTGATATCATGGTTTGATGGGGGTATTTCCACCTTGTTGGCACTCTCTTTATCTGTCCTGAAAAAATAGCCGGTTCCGTTTCCCTCAGGTGCTGAGATGTTCCCTAGATAGAATGCCATATCATGGCAAAACAAAGCTTCCGGGAGGTACTCTTTACTCTCAAACTTACCACGGCAAAAAAACGTTGCGTTGGAAATGGAGGGAGTTATTTCATAAGTAGAGGGCAAAACAATGACATGTCTAAAACGTTTGCTTATCTTTTTTACTAACTTTTCATGATTCCATAAATTGCACCATGCTCCGCCACCGCCAAATATTAATGTGGCATTGGATTGGAATAGGGTAGGCCACCATTCACGCTTTTTCATTTTGAATGATTTTAATTCTGTAAAATTCAAACCGATGTCACGAAAAAATTTTAGCGTCGCATAGCGTATCAGGGAGTCTCCGTAATTTCCGGGGTTGGCTATATAATAAACTGGTCCATCTTTGGATTTTTCTTTTATCACTTCTTCCAGTAATAAAAATTCTTTTTGCACTTAATACCTCAATTGTGTTTGAATGTATTCAATCGTTTGGGTTTGATAGTTTACTTTTCGAGAAAACTTTTCACCGTCATTTGCCGCGATCAGATTGACACACCCGAAATAAATAAAAGTCGCGAGGAGGTACACCAAAAACCGTTGGGTATTATTTTGACGGTAGTGATCGACAAAAACCAAAATCGGGAATAATGCAAATCCAAATGCGATAATCAGATGCCAGTGACTAAATACGATCGGTGAGAGCCCAGCACTGATAATAATGGCGATAAAGGCACCGACACTGTAAAGCAGTAGCCACTGCAGCGGTGAGGGAGGTACAGATCGTGAAAAAGCGATAGGCTTAATGCTTTTCCAGCTATAGCCGTTTGCTTTTAAGGCTATCCAAACGGTTATGACACCGATAATATCAACGATCGCTCTGTAGGAGAATACTGTCGCTTTTTGTATTTGTACAGAAGTCGAAATCCAATCGAACGTAGTGCCGAGAATCTCTTTGTTACTAAAGAAGAATGAAGCATATCGGAACCAGTAGAGGATAGCCTTTAAGATGGGATAAACGTGCACAAGTCCCCATCCGATATAGCGTGCTCCGTCTTTGTTTCCGGGATTTTGTCGGATTTCGGGGTGGGAGAGATAATCATGAAAATAGGGGATCAATGATGCTACGGTGACAATCAGGGCACTTAGAATCGCAAACCAGTTGACTTTGATAACACCTCGTAGGAAAAGATAGAAAGAAATCAGTGCGAGGATAATCCACGAATAATGCAGCTGCATCGCCATCGCTATCGAAAGAACATGGATAAAGGTATAGCCGAATGATTTATTTTCGCGCATGTGATATGCCGACCAAAAATGCAAAGCGCTAAAGACGAAAAGATACGAAGGATTATAGAGCATACTTTCATATAAAAACCATGGATTGAGCCAATACAGAAGTAAAAACACCAGACGGATCGTAGGGTTAAAAATATGTTTGATGACAGAGTCAAAGAGGAGAAAAGAGATCAAATGCAGTGTGATTAGAAATACCATAGGTGCCCATGGCGAATCCCATACCATGAGAGGGACGCCGATAACCAATGCTGAGAGGGTACCGGGGACATTTCCGACGACACTGGCAGCATTCCCATACCCCATCCATATACCGTTTTTGGCTCCGAGATAGCCTTTCTGGAGCATCTGAAAATGATCCCCCATCAGTATCTGATGATCTGCGTAAAGGAAGGAAAAAAATAAGCCAATTAGTAATCCGAGAGTAAAGAGAAACGTGAAGTTTTTTTCAAGGATATTAGGCTGCAAAAGTCTCCTTTAATGACGACGAAACGTCCAAAGTTTATGTATAACAAATGTTATCAATGGCAACAGTATAACAACGATGAGCGTCTTTATATAACTATTATACCCAACTAGCATATCAGAAAGAAACAATGAGACTAAAAGGGCTCCGAATTGAACTAGAAAATAGCGAAATGCTTTTGGGAGGGAGAGGGGATGGAGAAAAACATACCGTGATTGCACCGTATAGGAAAATAGATATGCAACGCAAAATCCGGCAGCATTGGCAAAAAAGAACGATTTGTTAACAGCATAGAGCCATAGAAAAGCGATGCTTAGATGGATCAGCGTTGAAGTTCCTCCTATCACTGCATAACGGATCAGTTTGCTGTGATAGAGTTTTGTAATCATCGCGTTAATATTCATTTTCGATAATGTATGCCGGTCTGCGTTTGGACTCCATATAAATACGCCCGATGTATTCTCCCAAAATTCCGATACCCATGAGCTGGATACCGCCGATAAATAAGATAATGGTGATAAGAGAGGCATATCCCGGGCTGTCGATTCCGTAAATTAGGGTTTTGACGATGATGACACTGCCATAGATAAATGCCAAAAAGGCGATAATCATTCCCATATAGAGCCAAATTCTCAAAGGAACGGTACTAAAACTGGTGATACCGTCCAGTGCAAAATTCCATAGCTTCCAACCATTAAAACTGGTGTTGCCGGCTTTGCGCGGCGGACGTACGTATTCGACAACCGCTGTTTTAAATCCGACCCATGCGAATAGCCCTTTCATAAAACGTTGGTTCTCGGGGAGTTTTTGAAGCTCTTTGACTACTTTTCGACTCATCAGCCGATAGTCGCCGACATTATCTGGGATGCTAACGTGTGAGATCTTATTGTGCAGTTTATAGAAATATGACGCACTCAGTTTTTTAGCCAAAGAATCAGACGTCCGATCAACCCTTCTTGCCACCACGACATCGTAGCCGTTTTCATATTCTCGGATAAAATCTTTGATCAATTCGGGAGGGTCTTGGAGATCGACATCGATGGGAATGACAACTTCACCTTGGCACACATCGACTCCGGCGGTCATCGCCGCTTCTTTACCGAAATTTCGGGAGAGATTGATTATACGGATATTGGGATAATCCCTTTTTGCATCCAGGAGAACATTAAAGGTATTGTCCCGACTGCCGTCATTGATAAAGATAATCTCATACGGTTTTTTGAACGACTCTAAAATAGGGGTAACAGAGGAGAGAAAATAACCGATAACCTCTTGTTCATTATAGCAAGGGCAGATAAGTGAAATAAAAGGTATGTTTATTGGATTCATGTATATTTTCCAAAATACCATTGGATAGTTTTAATGATACCCGAATCGAAATTCTCATCTGCTTTCCATCCCAGTTCTGTCTCGATTTTGGTCGCATCAATGGCATAACGTCGATCATGTCCGGCACGATCTTGGACGTAGGTGATCTGCTGTTTATAGCTTTCACCATCTGTTCTAGGTTTTAGAGTATCCAGCAATATACAGATTCGTTCGGCGATTTGATTGTTATTATGCTCATTCCGTCCTCCGATATTATAGACCTCTCCGTTTCTTCCAGTGTGAAAGACCAGATCGATTCCTTTACAATGGTCCAGGACATAAAGCCAATCACGGATATTTTTACCGTCACCATAGATAGGGATATTTTCTCCGGAAAGAGCTTTACGAATAATAGTCGGGATTAGTTTTTCATCATGCTGTTTTGGACCATAATTATTGGAGCAGTTAGTAATGACCGTATTCATTCCATATGTATGGTGATAGCTACGAACGATCATATCGCTTCCCGCTTTGCTCGCACTGTAAGGTGAATTGGGTGCATAGGGAGTCTCTTCGTTAAAATAGCCCGTTTCTCCGAGCGTTCCATATACTTCATCGGTACTAATATGATGAAAACGGCATCCTTCATACCCATGTTTGTAAATGAATGGTTTTTCCATCCAAAATCTGTAAGCGACATCGATTAAGGTAAAGGTGCCATTGACATTTGTTTGGATAAATACACCGGGATTTTTGATCGAGTTATCAACATGACTTTCTGCGGCGAAGTGAATTACACCACGAATGTCATACTGTGTGAAAAGAGATTCAACCAAAGTTCGATCACATATATCCCCTTGAACAAAGATATGGCGCTCATTGCCTTCGATTTCTGAAAGATTAGTTATATCTCCGGCATAGGTAAGCAGGTCAAGATTGATAAGTTGGATTTCAGGATATTTCCGAAGAAAATAAGGAACAAAATTACTCCCGATAAATCCGGCACATCCTGTAACTAAGATAGTATTCATTCATTGACCAATGCTTTTAAGTATTCACCGTACCCATTTTTACTAAGCGGTTTTGCTATTTCAAGTACCTCTTCTTTGGTAATCCACTTTTGATTATAGGCAATTTCTTCCAAGCATGCAATTTTATATCCTTGACGATGTTCAATCGTTTGGACAAATTGACCTGCATCAAGTAGAGAATCATGAGTTCCTGTATCAAGCCATGCAAATCCACGACCTAAAAGTTCAACCCTAAGCTCTCCTTTCTTGAGGTATTCTTCATTGATAGATGTAATTTCCAATTCTCCACGATTTGATGGCTTAACATTCTTAGCAATTTCAATAACTTGATTATCATAAAAATAAAGCCCTGTAACGGCAAAATTTGATTTGGGTTTAGAAGGTTTTTCCTCAATTGATATTGCTTTACGGTTTTCATCAAATTCTACAACGCCGAATCTTGAAGGATCTTTGACTTGATAGCCGAAAATTACTGCTCCGTTTGTTAGATTGGCACATTCTCTTAGTAAAGGAGAAAAGCCTTGTCCGTAGAAAATATTGTCACCGAGAATCAGACATACAGTGTCATTACCGATAAAGTTTTCACCAAGTATAAATGCTTGGGCCAATCCGTCGGGAGAAGGTTGAATTTTATAGCTTAGTTTTAATCCCCATAAACTACCATCTCCAAGCATCTCTTCAAACTTACCGATGTCTTGGGGTGTAGAAATAATTAATATTTCTTGTATTCCAGCCAGCATCAGAACAGATAGAGGATAGAAAATCATGGGTTTGTCATAGATTGGTAAAAGCTGTTTACTAATTGACTTAGTGATCGGATAAAGTCGAGTTCCTGAACCACCCGCTAAAATAATCCCTTTCATACTGCCTCCGCTAAACTCATATTTAAAGTAATTATAGTCAAAGAAGATTGTAGATCGGTTTAATCAACTTTAACGGTTCTTTCGCAATAATAACAACATGAAATTATTAATGATAGATCGAAGCGGCTTTCAGCTTCAAACCCGGAAAATGTTGTTAGAAGAAGCGATAAAGGGAACAGTTGATACTGCTTCTACACTGGGTGAAGTTTTTATCACCTATCAAAAAGGGAAATATGATGTTGTCATTATTGATCACAATATCGAAAACGGCCAACAATGTATCGATCATATTCTTCAGATAAGTCCTGATCAGTCTATTTTGGTCGTTAGCGATGCTATCCAATGTGTTATACCGAGATGTGAAGATTGTGTGAATAATCATCATATTCGTCGTTTATTTAATCCGACACCGATAAAAAATATCGTCCGAATGGTAGAAGGGTTCAGGGGTTATGAATGTGATCATTATGATGCGGAGACAAATCGAATATAAGGGCAAAAAGGATTTTTATGGGTTTTGAATCGGATAAGTCAATCGTGTTTCTCATAGCAAAGGTGAGAAACGTACTCAAAAAAGAGTTTGAAAACGTACTCAAACCATATGACCTTTCTTATGCCCATCGCGTGATTTTAATCCGATTAAGCGAAAAAGATGACTGTACACAGAAAGAGTTAGCCCAAGACACCTATTTTGAACAATCCAACCTTACTCTGATGCTGGATAAACTGGAGGCAAAAGGGCTTGTAAAACGTGTACCGAAAGAGAACGATAGACGAGCCTATATTATTAAAATAACTCCGGAAGGAGAGAAGCTTAGAAATGTTCTGATTCAAATGGGTGAGAATGTTATGGATAAAGCGTTAAATGGGGTTAATAAAAAGCAAAAAGAAGAATTGGCCAATTTACTGGAATTGATGTATCAGAATTTAAAAAGTTAAAAACAGTAAAAGAATAAAAAAAGTAGTGCATAAAATCCCAAGAAGATAGGGGTTTTTGCTAAAAAAAGTGGCTCCGAATGCTGGATTCGAACCAGCGACCAAGTGATTAACAGTCACCTACTCTACCGCTGAGCTAATCCGGAACAGAAAAATAGAAGTATCATAAAATGGCTCCGAATGCTGGATTCGAACCAGCGACCAAGTGATTAACAGTCACCTACTCTACCGCTGAGCTAATCCGGAATGTTTATGAGGGCGTAATTATACGTTATGAAGGCTAAATTGTCAATAAAAACGGGGTTATTTAGAGCGTTTTCGGTTTATATTTTCACTTGGAGTGAAAAAGATTACGTTTGAACGTTCGATTTGGAGAATTTTCCCCTGATTCAGGAGAATTTGGAAGCGTTCTTTAGATTCAGAATCAAAGAGGGCATCGATATCATCACGGGTGAGCGGACGCTTATCGAGTGTTGATAGGATATCGCTATCGCTGTAACTGCTCGGAGTTGCTTGTGCATGGGTACGTGAAACGATATGAATCGGAAGTGTCGGATCAAAATGGTGCGAGAGAGCATACAGCTCCTCAAAACGCAATCCTTGAACTGCATATGCCGGAGGACGATCGATCGTGCCGATATCGATACGTTCACAGTGAATCCCGAGTAAAGCACTATTAAGCGCTTCTATTTCACTGAGGGAATCATTGATCCCTTTGACGAACAATATTTCCAAAAAAAGCTTTCCTTTAAATACATGAGAAAATCGTGTGATACTTGCGATGATCTCACCAATCTCGATCCCTTCAGCCGGACGGTCGATTTTTTTGAATGTTTCGGGAGTTGCCGCATCGAGCGAAAGTTTAACTTGATCCAGATTTAAAAGAGAATTGAAAACTTTCTCATCGTTCAGGCAGGCACTGTTAGAGAGAATCAGGGTTTGAATGTTCCCTTTGATCGTGTCGATTTGTTCGATCAGTGTATTTAAATAGGGATACATGGTCGGCTCGCCGTTTGCAGTGATCGTTATGACATCAATAGAGGGGTGTTTGGCCAGAGCTTCTTTTAAATCCGCAATAACGGCTTCTACGGGAGTGATGGTATGCTGATGTATCATTGCGGGTGCAGGGGCAAGTTCGCAGTAGAGACAGTCAAAATTGCATTGTTTAACCCTAGACGAGAGATCGATCCCGAGCGAAACGCCGAAACGGCGTGAATGCACAGGTCCGAATATGGTAGACATAATCAGGCTTTTTTGCTCACACGTTGGCATTCAGAGACAAAATGCTGAGCATTTTCAACAGGTACATCCGGGAGAATTCCGTGACCGAGATTGAATATATGACGTTTGCCGCCCATGATCTCTTGGATTGCTTCGACGCACGCGGTTGTTTGTTCTTTTGAGTACAAACGGCATGGCTCCATATTTCCTTGGAGAACGTAACGATCCCCGAGTTTTTCTTTGGCTAACGCCATAGGGGTACTCCAGTCGACTCCGAACACATCGAAGTTTCCGTACACTTTGTCCAAAAATGCCGGGATCCCTTTCGGGAACATAATAACCGGAACATGCGGATATTTTTCTTTTAAATACTCCGCGATTTCCACCATGTAGCTCCATGAGAACTCATCGTATTTACTCGGTTCGATTGCAGCAGCCCAGCTGTCGAAGATTTGTACGACATCGATACCTGACTGAATCTGTTTTTCCATGTAAAGTTTAACCACTTCGGTCACTTTACGGAGGATTTTATGGAGAAGTTCAGGGTTTGAATACATCATTTTTTTACAAATGTTGTACGTCTTTGTCCCTTGCCCCTCGATCATGTAGGTTACCAGTGTCCATGGTGCACCGGTAAATCCGATAAGAGCTTTGTTGTCATCACGTGCATCGAGCTGCGCTCTTAAAATTTTGATGGTGTCGTAGACATAGGTGAGTTTAGATGCCGCTTCATCTCCACCGATAAGTGCATCTAAATCTTCTTCCGTTGCAACAGGGTTTTCAAAAACAGGACCTTCCCCTTTGATGAAATCGAGTTTCATCCCCATTTCGTTCGGAACGACCAGAATATCGCTGAACAAAATCGCCGCATCCACTCCGACTATATCTACAGGTTGGATGGTTACTTCCGCTGCCATATCAGGTGCATGACAAAGGTTTAAAAAGTTTCCGGCACGTTTGCGAACTTCCATGTATTCCGGAAGATAACGTCCTGCTTGACGCATCATCCATACAGGGGTATAAGGTGTCTCTTTCCCGAAACACGCATCTACGAAAATCTTACTCATGATGACCTACTTTGCTAAGAAAATAAAGACCGACGGCAACGGCCGTGATCGAGAGTGCAAGATAAAATAGTTCTAACGCACCAGTAAATACGGTATGTCCTACTTTTTGGAAAAAACCGACGACAAGAACCATCACGATGACTTTTGAAATCTTGTCTTTGAGTTGATCCAGAGAGTGAACCGCCAAAAGTTGATTTTCTTTCCCATCTTCGTCTTTTGCCGGATCAATATCAGAGATAAAGAGTTCATACAGACCGAAAGAGAAGATGATCATAACGACACCGATGAGATATAAATCAACCGCACCGATAATACCGCCGACAATTTCTTCGTGAAAGTGTTCCGGATGCGCATGGGTTGCATAGGTATTGATAACGTATCCGGCAGTTTGGAAGATATCAATACTGGCAATCGCAAAGAGTAAAACTGCCCCGACAAGACCGAAAATTACCGCTAAGACGATGATGAAACGTGAGTTCCAAAGTCCGTGTTCAAATATTTTTTCGATCAAATTCATGATTATTCTCCTTGCATTTCTACCCATTTTTGGGCGATTCGAACGGCATTTGTGGCAGCTCCGACACGTAGATTATCGGCTACAACCCACATGTGCAGTACATTTTCTCGATAGATATCATTGCGGATACGTCCTACGAATGTCTCATTTTGATCCATACACAGTGACGGCATTGGATAAATACTCTCTTCCGGAGTGTCCATAATAATGATATTTGGAGCTTTTCGTAAAAGCTCTCGTGCTTCATTAGCATCAACCGCACCGTCAAACGTAAGAGTCAGTGTTTCGGCATGACCGCGCAATGTCGGGATACGGACACAGGTTGCACTCACTTCGATCTCTTTGTGCATGATTTTTTGGGTCTCATTCACCATTTTGAGCTCTTCTTTGGTATAGCCGTTATCGGTGAATGAATCGATTTGCGGAATAGCATTTAAGGCGATTCGGTGAGGGAATTTTTTAGGTTCCACACTATCGAGTTTAAATGCAAAAAAGGCCTGCATTTGTTCAACTAACTCTTCCATAGCTGTTTTACCTGCACCTGAGGTAGCTTGGTAGGTGCTGACATCGATACGTTGCAGATCGTATGCATCATCGAGAGGTTTGAGTGCTTGAACCATTTGGATGGTAGAACAGTTCGGGTTTGCAATGATTCCGCGGTTGCGCCATTGTGCGATGTCTTCAGGATTGACTTCAGGAACGACAAGAGGGACGTCCTCATACATACGGAAATGACTGGTATTATCGATGACGACTGCACCTGCCGCAGCGGCATAAGGGGCAAATTCTGCCGATACACTGCCGCCGGCACTGAAAAGAGCGATTTCAATGGCTTCTTCATCAAATACGGTTGGTGTCAACTCTTTAATTACGAGTTCTTTATCATTGAATGTAACGGTACTTCCTGCACTGCGTGCACTGGCCAAAGGGACAAGTTTGGCAAGAGGAAAATCGATCTCTTCGAAAATGCGTAAAATTTCTTCTCCGACAGCACCGGTGGCACCGACGATAGCAACGTTATAACGTTTCATAGGAAGCTTTCCTTGGGGATGAATAGAAGTCACCCGTAAATATTTTTACGCGATTATATCGAATGAAGGCTTGTAGGGGATTGAAATTATTCTGGCTCTGAAGAGAGGCAAGCTTTATATCCTCCCCAATCCCCGTGCTTCTAAAAAAAGGTCTTCGGTATCGATTATAGCTCCGTCGCTCAAAATAGCAGAACGTTCGACAACTGAGATAAGTTCACGGATATTTCCGGGCCAGTTGTATTGTTCCAATGCATTACGGGCACTGAGTGTAAATGATTTGGTCTCAAACCCGTATTGGGCACAGTTTTGGATGAGTACCGATTCGGCGATGGAGAGTATCTCTTCGCGCCGTTCGCGTAGCGGAGGAATATGCAAGGGGATAGTGTTTAGACGGTAATAGAGATCTTCGCGAAATTTCCCTTCGGTAATTTTGGTATGAAGATCGGCATTGGTTGCCGTGATAATTCGGACATCGATTTTGGTGTTTTTGGAAGCACCCAAACGGCGAATTTCGCGCTCTTGCAAAACGCGTAACAGTTTAGCTTGGAGAGGGTAGGGCATTTCGGCGATTTCATCGAGAAAAAGGGTTCCGCCTTCGGCCAGTTCGAATTGTCCTGCTTTGCTTTCGCATGCGTCGGTAAAGGAACCTTTTTCAAAACCGAACAGTTCACTCTCTATTAGATTGTCCGGGATTGCTGCCATATTGATCGCGACAAAAGGTTTGGAAGCACGGGATGAACTTTCATGAATGTGACGGGCAAAGAGTTCTTTTCCGACACCGCTCTCTCCGAGCAGCATAATGCTGGCATCGGTGGTTGCGGCTTTGGCAATACGGCTGAGAAGTTTGTCTAATGCAGGAGAACTGCCTAAAAAGGTGCTATTGGTTGGAGTAGGCAGTGATGAATCTTTGGGTGTTTTTTTACTCACAGTCATACTGCGTTCAATCGCTGTAATCAGGGTTTCAATTTCGAAAGGCTTGAGGAGAAAATCTTTAACACCCAGTTGGATAGATTCGATAGCGCGGGTGAGGGTTGCATTGCCTGTGATAATAATTACCTCGTATTTGCCTCCGAGTGTTTTAACGAACTCAATCCCATCCATACCAGGCATATTGATATCGCTGATGATCAGATCGAAAGAATCGTCTAGTTTTTTAAGGGCATCTCGAGGGCTTTTAAAGGTATGAACATCGTATTTAGCATAATCGCCCATCGCGATCTCCAGTGATTTACGCATATTGATATCATCTTCGACAATGGCTATTTTCATTCGCCCCCCTTATTTGAGTAGGGTGATTGTAACCAAGTCTCCATTAAACTCGACTGCATAACATTGTGTCGGAAGGGTGAGGGTTTGAATGCTTTTAAGTTGGGTAGAGGTGAGGGTTTCATCGCTTTTGAGACGAAAATCCTGTGAAGCGGCATACTCTAAAAAGAGGGTTCGATCACGGTTTAGAACCATTTCAAGAGATTCATCGTCATGGCGTTGAAGCGATAATGCAGATCCGTGATTTTTAGGACAGGGCTGCATTGCTTTGGAGAGGGAAAAAGTCTCTTCAATAGGCTGAGCATTTTTAGTGGTGAGCCGATATCCTATATAATAGTTTTCGGCTCCGTAAGAGAGGATCGAGATTAGTGTAAGACTCGTGAATACGAAAGGGCGATTTCCATTTCGACTTCGCACAGGCCCTCTTTGAATGTGGTATTGAGAATATTGGCTCCGCGAACGATCGCTTCGACCGATGTTTTGGTACTGGATTGTTGCAGCATCATATTTTTGATGGTGTCTTGGCCTTCGACCTGTACCCCTTTGACCCGTTCTGCGATGAGACGGTATCCATCCACCATTGCGGCACGTTTAGCGAGTGCATACGCTTGGGCAGGAGAGGATGTGACGGATGGGGCAACGCCTTGACCTGTGACGGTGATAACAAGCTCATTTTGCGATCGTAAAATCGGTTCAACACAATTGCCATCGGTGCCGCTGTAGACACATTTGACTTTTTGTTCAGAGGATTCATCACTCGAAAAAATACCCGCTTGCAGTGCAGTTACACTGAGCAAAAGGGCGAGAGCAGCAGATAGTCTCATTCTGGTTCCTTGAAGGGGTTTGGAATAGTTGCTAATGAATAGCAAATACTATTCCAACTCTAGGGTTCCCTCTGCCGATCCTTCGGATTCTTCTTCCTCTTCATCTTTTTTCGGACAACGTGAGATACTCGCGACATCATCACCTTTGATAATGTACACACCGCTGGTATTACGTCCCGATTTGGCAATCGTTTGCATATCGACACGAATCATTTTGCCTGCTTTGGTGAGGGCCATCATATCCATACTCTCATCAACCATCAGACACCCAACAACCGTAGTTCCGGTTTTTTGGTTGAGTTTCATAGCGATAACACCTGAACCGGCACGGTTTGTGAGACGGTACTCTTCCGCAGTGGTTCGTTTTCCGATTCCTTTTTCACTGACCATGAGAATCTCTTCTTCATCGCTTTTAATGATATTGGCATCGACAACGACGTCACCGTCTATTTTAAACTTGATACCGCGAACACCGCGGGTACTGCGTCCCTGATCACGGGTTTTTTCGATTTCGAATTTAATACATTGTGCGTATTTAGTCACGATAAAGAGATATTTGGTCTCTTCATTTGCAATGTGCGCCGTGATCAGTGCATCATCATCATCCAGAACGATAGCTCGGACACCGTTGCTTCGTACATTAGAGAATTCACTCAATGCAGTACGTTTGACGATACCGTTTTGAGTAAAGAAGACGAGAGATTTACTCTCATCAAAATCGGTTGTAGGAATGATTGAACGAATTTTTTCATCCGCTTCAAGGTTGATAAGGTTAACAACCGCTTTCCCTTTGGCTGTACGTGACCCTTCCGGTATTTTATACACTTTGAGCCAGTGAAGTTGTCCGCGATCGGTGACAAACATCAAGGTATCATGGGTGTTACAGGTATAGAATTTTTCGATAAAGTCATCATCGTAGGTGGTAACGGCAATTTTACCTTTACCACCACGGATTTGTTTCTCGTATGCAACGAGAGGAACACGTTTGATGTATCCGCGGTGGCTGATTGTAACAACCATAGGCTCGTTCGGAATCAAATCTTCGATGTTGATATCATCGTAGTTGTCTTCGATATCGGTAACACGAGGGATATTATATTGCTCGACAAGCTCAACAAACTCCCCTTTGATAATATCTTTGAGAACCTCTTCGCTGCGTAGAATACTTTCAAGGTATTCGATGTGTGCCAAAATCTCTTTGAGTTCATTTTCGATTTTATCACGTTCCAAGCCTGTAAGGCGTTGGAGACGCATATCCAAAATCGCTTGAGCTTGGATCGGTGAAAATCCAAACTCTGAGATCAAGCCATTTTTAGCCGCTTCACCGTCATTGCTTGCACGGATCAGTTTGATGATCGCTTCGATATGATCGAGGGCTTTTTTCAAACCTTCCAAGATATGTGCACGGGCTTTTGCTTTTTCGAGATCGAAAATAGTACGACGGATAATAACTGTTTTACGGTGATTAATAAAGTGCCCCAACATCTCCAATAGGGTGAAGACACGCGGCTCTTGGTTGAAGACCGAGAGCATGATGATCCCGAACGTTGTCTCCATATTGGTCGATTTATAAAGGTTGTTAAGGACGATTTCACTCATCGCATCACGTTTAAGCTCGATAACGACACGGATACCTTCACGGTCGGATTCGTCACGGATCTCAGAGATACCTTCGATGAATTTGTCTTTAACCAAATCGGCGATGGTTTCGATCAAGCGTGCTTTGTTGACTTGATACGGAAGTTCATCGATAACGATAACGTCTTTATTCGATTTTTTCTCGATATGGGTTTTGGCACGGATACGGATGCGTCCGCGACCGGTTTCATATGCGTCTAAAATCCCTTTTTTACCGTAAATGGTTCCTCCCGTAGGAAAATCGGGAGCTTTGATAAATTGCATAATCTCGATAAGCGATGCATTGGGATTATCCATAAGATGAACCAGTGCACTTAAAACTTCATTTGGATTATGTGGAGGGATATTCGTTGCCATACCGACGGCAATACCGGATGAACCATTAATGATAAGGTTCGGTACACGTGTCGGAAGGACTTCAGGCTCGAAGGTTGTGCCGTCGTAGTTTTCAATCATATCAACGGTATCTTTTTCAAGATCTTTGAGAAGTTCTCCCGCATAACGTGTCATTCTCGCTTCGGTGTAACGCATAGCCGCAGCGCTGTCTCCATCGACTGAACCGAAGTTCCCTTGTCCGTCTACCAGTGGTGCACGCATTGCGAATGGTTGCGCCATACGAACCAGTGCATCGTAAACGGAAGTGTCACCGTGCGGGTGATACTGTCCGATGACATCCCCGACGATACGGGCTGATTTTTTATATTTAGCACCTGCGGAAAGGCTAAGTTTGTCCATGGCATATAAAATACGTCTATGTACCGGCTTAAGACCGTCTCGGACGTCTGGAAGGGCACGCCCGATGATAACACTCATCGAGTAATCAAGATAACTGCTCTTGAGTGTGTCTTCTATATTAATGTCATTTATTTCGCTGTTGTCTAGCAGATCGTTCATGCGGTCCCCAAAAGTGAAGATAATATGGCTGATTATAACCGAATGAGCCTTAAAATCTAAAAAGCGCTTTGATTTGCTAAATTAGTTAAATAAGGTTACAATTATCATAGACTATTCGATGGAGCATATACTATAATGAAAAAAATTGAAGCGGTTATCAAACCTTTTAAACTCGAAGAAGTAAAAGACGCATTGGCGGAGATCGGGATTACCGGAATGACGGTAAGTGAAGTAAAAGGATACGGTCGACAAAAAGGGCACAGTGAATTGTATCGCGGTGCCGAGTATGTTGTTGACTTTCTTCCGAAGATCAAAATGGAAATGGTAGTGGATGATGCGATGGTGGATCAAGTTGTCAATGCAGTGGTTGAAGCGGCACGTACCGGCAAAATCGGTGACGGTAAAATCTTTATCAGCGATATCAACAAAATCATCCGTATCCGTACGGGTGAAACAGATAGCGACGCGATTTAATCTGCAAATCAATCTTCTTGCAATGAGATCGTGTTCATTGCAAGATCTAAATTATCACTCATTCGTTTAATAAAGACTTATTCTCTTTCCTTATAGATAAAAAATCATATGTTTTTTAATTCATCTCTAAAACTGATTAAAATTTAATCAATAATTTGCGCTATTGCTTTTAAATTACTCTGTACAATGGTACCTGACATTTACGTTAATACGGACCGATTAAAAAGTCCAAACATAAGGAGAAAAAATGAAAAAGTGGCTTTTAGCTTTATCGCTATTGGGCGTATCGGCATTTGCTGATGATGCAAACGCAACTGCTGTTGCTGCAGCTGCGGAACCGGTACTCAACTCTGGTGATACAGCATGGATGATGATGTCGACAGCATTGGTTATGTTGATGACGCCAATCGGTTTGGCACTGTTCTACGGCGGTATGACAAGAGCGAAAAACGTTCTTAATACATACGCTATGGTATTCGGTGCATTTGCAGTCGGTTTTGTTGCATGGGTAGTTGCTGGTTATTCGGTTGCTTTTGGTACAATGGACGGTTCGATGAATCAAGTCATCGGTGGATTCGGCAATGTAATGCTTAGCGGTATCAGCTGGACTGAATTTGCAAGTGTTGATCTCGGTCAGCTTTATCCAAAATACGTTTTCGTTGTCTTCCAAGGGACATTTGCGGCCATTACGATCGCAATTGCTGCGGGTTCGGTTATTGAACGTATGAAATTTTCAACTTGGATGGTTTTTGCGGCAATCTGGACAGTCGTTGTTTATGCTCCGATTACGCACATGGTATGGGGTGGAGGTTACCTTTTCAACCTAGGTACACTTGACTTTGCCGGTGGTACGGTTGTCCATATGAACGGTGGTTTGGCTGGTCTTGTTCTTGCATTATTGCTTGGTAAACGTTCAGGTTATCCTAAAACTGCGATGAAACCTGCAAGTGTTATCTTGACTGCTGCCGGTGCTGGTTTGCTATGGTTTGGTTGGTATGGATTCAACGGCGGTTCTGCATTCGGTGCAAACGCTATCGCTGGTGTTGCTTTCTTGACTACAACGATTGCTGCAGCTGTTGCAACATTGACATGGATCGCAATTGAGTATGCAGTGTTCAAAAAACCGACATTGCTAGGTGCTGCTTCCGGTGCTATCGCTGGTTTGGTTGCGATTACGCCTGCTGCGGGATTCGTTGGAGTATCCGGTGCATTTATCATCGGAATCATGGGTGCATTGATCGCTTTCTTCGGTGTAACGGCTCTTAAGAAAAAATTGGGTTACGACGATTCTTTGGATGCATTCGGAGTTCACTTCCTTGCAGGTCTTTGGGGTGCGATTGCTACCGGTATCTTCGCTCTTAACGATAAAGCATTATTATGGGACGGTCCGCTTAAAGCATCAGATGACCGTATGGGACAAGTCATGGTTCAACTTCAGTCGGTCCTTGTTGTAGGAGTGTTTACATTGATCGGTACGGTCATCGTTTACTTTATCGCAATGGCATTAACTGGCGGTTCACGTGTTAACGAAGAACAAGAGAGCCAAGGTTTGGATGAATCAGTACACGGTGAACGTGGATTTAACCTATAAGAAGGAATGAACAATGAAAAAAATTGAAGCGGTTATTAAACCATTTAAACTCGAAGATGTAAAAGACGCTCTTGCCGAAATCGGTATTACGGGCATGACAGTAAGTGAAGTAAAAGGTTACGGACGACAAAAAGGGCACAGCGAGTTATATCGCGGTGCTGAGTATGTCGTTGACTTTCTTCCGAAGATCAAAATGGAAATGGTTGTTGATGATGCAATGGTTGACCAAGTGGTTAACACGGTAGTTGAATCAGCTCGTACCGGTAAAATCGGTGACGGCAAAATCTTCGTCAGCGAAATCAGTAAAATCGTCCGTATCCGTACGGGTGAAACCGATATTGAAGCAATTTAATCATTTGATTAAATTTTAATCACTTCTTCTTCTTAAATCCATTTGTTTGGATATATAATGCACACCTTTATCTCAAATTAAAGGTGTTGCGTGGATACTGCCTACGTTATCGATACTCTCTTTACTCTTTTTTCAATCACTTTGATTATTTTAATGGTTCCCGGTTTTGCGATGCTCGAGGCAGGTTTGGTTCGTACAAAGAACGTTTCAAGCGTTTTGACCGTCAATGTAATGATCTATGCAGTTGCATCAATGGCATTTATTTTGATCGGATTTCATTTGGCATTTGGTGATGCTGAAACGACTACCATGAGTAAATGGGCTTTTTTTATGTTTCAAATGGCGTTTGTCGGTAAAGCGATCAACATTATGAGCGGTGGGGTGGGAGAGCGAGCCAGATTGCTTCCTCTTACACTGTTTACGGTAATCATGGGTGCACTGATCTATCCTACAGCAGTGAATATCAGTTGGGGAAGTGATTGGCTTAAAGATACACTGTTTGATATTAATATGGTTGATTTGGCCGGTTCTACTGTTATCCACTCTACCGGTGGATGGGCATTACTTGCGGCGATTTTGGTGATTGGGTCTCGTAAAGGCCGTTACGTTGGTGATCAAATGCGTGTTATCCCGGCTTCAAATATACCTTTGGTTGTTTTAGGAGCGATGCTGTTGTGGATCGGATGGTTCGGATTTAACGGCGGTTCCGTTGGATCGATAGCAACGAAAGAGGCTGCTGATAGCGTAGCGCTGACAATTTTTAATACTAATGTTGCCGGTCTTGCAGGGGCAATTTCAGCGGGTATTATGATATATGCCCGCTATAAACTTTTTGATATTACGATGATTCTCAATGGGGCACTTGGCGGGTTGGTTGCTGTTACGGCCGGTGCACATTTATTTACTCTATATGATGCATTGGCGGTAGGATTTATCGGAGGTCTTTTGGTTGTTCTTGCCATTCCTTTATTTGATAAGGTGCGCATTGATGATCCGGTTGGGGCATTGTCAGTACATTTAGTCAATGGTATTTGGGGAACACTTGCAGTAGGAATTTTTGCGAGTAATGCGGTGAAAAATATCACCTTTATGAATCAACTTAAAGGGGTGGCTGAAATTGCAATTTTTGTATTCACCGTCTCTTTTGTCATTATCTATCTTATTAATAAAGTCTTTCCTTTCCGTGCAACCGATGAAGAACAGCAGCAAGGGCTCGATGTCAGCGAATGCGGACTTGAAGCGTATCCTGAATTTAAACGCGCCATTTAACACTTTTGTAACACTTCTTTACTATTCTTCTACGGGGCCTTTCGCCCCATAATATACTCTTTTACTGTTCGCATTGTATAATCGGTTATTGTTTAAACGAAAGGGTTTTATGTCTATTTATCGTGAATATGATATCCGCGGGATTTATGAGAAAGAGTTAAACGAAGAAACAATTACCCGTTTGGGGTATGCCTTAGCGAAAGAGATGAAAGAGTACGGTGAATACGTTGCTGTCGGATACGATGCACGGTCACATTCACCGATTCTTTTTGATTACTTAACCAACGGACTCAATTCAGGGGGGATGAAAGTACTGGGGATGGGAATGGTTCCGACTCCGGTTAACTATTTTTGCAATTACCAAAGTTTTGAGGGGATAACCCCGTGTGCTTCGGTGATGATTACCGGTTCGCACAACCCGAGTGAATATAACGGATTTAAAATTACGATCAATAAAGCCCCTTTTTTCGGTGAATCGATTTACGCACTTGGGCGGACAATCGAGGCATTGCCTTTTCCTCCGAGGGTTGAGCGTCAAGTAATAGAAATTGATGCCCTAAGTCGGTACAAAACTTTTATGGTCGAATCATTCGGACATTTACGCGGAATGAAAGAACGGATTGTATATGACTGCGGTAACGGTGTTGCAGGATTAGCAATTGAGGATATTTTTAACGCACTTGATCTGAAGAGCAAAGGGATGTATGTCGATCCTGACGGAACTTTTCCGAACCACCACCCCGATCCGAGCGAGGAACATAATCTCGAAGACATTAAAAAACTTTTGGCGGGTGAGGGTGATATCGCTTTTGCCTATGACGGAGATGCGGATCGCATTGCAGTATTGACCCCTAACAACAACATAAAAGGGGACATGATGGCGATCTTGTTTGCTCTTAAGATGAAGAATCCTACCATTATCGGTGAAGTGAAATGTTCACAAGTAATGTATGACATATTGCGTGAACGCGGAGCGACAGCCGTGATGTACAAAACGGGGCACTCAAATCTAAAAGTCAAAATGAAAGAACTCCATGCTGATTTGGCATGTGAAGTTAGTGGACATGTTTTTTTCGCCGATCGTTATTTTGGCTACGATGATGCAATATATGCGACATTGCGAATGCTTGAACTGATTCAAGAAGGTATCGATTTGGATGCCGAGATTGCAAAATTACCGCAAGTTTTTTCTACCGAAGAGATCAAGGTTAAAACAACGGAACAGGAAAAATTTCCGCTCATTGCCAAACTGAAAGAACTTTTACATACTCCTCCGGCAGATTTTCCTGTTATTCGTGATATCATCGAAGTGGATGGGGTTCGGGTCATTTTTGAAAAGGGGTGGGGTTTGGTGCGTGCCAGCAATACAACTCCTGTTCTTGTAACACGTTTTGAATCAACGGAACAAGCTGAAGCGGTACGTTATGAGGAAGCCCTTAATGTCTTGATCCTAGAAGCTCAACATCAGTTAAAGGTACACTAAATGAAAACAATTACATTAACCATGCCATTAGATATGCATGTCCATCTACGTGACGGAGAAATGCTCGAAACGGTCGCTCCACTCACCTCTTATAGCTTTAGCGGTGCACTTGTTATGCCAAATCTCGTCCCCCCTGTAACCTCAAAAGAGATGGTCAAAGAGTATAAACAGCGGATCAAACATGCGATTGGACGGGATGATTTTGAACCCTACATGACACTGTTTTACCAAAATTACAGCCGTGCTTTTTTGGAAGACGTGGCAGATGAGATCACCGCAATCAAACTCTATCCCAGCGGTGTAACGACCAACTCAGAGGGGGGTGTTTCAAGCTTTGATATTGAATCGATGCGTACTACCCTTGAAGCGATGGCTGATTTAGGGATCATACTCTCAGTACATGGTGAGACAAATGGTTTTGTTATGGATCGCGAAGCGGAATTTATGAGCGTCTATGAGATGCTGGCATCCAACTTCCCGAAACTTAAAATCGTGATGGAACATATTACGACCAAAGAAGCGGTAGATATGCTTGATCGATATGATAATCTTTATGCGACTATCACGGTCCACCATTTGATGATTACTCTCGATGATGTTGCCGGCGGAATGCTCCGTCCTCATTTGTTTTGCAAACCTATCGCCAAACGTCCTGAAGACCGTGCTGCGCTGCTTAAAGTTGCATTGGATGCTCATCCGAAAGTGATGTTTGGTTCTGATTCCGCGCCGCACCCGAAACATATGAAAGAATCGTGCGGATGCGGAGCAGGGGTGTTTACCGCTCCAATTGCACTGCAGCTGTTGTGTGAAGTATTTGATGCACACCATAAACTGGATAATCTCCAAGCATTTATCAGCGATAACGCCCAACAAATTTACGGAATTTGTGCCGAATTTAAAGAGGTGGTATTGGTAAAACATGATTTTGTGGTTCCTGAAATCTATGGCAGTGTTGTTCCGATGAAGGCGGGAGAAACACTCCGATGGGCGATTGAGCGTGTCGACTAAAATTTTGCTTCTTGAAGACGATTTGCTGTTCGGTGAATCGATTATGGACCTCCTCGAAGAAGAGGGATTTGAAATGATTCATTGCCGTAATGGGCAAGAAGCGCTCGATGAGACGTACAAAAATCATTTTGATCTTTATCTTCTTGATATTAATGTCCCTCTCATAGACGGTTTGTCACTATTAAAAGAGCTTCGTCGTGCAAATGATACCACTCCTACGATCTATCTTACATCCCACCAAGAGATTGAAAAAATTTCTCAGGCATTTGAAATCGGAGCGGATGATTATCTCAAAAAACCGTTTAATACGGATGAACTGCTGGTTCGTATACACGCTTTATTGCGCCGCAGCAAAGGGAAAAATCGTCTGTGTATAGGAGAATTGTGTCTCGATGAATTGCACAAGTGTATTTTGTTAGCGGGAAAGGAGATTCCTTTCTCGCTAAAAGAGTATCAGTTGATGTCCCTTTTTATCCGTAATGCCGGGGAAATAGTGACAAAAGAGATGATTATGGATACCCTCTGGAACCCATCGGAAATGATCAGTGACGGTGCTATACGGGTTTATGTAAATCGTCTCAAACAAGAGATCGGCAGTGAGTCGATTGTTAATATACGCGGGGTAGGGTATCGTCTTGTTCCGTAGTTTTACCATCGCACTAGCCTCGTTGTATGTGACAACAACCGCTATTTTGATCACCGGGATCTATTACGTGCATCAGATATTAGGTGTTCAGCATTGGGGAATTATCGTATTTGTTTCTTTGCTGATCACCCTTGTTGCAGGAGGTGTTTTGGCTAAAATTGCGATCACGCCGTTGAGGGAGCATTTTGAGCATTTGGAACGTTTTTCAAAAGAGACATTGCATGAGTTGAATCTTCCGATCAACACGATCACGGCCAATGTCCAAATGCTCCGTAAAACGCATGATGACGAAAAATCTCTCAAGCGCCTTGAGCGAATCGAGACGGCGGCGGAGATGTTGAAAGAGCGGTACAATGAACTCGATTATCTGATAAAAAAACAGACGGAACGTGAGCAGATCGAATCTTTTGAGCTGCGAGATGTCATTGAGGAGCGTTTGGGGTTTTTGCGCGCTCTTTATCCTGCCGTGGAGTGGGAAGTTGTACTGGAATCATGCGACGTCAGTTTGGATCGAATCGGATTTGGAAAGGTCATCGATAATTTAGTCGAAAACTGTGTTAAATACTCTCCTCACAATCCGCATATTACTATTACACTGTACAATTGCGTTCTGAGCATTTGTGATCAGGGAATCGGGATGGATGAGATCACTTTGATGCGAATCTATGATCGTTATTTCCAAAATGATACTACAATACCGGGATATGGAATCGGGCTAAGTCTTGTGAAACGGTATTGCGATCGTCATCATATTAATCTGCATGTCTCCTCCAAAGTGGGAGACGGGACATGCGTCAAACTTGAATTTAAAAAAAAGGAAAAAAATGGAAAACAGTAGCTGGTTGGAGTTTGCACATTCGGCAGTGGATTATGGGATTATCGGTATATTGGTACTGATGAGTATCGTCTCACTATGGCTTTTTATTGAGAGAATGATGGCGTACGGTTCGGTTCGTATCGGTGATTATGAGACGAAAGAGGAACTCGAACTCGATTTAGGCAACAATGTCAGTACGATTGCTACGATCGGCTCAAACGCTCCTTATGTCGGACTCCTTGGAACCGTTTTGGGGATTATGATCACCTTTTATACGCTCGGAGATGTCGGTGCCGTCGATCCGAAGAAAATCATGACAGGTCTTGCTTTGGCACTGAAAGCGACTGCAATGGGCCTCGTAGTTGCCATACCTGCTATTGTGTTTTACAATATTCTGCTTCGTAAAATGGAGCGTCTTTTAGCTCAGTGGGATATCAACGCTCACCAAAAACGAGGGTAATTTTATGAGAATGAAGCGTATCGATACGATCAACGTTATCCCGTTCATCGATATCATGCTGGTTCTTTTGGTGATGGTTTTGACGACCGCAACGTTTATCCGAACGGGGCTCATCCCTGTCGATCTGCCGGAAGCCAAAGGGACGGCAGCCGAACATAAACCGAGTGAGATGAAGTTGACAATCAAAAAAGACGGTACTCTGTGGATCGATGAAAAAACGCAGGTGAGTCTGGAACAATTTGAACAGCGTGTCAGCGAAGGCGGCAAGAATATGACGGTAGTACTTTACAGCGATAAAGAAGCGGCATTTCAAAATTTTGTCGGAGTCATGGATGTCTTAAAACGTCTCGGACACGAGCAACTCTATATCGTCACCGACAAGCAGAAATAACCGTGCATCAAATCAGCAATTATGTTTACGCGCGAGATGAATTGCTAGGAATGAATATTCCTACTAAACGTCTCCCGAATCCCTATCAGGATTTCCCCTATATGGTCATCGAAGGGGTACTTAGTCCTCACGAGTGCCGTGCGATTACCGCAGCGGCTTTAGAGGATAAAGAAGCGGTACAGGCAGAACTTCGAGGGCGTTCTCTTGATACAACTATCCGTAAAACAGATATTCATACCCTTTCTTCTGAACATCGAGCTGTGTACGATCGCCGTTTTGAAGCGGTGAGAAAAGAGATTGAGGATTTTTTTGCCCTTTCGCTCAGTACCTCTACCGATGTCCAAGTATTAGGGTATGAGAGCGGTTCATTTTATGTCAGGCACAGTGATGATGCGAGCGAACTGCAAGATCATAATGGCAATACGGTCGGGTTTCGTACCGTAGCACCCGAGCGAAAACTCACTACAGTATTATTTACCACCTCATACACTCCCAATCCGACGGATACCGACCATTTCAGCGGGGGTGAACTTCTTTTCAATTATTTGTGTGATGCCTCAGGCAATACGATCACCTTGCGACCCGAAGCAGGCGATATGGTGGTATTTTTTAGCAACCCTTATTTCTCTCACGAAGTACTCCCTGTAAAATCAGGATATCGCCTCAGCCTCGTACAATGGCATAATGCCCACACTTAAGCTATAATTTCCTATCTTTATTTCAAGGGTAGCAATGCGCTATTTTTATACTTCTTTTATTATTCTTGCTATTGGGCTGATTGCCGGATATTTTTTGGGGGGACTAGAGGGCGTTTATATTGCCGCCTTATTGGTTGTATTGGAAATATCGCTTTCGTTTGATAATGCCGTAGTCAATGCCAAAATTTTAGAGACGATGGAACCGGTGTGGCAAGAGCGGTTTATCCTTTTCGGTATGCCGATTGCGGTGTTTGGGATGAGGCTTTTGTTTCCGTTGGCGATTGTTTCGATTGTAACAGGTATGGGGCTTTTTGAGACGCTCCAGGTGGCTATGGATGAACCCCATCGGTATGAAGCAATCCTCAAAACAACCGAAACGACCATTTTCGCCTTCGGGGGCGCTTTTTTGCTCATGGTATTTTTGGATTTCTTTTTTCAGGAACATGATGTCAAATGGGTCACCTTTGTGGAAGGTTCCAAAATGATGGAACAGTTTTCCGGGGTAGCAAATATTGAGCTGATTACCGCGATTATGGTTGGGATCGGGTTAGGGCATCTTACACAAGACTTTGGTGTCGTATTGGCCTTTATGTACGGTGTTCTGCTTCACTCGCTTCTTAATATGCTGGATCACTTTCTCTCTTCCGATACGGTCAAAAGCGGGATTGCCGGATTTATCTATCTGGAAGTATTGGATGCAAGTTTCAGTTTCGACGGTGTAATCGGAGCATTTGCCCTTACCAGCAATATTTTTATTATTATGATCGGTCTAGGGGTCGGAGCTATGTTCGTGCGGAGTATTACCCTCTATTTTGTCGAACATAAAACCCTTTCGGAATTCCGTTATCTCGAACATGGTGCCCATTATGCAATCGGGATTTTGGCTATCATCATGCTCATGAAAATCACAACGCATATCAGTGAAATGGTGACAGGTACGATCGGTATCGGATTGATATCTGTTGCCTTTTTACATTCGATTTGGGAAAACAGACAAGCGATCAGTTCTACTGACAGCGACAGTGAATAATTTATAGTTTACTCTTCCGTATGCGTTTGAACCGTGAGCGGGTTGCGAATCGTAATATCGCTTCTCGGGAACGGGATCGAAATGCCGTGCTCACGGAATTTAGTTAATATGTGACTCATGAGTTCCCCTTTGAGAATTCCAAGTGCCTTTACCGTTCGAATATTGATCCAAAAATAGGGGGCCAGATCGAGAGAGCTGGAACCAAATTGGGTAAATATGACCCCTTTCGCCATCGACTGCTCAATATCATCGCACTCATCCATCGCTTCGATAATCAGTTTTTCAGCAAGATCCAAATCCGTAGCATAATCAACACCGACAGCGATTTTAATTCGTACAAAAGGGGATGTTTGAGAATAGTTAATGATTTTTTCGGCAATAAAAAAAGAGTTCGGAATAGAAATCTCGATCCCGTCGACGGTTTTGAGCGTTGTAGAGAGAATATCGATGGTTTCGACGGTGCCGATAATGGTATCCCCACTATTCCCTACAGCTCGGCCGGCATTTCCCGGAAGCTCGACAATATCACCGATCCGTAATTTTTTTGCATACAGAACAATAAATCCGCTCATATAGTTATTCAAAATCGTCTGAAGCCCGAATCCGAATCCAATCCCAAGAGCTCCCGCAATCGGGATAAAAACATGCCAAGAGATGTCCATTTGGATAAAAGCAAAGGTTAAAATCACCAGTAGGCCAATATTGAGAGTCAGTGCTTCAATCGATTTGGCATTGATACTGTTGCGAAATGTCCGAAACACCCGTATCCGTTTGGAAATGACAAAGAGAATGCTATAGAGAAGATTAAAGACAAAAACGGCGCTGATCAACTGCAGCAGTGAAAGGTCCAGCAATGATGTCTTAACAAGAATGACCGATTGAAATGTTTCTGATAATCGTTGCAGCTCACTAAAATACGGAGTCAATTTGTAAACAAAGAGCACTAACAATAGTAAGACACTTTTTTGGAAATGGTATGAAATGTTCTCTAGCTCTAAGGGTGTATAGTATAGAGATTGGTAAAGAGTATTCATCAGCCACTCGGTACGATTGCGAATCATAACCAAAATCCCGATGAGTACCGATCCGATAAAAATTAGCATCAAAGCTTTGAGCGAGATGGTAAGAATATTTACAAGCCATAGCAATGCGGTTATTAAAAAAAGTGTCCGTAATAAGAAGCGCAGTACCCATATGGATATCCATGAAGGAAAAAGATATGACCATCGTGTCAGTAACGTAGGTAAAAGCATATGACCATACAAGTAAAGCCCCGTGATAATCCCCAGTTTTGAGAGAATTTCAAGCAGAGTAAAGAGGGAGACTGCATCGAAATAAAAATGACTGGAGGCTATTTCACTGAGTTGTTTGAAGAGTAAAATGACCCCGGATAGAGCGAAAAAAGTACTTGCAATGTAAAAGAGTCTGCGATTAAAAAAGTTTAATATTTTGAGAGGTATTCTAAGAAGCGACATTGCTAACCAAAAAGAGACAATAGAATGCAAGATCAGTAATACACTGTTAGAAGGTTCTTCACTGAGCGCATAAAGGGTCACATTCATGATTAAAAAAGGGGAAAATGAGGCAATAAAAATCGGAATAATAGGTGAATTTTTCCAGAAATGTGCCATGTTTAACCGAACAAACCATGTAATGACAATCAGCGTGGCAATAGTTCCCATCCACATTAGTGTGGATGGCTGAGCAATATTCTGGAGTATATCAATTCCGATGTCGGAAGTGATATGATCAAATTGTATCGGTATGAGATTGAAATTTATGAATGGAATCATCTATGCCTCCTTAGAAGGATAATAGACCTATTCTAGCCAAATAACCTAAACGACAGCGTTTTAAATCGATTTATAGGTGAGTCCTATTATTGTTTAAAAATTAATCGATTTACTTTCTAGATATTCTATTTATTAAACTATAATTATTTCATGTAGAAAATTCGGGGGGAATATATCTCCCAATATTGTCAATAAATGGATACTAGGGTTCCGACTGCAAAGTGCTGGTCCGAGAGCATCCGGCCTCGTAAGCGGCTACACGGAGGGATAAAAGCCCGGGAGAGAGAGATATTTCTCCCAGTTTTTTCTCAAAAACCGTTTAGGAGTCATTATGAGAGTTAGAAAAATAAGTTTATTGGCGTCATTGTTGTTATGCACGTCATCTTTTGCTGTCGAAAACATAGAAGTTACCGGTGCCGGTAAATTCTTTTACGGCACGGTAGACGGATCTCCGGATGGGACTAACCGTCCTAGCCTTTTTAACAAAGAAGGAGCATTCGCTCAATTCGGTCTTGATATGGGTGTCGGTGCCGATCTGGGAGCCGGATTCAAAGGAAAAATCGCCGGTACGGGATTAGCCACGGCAAATATGGGCGGCAATATTGCCAATGCACCGTGGGCAACCGGGATGATGGGAAGCCAAGTCTGGTTGAGCGAGGTTTACATCAATAAAAATGTATTGGATAAAACAGCGATAACCCTTGGTCGCCAGAGCCTTGATACCCCTTTTGCTTTTACCGAACTTTGGAATATCGCGTCTAATACGTTTGATGCTGTTTTAGTTGAAAATACCGACTTGTCGGATACGACACTTATCGGAGCCTATATCGACAAGGGCAATGGCGTTAACGGATTCGCATCTGTCAATCCGGCGATTACCGACTCAGGAAGATTAAAAAATCCATTCAAGAAGTTTTATGAAGGGGCCTATGTCGTAGGTGCCAAAAATAAATCTTTGAACGGCACTGAACTTCAAGCATGGTTCTACGAACTCAAAAATACGGCTAAAGCATACTGGATTCAGGGAGATACGGAGTATTCCGGAATGACGTTTGGAGTTCAGGCAGCTGTTTTAAACCCGGATAATATGCTCGATTCATCGGACAATTCCAAAGCGTTTGCCGCTAAAATCGGGTACACCGGTATTGAAAACCTCACATTAAGCGCTGCAATTTCTCAAACAGATAAAGACGGATCATCCAACTTTCAAATCGCCAACTTGGCCACGGGCGGCAATGGCGGAGCGCAGTCAAAGCTTTATACCGAAGCATGGTGGAATTTTGGCTATGTAGGTGCCGCAGGTGTGAGCGCCTATAATGTGACTGCACTCTACAACATTCCTGATATCGTCTCTCTTGGATTCTTTTATACAGATGTTAATCAGCGTGCAGAAAATGGCAATAATGATATGAGTGAATATACAGCAACAGCAGCTAAATCTTTTGGTTCACTGGACACAAGTCTCGCGTATGTCTACTCTAAAGCCAATGATTATAACGATGCTAAATACTACAATAACATTCAAGTTTATCTAACGTATAAATTTTGATCGATCTTCTTTAGACCGCTTCGGCGGTCATTTGAATCTTTATTCCCCTAAATGTTTATACTTTACAAATATCTATAAAAATGATTGAAATAAGGGAGAGTAGTGAAGTTTAATGCGGCTACAGCAGGCTGGATAAACACACCTGCTGATGAGAACTGAAAGTGTAGGGCTTTTTATTCTAAATAATTTCTCCATCCACCTAATGCTGTAATCTCTTTGGCACCGTCAACTGCGTATCCCTCACAAAGAAATCCTTTGACAACTTTACCATCGGCCAATATCAAACTTCCCAGTGCTAATGGAGGCGGAACTCCGTTGAAAAATGATCCGAACTCTTCTGATGGCATCTCCCAAATTTCCACTTCAATGTGGGAACCCCCGCTGCGAACATGAATAAGGCCGGGACGCGGAGGTGTAAAACTTTCCAGCGCAAAAAATCGATACTGCGGAGCGGTGGAAGATTTCTTTACCATTTTTGCTCCACGACTGGTCAGTTCATGATTCAGTGGAAGACCGGACATATGAGCGCCGCAAACGGCTAATGTCACTGTTTTCGGTTTGCTCGCTTCGATAAGGCCGCTTGTATGTCCCGACGAAGTATGCAGTTTTGCACCGACACTTAAAAGAGAATGTTCATTCCAAGCGGGTGCGGCAAGGGTTACACCAAACGGTAACCCCTCAGGGGTAAATCCTGCAGGAATAGCACACGCGCTTAGATCAAGCAAATTCATAAAATTGGTGTAATAGCCGAGATTCGTATTCAATGCGAGAGGCTGTTCGCGAATCTCATCACGACGGTAAATTGTTCCGGCCGTAGGGGTCACGATCATATCGACCGAAGCCATTATCCCCTCACTAACTTTCTTGAGTTCTGATAGGCGGTAGAACCCTTCAAAGGCGTCGATAGCACTCGGTTTGGCACCGGAGAGGATAATCCCACGTGTCACATCCAGCATCGCGTCACTCTGAGTTTCGGCAAACTCTTTTATCCCGCAGTAGCGTTCAGCAATCCACGGTCCGTGATAGAGCAGTTTTGCGCTCTCCATAAAAGGGGTAAAATCAATCTCGCATCGGATACCCCCTAACGATTCGAGTTTTTCAACACTCTCCCAAAATAAGGTTTCGTATGCACGGTTTCCGAAAAATTCCAGCTGATCCGCTCCCGGTACTCCGAAGCGAAACGTCCCTCCGAACGGAGTGATGCAACTTTTCGAACGTGAAAAAGAGTCCTCGTCATCCACGATGCTGCACAGATCATAAACACGTCCGGCATCTTCGCAGTTTTGTGCAAAGATAGCGACACAATCGAGACTTTTACACGCAGGGACAACACCCCGTATACTAAGTGCCCCGCGTGTCGGTTTTAATCCGACGATGTTTCCGAACGCGGCAGGGACACGACCCGAACCTGCCGTATCGGTACCCAGAGAAAAAGGGACGATTCCCGCGGTCACAGCCAACGCAGACCCTGAACTCGAGCCTCCGGAGATGTAATCGGGATTAAACAGGTTGATCCCCTCCCCATAAGGGCTGCGTGTCCCTACAAGTCCTGAGGCGAACTGATCCAGATTGGTCTTTCCGATCGGAATCGCACCGGCATCAATCAGCTGTTGCACCACAAACGCATGTTCACTCGGGAGATAGGAAAATTCTGCACATCCCGCCGTTGTGTTCATCCCCGCAACATCGATGTTGTCTTTTACCGCAAACGGGACACCGAATAACGGCAATGAGCTAGGATCACGCGACTCCAAACGGAGATAATACGGCTCAAGGAAGGAAGCGTCCGCTTTGGTAACCCATATGTTCTTGTCGTCATACATTTTTGAATCATTGAGACAACTTTGGATCACTTCTCTGACGCCACGACCTTCCACCCGATATTGATGCAGATAATCACTGATCGTTTTTAATTGACTCATCCTAACCCTCCTTGTGAACTGCGTTCTGCAAAATGAAGTCCCACGACTCCAAGCCCGATTAGAGCGATACTGGCCAGTTTGATCGGATTGGATGACTCACTAAAATAGGCAATCCCTATCACGGTCACCATTACCGTCCCAGCACCTGTCCAGATCGCATAAACTGTACTCATCTCAATTTTTTTCATCACAAACGGCATTAATACAAATGCCATCGCATAAAAGACAAAAATCATAACTGTCGGGAAAATCTTTTGCATCCCGTCGGAAAGTTTCATCGACGTCGTTCCGGCAACTTCCAGTAAAATAGCCAAGGCCAATAAAATCCAGCTGTTCATCATACACCTTCTGTTTTGATAATGATGAGGGTATTTCCCGTATGAACGGTATCGCCTTGTGTACATAAAATCTGTACTACTTCACCATTGACGGGAGACTCGATCATCACTTCCGATTTCATCGCTTCGATAACGACAAGCGTATCGCCTTCCGTAACACGGTCGCCGACTTTGACCGAAATTTCCCAGACATTACCTGAGAGAAAACTTGAAACCGCTTCACACCCTGAAGGAACTTCCGCGAAATCACTCTCATCATTCGTTTCGAGCGTTTCGCTCACATAGGCTGAAATACCCGATGCCTCCCAACGTTCGCGTTCTTCCTTGAACGATTCCTGCTGAATATGCTTGAATGCGGCGATCGATTCGCTGTTCGTTTCAAGGAATCCGAGGTACTCTGCCAAAGAGAACTCTCCCTCTTCGATTCTCAAAGAGAAGGTCCCGTTGATAAAATCTTTTCTCATTTGAGCCAGGTCCTCTTGGGCAACCGGATAAAAACGGATACGGTCAAAAAATTCCAATAGCCACGGTTTCCCCGGTTTAAAATCAGTCGTCGATTTATACCGGTTCCACATCTGTACGGTCCGTCCGACGAACTGGTATCCGCCGGGGCCTTCCATACCGTAAACACACATATAGGTACCGCCGATTCCTACCGCATTTTCAGGTGTCCAGGTACGGGCAGGATTGTATTTGGTCGTAACCAAGCGGTGGCGCGGATCGACAGGAACAGCAACAGGAGCTCCCAGATAGACATCCCCCAATCCCATAATAAGATATTCCGCTTCAAAGAGGATATTTTGGACATCTTGGATACTTTCCAGGCCGTTCATCCGTCGGATGAACTCGATATTACTCGGGCACCACGGCGCATCATCACGTACCGACTGCATATACTTCTCAATCGCCAGTTTCGTAGAGGGATCATCCCACGAGAGGGGAAGATAAACCGTACGGCTTGGGACGATAATGTCCCGGGTAGCCGGCATTTGTGAGAGTTCACTCTCGATTCGAGCCAATAACTCGCTCAAAGGGAGCTTCTGACTGTCATAGTGAACCTGCAGCGACCGGATCCCCGGAGTAAGATCTATTAATCGAGCATCCTCCGCAGATTCGAGACGGCGCATCAGTTCGTGTACTTGAAAACGCAGCGTCAGATCAAGCTCCATAGGACCAAATTCGATCAGAATGTTATGATCCCCGGACAAACGGATACGAACCGTATCATGACGATCATTTTCAGCAATTTCCGCTACGATCGGATCGACAACCGTTGACACCGGAAGAGTCGGCAATGATCCATCCAGTGTTACGATCTTTTCTTCTAGTTCACGTTCCATTAAAACCGCATCATCATACGCCATCGGAACGAATCGGACTCTGTCTTTTGGACCCAATTGTCCCATTTTCCACAATTCCGCACCGACAATCGTCACAGGACAGACAAAACCGCCCAGACTTGGGCCGTCCGGACCTAAAATAACCGGCATATCTCCCGTAAAGTCAACCGTTCCGATCGCATAGGCGTTATCATGCAAGTTCGAAGGGTGCAACCCTGCTTCTCCGCCGTCTTCTCTCGCCCAAAGCGGTTTAGGACCGATGAGACGGATTCCCGTACGGTTCGAGTTATAGTGTACTTCCCAATCGGTTGCAAAAAACGTCTCGATATACTCCTCTTTAAAAAAATCAGGTGCTCCGTGAGGTCCGTAAATCACCCCGATTTTCCACTCTTTGGCCATTTGCGGGCGCAATGCGGCATCGAGGATTGCCGGGGTTTTCTGTGTGTCACTGATATGGGTACTCAGCTGATCGCCGATCTGTAAAATACGCCCGCCATGACCGCCAAACTCACCCAGTGTAAATGTTGCCGTACTTCCAAGATATTCCGGCACATTAAATCCGCCGTCAATCAGCAAATAGGTGCGGGCACCGTCTCCCTCAATGATCCCCATTTTAAGGACATCACCTCCGACAATCTCGATTGTTTCCCAATACGGAACCTCTACACCGTTTAGCTGCGCCTTCATCTGTGCCCCGGTCAGGACGATCCGTGTCGGATAATGAAATTTCAGTGTCGATCCCGTCACTGTCATTTCAAGGCCGGGAGCTTTTTCATCATTGCCTAAAAGGCGATTTCCCAAACGGAATGAGAGTGAGTCCATCGGACCTGAGGGCGGAACACCGATATCCCAGTAGCCGATCCGTCCGGGAGCCGATTGGATCGTCGTATGGGTTCCCGGTTTGATCACTTCGACAATATCTGGCGAATAATTGAGTGTTCCCAGATACTTTGTCGTCTGCTCTCCTTTTGCAAAGACCTCTTGTCCTAATACAAAATCCAAATACCCGAGATTCGTCACGATCCCGTACAAGGTCGTTTTTCGAAGCGCCGAAATCATCGATTCAATCGCTTCCTCACGTGTAGACGCATGTACGATGAGCTTGGCGATCATAGGATCGTAATACGGAGAGATAGCGCTGCCGCGCTCAATCCATGTTTCACAGCGCACACCCTCAGGCAATACCACTTCGCTCAAAACTCCGGAGCTGGGCTGGAAGTTTTTCAGCGGATCTTCCGCATAGACACGGACTTGAATCGAGTGGCCGCTTGGCACATACTGTTTCGTCAACGTATCGCCCAATTCTTCGGCAGCTTCGAGAATCATCCACTTGACCAAATCCACACCGTAGATCTCTTCCGTGACACCATGTTCGACCTGCAAGCGAGTATTGACTTCGAGGAAATAAAACTTTTCTTCCGTCGTGTCGTAGACAAACTCTACCGTTCCCGCTGATTTGTAGGATGCAGAGCGTGCCAGATTCACAGCAGCAGTGCGTAATGCGTCCCTGATCTCTTCGGATAATCCCGGTGCCGGCGTCTCTTCGATCACTTTTTGGTTACGGCGCTGGAGCGAACAGTCCCGTTCTCCCAGTGCTATCACATCCCCTTTGCCGTCACCAAAGATCTGTACTTCGATATGGCGGGCTGAAGCGACGAATTTTTCGAGGTAGATTCCCCCTTGAGAAAAATTGCTTTTACTGAGACGGCCAACCGATTCAAATCCGTTTTCGAGCTCATCGGCGCTGTAGCACAGCTGCATCCCGATTCCGCCGCCGCCGGCCGTGCTTTTGAGCATCACCGGATAGCCGATCGTTTCGGCTGCGTTTAGAGCTTCTTCTACATTTTCAAGCAGCTCCGTCCCCGGCAGCAGTGGAACGTTTTGGGCTTTTGCCATAGAACGTGCCGTATGTTTAAGGCCGAATTCTTCCATATGCCGAGGGGTCGGACCGATAAAAATGATTCCCTCTTCCGCACATCGGCGTGCAAATGCCGCATTTTCACTCAAAAAGCCATACCCGGGATGAATCGCTTCCGCTCCGGTATCTTTTGCCGCCTGAATGATTTTTTCGCTATCCAAATAACTCTCTTTGGCTGGCGGTTCACCCAAACATACCGATTCATCGGCCATCATCACATGAAGCGATCCGGCATCGGCATGCGAATAAACCGCAACCGAACCGATCTGCATTTTTTTAAGTGTACGGATGATGCGGCATGCAATCTCCCCACGGTTGGCAATCAGTACTTTGGCAAACATTTTTTTTCCTCACATGAAAAATTTATCAATTCTTATCAAACAGGTTTATAGATACTCAATCGAACAGGACTCGGATTAAAGGCGTTACACGGGTTATTGAGTTGCGGACAATTGGAGATCAAAACCAAGGTATCCATCAGGGCAAACAGCTCGATCGTACTTCCCGGGCTCGATATCCCGTCGATAATGGCCAATGTCCCGTCTGCTTCTACCGGAACATTCATAAAAAAGTTAATATTGCTCACTAGATCACGCTTGTCCATCCCCATCTGTCCCAAGGCCAAAAGGTAATTATCCCGGCACGAATGCATATCGAGTTTGTCCAGCGCATAACGGACAGTATTGCTCTCGGCACTGCATGCACCGCCCAGTGTATCGTGACGACCGCAGGTATCACTGATCACTTTCATCATCGTATTTCCCAGATTGGAAACCAGTTCTGTCCCGGTTTCGACAAAAATATTTTTTTGGCGTACGATCGTTTGCGGAGCACTGTAGCGTTCCGTGACGTCATTGGCATTGTAAAAAAGGGTATCCACCGCCTGGCACCCTTCCAAATCGACGATCCGCAGTACTTCACCGGCTTTGACTACTCGATACCAAGGTTCTCCGGCAGGGATCGTTTCATCATAAATAGGTTCGTTTATGGTCAAATCGACCGTAATCATCTCAGACATTTCTGTATCCTTGAATAAACTGTTTCATATAGTTTTTGGTGTTTACAAATGCACGTTCGCTTCGTTCCGAATCGATCACGCACATGTCATCGGCTGCCGCCTCTTCACCCTGATACACGATCAGACTGACCGGTTTCACATCGTACGATTGATTCGTGCTCAGTACATGCACCGTATTGGAAAGAATGACCAATACATCCATCTCTGCACGCAGTTCGATAAAACTTCCCGCTGGTACGGAATCATCACGATAAATCAGCTCTCCGCTATCACCGATTCGTGCATCGGAAAAAAGATTAAGACACGGCATGATGTCACGGCGCCCCATTCCGTATTTTCCGAGTTCCACCAGGAAATTATCGAAATCGTTTTTGTAATAGCAGTTGCGTTTGCTCTGATAGTTTCCGATTCCGCAAAGTCCTGCGATATCAGCAGCCATGGTATAGCCGCAAACTGTGTCATGGGTTTCACAGCTGTCGGTGATGATCGACATCAAAATACGTCCCATATCCGAATAGAGCGCTTTGCCCTCTTTGAGATACGCGTTGTATTGAATCTTGACCGTATCGGCAGCGTTATACCGTTCTGTCCGTTCATGCACATTGTAAAAAAGTGCCGAAAGGCCGCTTGTCGCTTCCGTATTCACGATTCGCAGAACCTGTCCTTTGCGGATGATTTTACTCCAGCGTCCGCCTCCGACCAGCACCTCATCAAAGAGGACCGTCTCAGGCAATAGTGGTTTCATATTTTTCGACATTCTCTTCTCCTTTATTTTTTCGTTTATTTTTATCCAGTTTAATATCATTGACGACCGTAGCACCGTATGCGTTCGGTGCTTGAGGATCATGTCGGACTTTATCAAAGACCAGCAATCGCGTCCCCAGTTCAAAGGCCTCTTTTACGTCGTGTGTGACCATAAAAGCAGTCAGCCCGTACATTTTCCATAATCCTCGGACAAGCTCTTGCATGTCCGCTCTGCTTCCCGGATCCAATGCGCCGAACGGTTCATCCAGCAGCAAAATTTTGGGCTTTTTCACCAACGCCTGTGCGATGGAGAGACGCTGCTGCATCCCCCCGGAAAGCTCGGAAGGATATTTGAGCGCCGATTGTTCCAATCCGACCGATTCCAGCATTGCCATCGCTTCCTCTTTGATTCTGCGGCGTGTGCTTCCGAATACTTTGCCCAGTAAAGGAGAGTGTTCCATTTCCAATCCCAACATCACATTTTCCAATGCCTTAAGGTGTGGAAACAGGGTGTATTTTTGGAATACAACCCCGCGATCACTCCCCGGCTCTGCAGAGAGCGGTTCCCCCTCCAGCAGAATTGTTCCGCGTGATGGGGTATCCTGTCCCAGCAGCATCCGCAAAAAGGTACTTTTACCGCATCCGGAAGGTCCGATAAGGGTACAAAACTCCCCTTTTTCGATCGTAAAATTGAGTTTTTCGAGAATGACATTGTCATCGTATGTTTTCCATACATTGCGTATTTGCAGATAACTCATTACTTCTCCTTCCGATACCATGGAAATGCTTTACGGATAATCACTGCGAGTACCCAATCCATCAGAAATGCCAATAACGTAATCCATGCGACATACGGCAAGATCACATCCATCTCCATGTAACGGCGCATCAAAAAGATCCGATAACCCAACCCTTCCGATGAAGCAATCGCTTCCGCAGTGATCAGAAACAGCCATGCCGATCCTAAAGAGAGTCTCAAAGCATCCAAAAGACGAGGCATGACATGCGGCAAGACCACACGTACAATGATCTGCCATGTCGATGCCCCAAGCGTTTGCACTTTGATCAACAGCTCTTCGGAAAGTTCCATAGAACGCTGCTGCGTATCACGGACCAAGAACGGAGCGACACCGATCGCGATCAATGCCACTTTAGCCGACTCTTCCATTCCGAACACCACTAATAATATTGGTAATATCGCAATCGGCGGTATCAACGATATTGCCGCTGAAAACGGTGAAAGGAGTGATCGAAACAGCGGTAATGTCCCCTGAACAATCCCCAAAATCAAGCCAATAGCCGTCGCAATCCCCAGACCCTTTGCGATCCGGGTAAGGCTTGCTATTGTATCGGTATATAAAATCGGCTCTTCCGTCAGTTCATCCGGTTCCATTACCATCGTTTTGATGGCATCTCCGAGTGCTTCAAATGTCGGAAGAAGCTTGTCTTCCGGGTTCAGCGCATGACGTGCATCTGCTGCAATCCAATAGACCAACCCGAGAATCACAAACGGCAGTATCTTTAAAAGCGGTGAAAACCGTCCAGCGTTCAGATTGATCAGACGCATGGATTACAGTTTCCCTTCTGCCGCTTGTTTCATATATTCCGAAGTAAATCGAAGCTTAGTATTTTTAGTATTTCCGAGCGTTTTATTTGCCGGGAACGTCATACCGATAAAGCCTTCATTTTTGGCTTTGCTTCCTAAGAGTCCATGGGCAAATGAAAACTTGCTTACATCTCCCATCGTCGTGATGAGTTTAGGATCTTCCGTAAACTTTTGAGCTTCTGCAGCCGTATAAAACATTTTGGTGGTTGTGAGCTGTGATTGATAATCTTTGAGTGATGCCCCTGAAGCTTTTGCCATTAACGTCCGAGCTTCAATCCCTTTGGCATCGTTTTTGGACATAATTCCCATAATCTCATACCATGCGCCGGTCAGCGCTTTACCCAGTTTTGGATTGTCTTTGAGAGTTTGGGTGTTTACAACCATCATGTCGATAATCTCACCCGGGATTTTGCTCGAGTCAAACAAAAGGGTCGCATTCGGCACTTTTTTGACTTCGCCCAGCTGCGGATTCCATGTCACCACATTTTTCATAGAAGGCGAATTGAATGCCGAAACGATGTCCGCATCGGACGTATTGATTGTTTTGACATCTTTGGCGCTCATTCCTGCAGAAGCGAGTCCCCGCTCCAGCAAATAATGAGAAACCGAGTATTCAACCAAATTGATTTTCTGCCCTTTAAGCTCTTTCATACTTTTGGCAGTTTTCGAGACGATCCCGTCATTCCCGTTTGAATAGTCTCCGATAATTACAGCAGTCGAATCAACCCCGCCCGCAGCCGGGATCGTCAATGCATCCATATTGGTCATAACGCATCCGTCGAACGATCCGGCGCTGTATTGATTGATCGATTCAACATAATCGTTGAGCTGAACGACATCGATTTGAATACCGTATTTATCGGCCCATTTTTTAACGATCCCTTTTCGGGCACCGTAATCCCACGGCATCCAGCCGGCATAAATGGTCCATGCAACTTTAAAGTGGGTTTTCGGAGCGGCAAACGCTGTCGTAGATGCGACGGCTAAAGCCAAAACAGCCAATGAAATACGGGTGGAAAGCTTTGATGATGTATGTTTGATTGAGCCTGCAGCAGATGTGCACTGAGTGAATGAATGTGTCATAAAAATCCTCCTAAACGGTGTATCGAGAAAAAACGGGGAGAAATATCTCTCTCCCGGGCTTTTATCCCTCCGTGTAGCCGCTTACGAGGCCGGATGCTCTCGGACCAGCACTTTTCAGTCGGAACCCTAGCATCCATTTGTCAAACAATATTGGGAGATATAATCCCCCCGAATTTTCTACATGCAAAAATTATAGCTGATTTGGCAATATCAAAAGACTATGAATTGATTAATATTTATACAGTTATATATCTATATATCCAATCTGAGGATAAACATGATTTTAAAAGATAAAAAAGAGACTAATTACCGATCGATACCTTTCTTAGCTGCCTATTTGTACTCCGCGCTCGAGTGAAGAAAAAGAATGAAAAATTCAAATGATGATTTAAATAGGATAGAAAAAATATTTTAGAGGATTGAAAACCCCTAAAACAGGGGATTTCAGAGAGGGTTGTGGGGAATTACATCATATTCCCACAGTCATATACCCGAATTGTACCACATACCAATCAGCTCTATTTCTAGTAGTTATGTACAGATAAATACATCCGCAAACTATCTTATGCAACTAATTTACGCTTCTTCACA
>NZ_JAQTQR010000078.1 GCF_028712165.1 Sulfuricurvum sp. | reverse complement strand
ACCCTCAGTACCTGGGAACAAGAAAAACTCGATCCGGATGAACGCCACCAATACGAGCAATCGCTAATCCATACCTGCTACTACCACAGAGACCACCAAAACTCTATCCTCTCCCTCACCGACAAAGAGGGAAAGATCATCGAGAGCTACAGCTATGACGCATACGGCAACATCACCCACCACACCAAAACTCTAGAGACCTATAACCCCTACGGCTACACAGGCAGAGAAACAGACACCGACGATCTGTATTACTATCGAGCCAGATATTATGATCCCACCCTCGGACGATTCATCACACCAGACCCGATAGGGTTTGCGGGAGGAGATACGAACTTCTACCGCTATGTCGGGAATGATCCGGTGAACTTTGTGGATCCGAGCGGGTTGTTTGCTTTTTCAGAATACTTGGATTTACTAAATCCAACAAAGAACAATTTTGCATTTTTGGACAGTGATACTTCAGTGGCCCAACCTGCTATCTCAAATTCTAATATTCCGAAAATCAGGACAGCTGCACAGATAGAGAGACATAATAGATATCAAGCAAAAAAACTAGCTCATGCAAAACAAAAAGCCGCAACAAAAGGTGGGGCTTCAAGCACTACGGGCGCAATGGTTAATGGGAATGTAGAGAAAAAAGTGGATGAGAAGTGTAAAGATCAAACGTGGCATGATCCAATTGATAATCCGCAGTTGGCAAAATACAATATAAACGGTGTGAATAGACCTTGGAGTAATACGTTTGGGATGGTTAGGATTCAAAACAATCATCCAAAGAAACATCAGGGTGTAGATTTATTTGCACTTCCAGGGACTCCAGTTTATGCGTGTGTGGACGGAACAATATCGGCATCAATCGCTGGCGTTTCGGGGTATGGAAATGTCATTGTATTAAAAGCAAAATGTCCTGATTTTGTTCGAAGTCGAAAACGAGCGTATAATTTACAATATGCAGAACAAGGTGAAATGGAACATGGACCAAATTTTAATGACCAAGGGCAATTTTATTTTATGTATGCACATTTATTAGAACGAATTGTAGATATGGGAGCACACGTTAAAGCAGGGCAAATTATTGGTAAAATTGGAACAAGCGGATATACTACAAGCAAAGATCCACATTTGCATTTTGAAATTTCAAATATTGGGCAAATTGGTGGGGGCTTAAACAATAAAGTAAATCCGGCATTTTATGTTGGATATAAATTACCAAATGAATTAACGTCTACAGATAGTATATTGCAAAATAATGTTGCAACAAGTCCAATGGATGATCCAAGACATGGTGATCCATCTTTATTAAAATAGGAGAAAACATGTTATTTAAAAAAATTATTATGATATTGATTATTTCTTTTGCATCCCAAGTCTTTGCTTCAGATGTCTTGAACATTAAAGGTATAGAATTAAGTAAAAGTGACATTAATAAGCAAATAAAAAATGGATTTATAATTAGTAATTATAAATTTAAAAACTATTTGATTACAAATAAACAAATTTATAAAAGTAATGCACTTGAAACACAATATGATATTAAAAAAGATCAAAACGAAATTGGAAAAATCATATCAGATAAACTTGCTACAGATCATTACAAAGCAAGAGTATATAATTTATCTGATACGTTATATTTTATTTTTGAGCAAGAAGCTGAATATTCTATGTCATATATTGTCTTTGAAATTTCAAAAAATACTGCAACTAAAATCATTGACAATTCTTATTCTTGCGATAAATATATGCCACCAAAATTAAAAGATACGGCTGACTGTTATCCTGCTGATTTTATAATATATTCTGAAAAAGACGGTGGACTTTACATGAAAGTCGGTTCAACTTATAAGTCGGACATTATCACTCTGAAAAAACCTGCTAATGTGAAATAAACATAAGATTATCTGTGCTGTTTCGGTTTGTCAAAAAAGAGCAATTCGGCTGAGTGATATTCGATATTCTTCCAACTGTCGCCTCTTAACCGCATCGCTACGACACCGCAGGTCGGAATGTTGTCTATATCTGCGTCGCACAGTGCATTGACGCATTCGGTCATCTCTGGATTATGTCCAAAGAGTATGAGGGTTTTGCATGTGTCAGGAACGCTTCGTATAACTGCGAAGACGGTTTCGATATCACTCTCATAGAGAGCAGAATTATACGTGATCGCGTCTTCCGGAAAAGAGAGTTTGTGTGCTATTGCGACAGCGGTAGCTTGGGCTCGTTGTGCCGGGCTGGAGAGGATTAAATCGGGGTGGATATTTTTATGGTAGAGGACTGCCCCCATCATTGGAGCATCTTTCAATCCCCGTGCATTCAATTCTCTGTCAAAATCATGTAAAAAAGGATTGCTCCAGTCAGATTTGGCATGACGGATCAGAATGAGTGTTTTCATAATTGAATCCTTAAATTTTAAAACTCAATCCTAGCTCGTTTAAAAGGGCTTGCTTCTCTTTGATCGGGTTGTCGAAAAAGCGATCTTTGATATCATCTTCCAAAATCGCGATATCGTCGAAAAGCTCTGCATCGTCTTTTTCAGGGAAATAAAGGTTCACTTCGTTCGCTACTGCCTCAAGCATCTCTTCTGAAACCTCTTCGTCATTCAGCAATCCGATACGATTGGTATGTTCGATGGTGGAGAGGGCACGGAGTAGATAAAGCTTTTCGCATCGATCATCATCCGGTTCATTATAGACCCAAGTGTTGATTTGGTTAATCTCGGAACGGTAGAGGATACTTGAATCTTTTATAATTTGTTTTTGTTGTGCGGATAGTGCCACGTTATATCCTCCTGAGATAGTTCAATCATGTTTGTCAAAGTTTAAAAAGGATTGTACACTGTTTTACACACAAATAGGAAACAGTAAGTGTATTCGATAAAAAGAATTGTTTAAATCAGAGCAAGTTTTTGTTGACGGCTCATTTTTTTGATAGCGTGTTCACGTTTTAACGCCATGCTTTTATCACTGCAGGGCTCTTGATATACCACTATGACCGGACGGCGATAGCGGGTATATTTTGCCCCTTTATCGGACGTGTTATGCTCGAGAAGACGTTTTTCCAGATCCGTAGTTATACCGGTATACAATGTATCATCATTGCATTTAAGAATGTAAAGAGTGTAGGGAGTCATTTGTTTGTTATTTGATTTTCCAAACGGATAATATGGCCATGTTCATTATGAAAAACTGTAATCAATTGACTGTTAACACACTGTTGTAACTCTGCATCATTTACATGAAAGTAATTTGAATAATCGCTGGATTCATAGAGTAAATGCTCACTTGGGGCTTGGTGCCGATTTAGCCTTGAAAGGATAAACAGTACTATGGGGGTTCCAATTAGCATATAGAGTGCGTGTTCAAAGGTGACACTATGGATTTCGCCAAAAATCCAATCGGATAACTCTTCTGCAGGTGCACCTAATGTAATGATTCTATAAAATACGTGAAATACAGGTTTCCATAAATAGATAAATCCTATCCATAGTAATACAGTGATTAAATCCCATACTATTCTTTTAGTCTTAGGTAATTCATGGCGTTTATTGATAATTAATTTTTCCATCACTTAACCTTTTTTACTTGTTGATGAGCACCACGGTCTGGACTGACCCATCTGGCACGGCCTTTTTTACCAAACAATACTTTAGGAAGAGCCGTTACAGCCGTAATAAGATTAAACAGCCAGAAGGCAAACGGATACCAAATCATCCAAAAATAGTTTTTACCTAAACCTTCGTCATAATGGCCATCGAGCCATTTGCTGACTCCGAATTGTATCAAACATGCTCCGATGAGGATAATACTGCTCTGATCCGGTAGAATAGGGGAATGATCCGGAGTTAAAAAGGATATTGGCATAAACAAACTAACGAGCCAGACTAAAATCATCAAGACCATACTGTAAGCCCAAATTATACTTAGTAATTGTTCCGTCATGAGCCCCCAAAGATGGGTTTGTCTGTGTGAAAATAAAACTTTAAAGTTTTTTAGCATGACCTGCGCACCGCCCATAGCCCAACGTAATCGTTGTTTCCATAATCCGCTCAACGTTTCCGGCATTAAAATCCATACCAAAGCACGGGGTTCAAAACGTACATCCCAACCGTTGCTTTGCAGCTTCCAGGTGATATCTATATCTTCAGTGAGCATATCCGGGCTCCAATAGCCTATCTCATGTACCGCTGCTTTTCTAAAACCGGTAATGACGCCTGATACGGTGAATAAACGCCCAAAGCTGCGTTGTGCACGTTTGATCATCCCAACGATAGAAGAAAACTCACCGACTTGAATTTTGCCCAACAACGTTGTACGGTTACGTATCCTCGGATTTCCTGTTACAGCGGCGACTTCCGGATAACGGATAAAATGTTTAACCATCCAATACAGACAATATTTATCAATGAGGGCATCTCCGTCAATACCGACTAAATACTCGTATTTTGCCACTAGTGATCCAGCCTGCAACCCTAAAGCTTTACCCTGATTTTCGGCTAGATTAACCACTTTTAATTTTGGGTTTTCTTTTGCCAAATCGAGCAATATTTCTAATGTATTGTCTTTGCTGCCATCGTTGATAGCAATGACTTCAAATTCAGGGTATTCTACATTAAGGGCGTACGTAATCGTTTCGACAGCATTTTGACCTTCGTTATAGCATGGAATCAAAATACTGACTCCAGGCCACTTTTCATCGGCTCTAAGAGGAGGAATAATATGTTTAGAGTAAGGTTTTTCATTTTTAAAATAGAAAAAGATTGCTCCGATAATCCATAAGCTTGACATAAAGAGCGGATAGTAAAAAACATAACCTAATAATGTATGCCATAGTAAATGAATAAAGATAGTAAAAGTCATTAAAAAAGATCCTTCTTAGTTGTTTGGTGCCATTTCAAATGAAGTTAACGAATGCATACGTATCGGTTTTTGTGCAAAATCAGCTTTCATTCTATCGGCATCAGGATTATTGGTGAATACGTTGTCCGGATAATAAGCAATATGATGTACACCCAAGCCGTATAAATATCCTATAGTATCGTGTAATTCTCGAGGTGAAATAGGTTCATTATCCTTTCTCCAGTTGACCGTTTGCAATTCCATTACGGTACGTTCCATCCCACACTGCTCTTGCTTTACATTTTTAACGATACTGTCATAAAACTCTTTTTCATTATCGGCTTGTTCCATATAAGGCATTGCCATGATCGCAGTATAGTCGTATTTTTTGATTGATTGAGCCAAACTTTGTGCATACCATTCTTGAGCGTCTTTATGCAAGGCAACTTGGGCATAGAGATTACGCGCGGTTTTGAGTCCCGGTTGTTCATTTCGTACTATTTGAGCAAGTTGCATTGCAAAATCATCTAAATAGTCTGTTTTGAGTTTAGTCCACTTTTGAAACTGTTTTTTATCACTTCGAATATCACTAACACTTTGTGATAATCCCCACTTTTTATATTGCTGATGAGCAAATTGACTGTCGTCTTCAAAATCTGACAGAGTGACGTCATCATGAAATAAGATACCGTCAATATAGGTCGATTTTGCCAAATCTTCGTAAATCTCTTTAATAACCTTTCGCGCTTTTGGAGAGAATGGGGATAATCTCGGATATCCCATGTTAAGATGGGTCGGATCCACCTGCAACGTCACTACCGTATCGTTGACGGCCGGATTGTTTTTCGGTAATTCCCATGCAATCATCGGCATCCAGGCATAAATACGTTTGACCTGTGTACGTGTAGCGATTTGCCACGCCACACGGTTAAATAAATCGGCACGCATCGGTATATTGCGATTTGGGAAGTAGACGTAGTCTGCGGCACCGTTGGCATCGGGATCGGCAAAAGCCTGCAAATAAACCGTGTTAATACCCAAGTTTTTGATCCGGTCGAGCAATGCACCCAAATTCTTTTCTCTTTGGGCAGGATCCGGATCATAAATATAATCTAAATCGATGTGCGCCGCTTTTGTCGTGCGGTCGTCATCCGCTAAATTTGCATTTCGAGACAGCATATTGTGCTCTAAATCTTTAAGGGTCATTTTTCCCTCAACCAATATGCGTCGAAGTCCCCATAACGGGGTAATACGTGTATTGCTGCCATCATCCAAGGTTAATCCGATAGGCATTCCTAGTTTTTCAGCAATTTTGCGCGCTTCAATATTGTAATGTCCATACGGCCAAACCATAACTCGCGGTTTTTGCCCCGTATATTGTTCTAAATAAATGTTGTTTTCCAATAAGTCATTATAGACACGCTTTTGGTAGCTTTTTTCGTCTTCATACGTTTTGGTGTCATTAAACCATAGGCGAGTCGTAATCGCCGGTTCCATATTTCCCTGTGGATTGCCTTGCAGCCCTTCGTGAGACTGATAACTGTGGCTGGCGACCTCTGCCAGGCCGCTGTGTATCATTAGTCTAATCTCTTTCTGGCTTAAAAACTTGTCACGCGCAATCATCTTTCCGCTGAAATCTACTGTTTTTTTGCCGTTGAGCCAACTGCCGACCAATGCGATTACGAAAGGGATTTTATGTTTTTTTAGAACCGGATACGCATTATCATACACGGATTGATAACCGTCATCAAAGGTAATCAAAACGGCTTTATTAGGGAGCGCTTTTCCATGTTTACGGTAATCAATAATATCATTGATATTGACAAAATGGTAACCGTTTTCGATCAACCAATTCATTTGCTGATCAAAATTGGACGGAGATACTGCATATGTTGAGTCTAATGTTTCACTTTTATCCGCAATTTCATGATAGCTGAGGATGGTAAACTCGTTGACATTTTGATCCCGACTGCATATATTAGGCAATTCATTTGCCATAACAAAACTGCTTGTGATACCTATTAATACCAAAAGTATTTTCACTATTGTTGATTTAACCATGTTCCGGATGCTTTCTTTGTTGTTTATATAATACTAAAACAGTAGATTTACATGTAAATTTCTATTTTGTATAGATAAGAGTATATCCGCTTGAGTGTGAAGTTAGTGTGATGTCGCACTTTCATATATATTCGATCTGTCTGTTGCTTTTATCTATGACGGCTATTTCACCGCTATTTACATTCTATATACTTTCCGGAAGATTCGAATTGTATTAGTAATAACTATATATATAGATATTATTTTTATAATAAAAATCAATAGATATAAGGAGTCGATATGAAAAAAGAAGTAGGGATAAGCCTAGTGGCAGCAGTATTGCTGGGAGTAAATGCATTTGCGATTGAAAATGTAAAAGTAAACGGTGACGCTAAACTTTATTACTATACGGATGATAAAAATCCAGGTGATCTTTTTAGTAAAACGACAAGTGCGGCAGATACGGCACTTCGTCTCGGTGTGAGCGGAGATCTTGCAAAATATATTTCTTTTGGTGTGACAGGGTATGCGATAAGCACCCTTGGACTTGAAAACAATCTTGTAAGCAAAGCATGGTCAAGCGGTCACACTGTTACCAATCCTGCCCGTCCGAATGTTGCTGATGAAGCATGGTTAGGTGAAGCGTGGATTGCCGGAACATATGGTAAAACCACCCTTAAAGCCGGACGGATGCTGCTCGATTCCCCGCTTTCATTTAGTGAAACGTGGTCTATTGCCCCAAATAGCTATGAGGCTGTAGTTTTAATCAATCAAGATATTCCGGATACAACGGTGGTCGGTGTATATGCAGGCCATAGTAATGGTGTAAATTCGGTTGGTTATACAGACGGTTCACTACCTACTCCGAATAATACGTCCGGAAATGGGTTGGACGGCGTTTTGGGTGACGGCGCTAAATTCGGTGTTCATGGAGCGAATGGAGCGAATGTAGCCGGTATTATCAATAACTCGTACAAACCGCTAACAGCGCAAGCATGGTACTGGAATGCTGTTAGCGCTGCGGATGCTTTCTGGCTCCAAGCAGATGTTGATTTCGAAGGTTTGAAATTGGGTGCAGAGTATGCCGAAATTAGTCCGAAAGGTGAATATGCGGGGGTGCATGATTCGCAAGCGTATGCACTCAAAGTAGGGTATGAAGGTATCGAGAATCTCAAACTCTCTGCTGCCTATTCGGATGTGGATAAAAACAGCGTCTTTAAAGTCGCCAACCTTGCGACCAATAATACTGTTGCCGCGCAATCGAAATTGTATACGGAAGCATTTTGGAACTATGGATACGTAGGTGCACCAAATGCGAAAACTGTGAATTTGACAGCTGAATACACTGCATCTATTGCTAAGTTCGGTGCGTATTATACTAATGTAAATAATGCCTATTTTGCTACACTTGCTGCACCGCGTGTCGGAGTCGATATGCAGGAAATTGCGCTATCGGCAACAAAATCTTTCGGTCCCTTGGATACTACGTTAGCTTACGTCTCTACAGACGCGGATGATCAAAATAACGGTTCACAATCCAATTCTCTTCAAATGTATTTGACTCTTAACTTCTAAGAATCGCAATAGAACTTTCATCCTTGCGGGGATGAACCCTCCTTTTTATGAAAAGTTTTGAACCTGTAGTGAAGTTTCGTCGACGTCCATAAGGTGATGATAAAAAGAAGGGAAAAATGTTAGGGTACCTTCGGGTACTCCACGCTTTTTTGTAACGCTCATCAAATAAAAAATAATACTCCTAATTTCTCTCCTAAACAGCTATTTTTGGGCTATTTTCATCCTATATACTTATCCCAAAACAAAGATACGGTTGGGAATATGTAGATGAAAAAAACAGTTGCTTTGAGTTTGGCTACGGTAGCGGTATTAAATGCTTCAAGTATTGAGGATGTATTTGGAGATGGGAAAGTTAGCGGAGAAATCCGTACTGCATACATAAATCAAAATAACAAAGTAGATACGGATACTTACGGAACTTCAGTCGGCGGTATATTGAAATATGAAACGGCTCCTTGGAATGATCTGAAACTTGGAATTGGGGCATATGGTTCCCAAAAACTCAATTTTGCAACCGGAGATTTCGATGAGGGGAGAGCAAATCCTGATTTGTTTGGAAAGGATACACACTCTTTTGCCTATATCGGTGAGGCCTATCTGGATTATAGTATCGATGATGTGACATTACGCGTTGGACGTCAGTTGATCGATATTCCTTTTGCCGATACCGATGATATCCGTATGCATCCCAATAGTTTTGAAGCGGCGATGATAACTTATAAAGGGGTAGAGGAAACAGCTCTTATCGGAGGATATATCTCACGATGGGCCGGATATGACTCCGGAAACGATATTTCAAAATTCAAAAAAATGGCTCCCGGAAGTAACGGTGCGGTAGTAGTCGGCATTAGCAACGAAAGTCTCGATAACATTGAACTGAACGGATGGTATTACGGGATTGATAAACTGAGCGATATATTCTATGGGGATGCAAAGTATACAATGGAATTCGGTGAAGTAGGCAGCTTGGAACTTATAGGACAATTAGCACGGTTCAATGAAAAAAACAACAGTGATGTAGACGGTAATATTTATGGTGTCGGAGTGAATCTTAGTATGGGAATGTTTACTCTCGGTGCAGAGTATAATAAAGCTTTCAATGCTGGGGGAAAACACATAATAAGCGGCTTTGGCAATGGTCCGTATGTTGTAGATACGGAAGAGGTAGATCTGGATGATTTCGAAGACGTCAACGTCTATCAATTCAATGCAGAAGCGGATATGGGAGATATAGATTTAAAAGATGTGACCCTGTTTGCCAGTTATTCAAAGTTCAAAAGTGCCCCGGATAATACGGAAGCGGACGAGATTGATCTCATCGCCAGGTATAAAGTCACTGAAGCACTCAATGCAGAAGTGAATTACGTTGTTGTAAATGACAAAAACAAAAATTTAGGGAATAACGGTACTAACGATTACAATGGTGGCTATAACCGTTTTCTCGTACGTATAAACTATAACTTCTAAAAACACGTACTCTTATTGTGCATCGAGTTTTGTTACGATGCGGTACGTATTGGCATCCGTATCTTCCAACTCAATAGTGTACGAACCGTCACCGGCTGTGGTTTGGAGCAACAGGGTGGGATTTTGACTGATGGCCGCTGTAAGTTCCATACTGCCGATCAACTCTTTATTACTGTAAAGATCAAGATGTTTGATATAAAAAGAGGTTGTTCCAAACATCAAACCGGTTTCCATCGGATGAAAAATAGAAAAGTTTATAGAATAGGTATTCTCATGCCGTAGTGTATGGCTCTTATGCTTACCCTGCAGAAGCGCAAACTTTTTACTCTCTTCGGGAGTATTGGGTGTTGAACATCCTCCACCCGGACTTTTGATATTCGCACTTCCGATGTGCCATAATCCGTTTGCATCTTCTACGAGAACCCGTATCGGTGTCTCCTGTGCAACACGGATGTTAAAAGCAAAAACCGCTTTAAGTTTTAACAATTGGACATCCATAATTTCCGGTATATAGTTCAGATCGGCGAATACAATCATCCGTTTTGCCACTTTGATTTTTGAAGCATCGATTGATACGGGTACCTGAGATGGATTATCGGCAAATTTTGGGACGTTTACCGTTATATTTTCATCGTCAAAACAATACGATTGAGTGTGAAGTGTGTTTTGAATAAGATCGTCAAAAGTGGGTGAATATATGGGATTTTGAGCGTGTGCGCTTACGCTGAGAAGTAGAACAAATAGGGTGCATTTGCACAAAAATGAATACATGCGTTTTCCTTTAAGGGCCGTAAGAGATAGGTTTAGTGTAGGTTACATGAAATTGATCAAATATCGTCTGCAATGTGTTGTCTTGGTAGAGCTTTGTTATGACGTCATCAATATGGTTGCTTAGTTCACGTCCATCTGTTCGGACGGCGATACCCAGGTCCCATTTGGATTTTATTCCTAAAACTTCTTTGGTCATATAATATTTGTCTTGATTTTTTTTGTAATCAAGTAAAAATTCCAACTGTGATTGCAATCCGGCAATGGCATCAATTTTCCCGGCTTGAAAATCTTTGACAGCATCTTGAATTCTGCTATATCGTTTAACGTTCTTACGCAACAAACCTCTGTTTTGCATGGAGAGATGTTTGTCAGGAAGCGTATCTAATTCCACACCGATAGTATGATACGCGAATATCCCCATCGTATTAATCTCTGGTATCGTCTCTTTATGGGTTACAATAACCCATTTTTCTGCATGGTAAGGTGATTTTATGACCACCATATCAGTTCGGAGTGCACCGGTACTGACATCAGTCTCTCGCATATAATTATAATCATAGGGGATTCTCAGCATGACATCTGCGCGGGTTTTATGGACAGGATTTCCTTTCCATACCACATTTCTAAGATCACCATCTATGTCCTCACCTGAATCAGTAAAGTACCATTTTGGTTTGACATTGAGGGATTCTGCAATATGTTTGCCGATCTCCACATCAATCCCTTTGGCTTCACCATCTTCTATATAGGAGTATGGCGGAAAGTCATTGTATACTGCAATGATGATCTCTCCGCTGGCTTGTATATCCTCAATGCTCCGTGCATAAGAGCAAAGAGTCATGAGTAGGATACTGATGATGATCGTTAGAAATTTCATGATTAATGGTCGATTTTAACTGAAAATAAATAGGAACGGATTGCCCACATTCCCTCTTGGCTGATGATCCCTTCGAATTTAGGCATATAAACGTTACCGTTACGTACTGCCCCTCCACGAATCCGCTCCATAAACCATTGATCACCTTCTACTCCCGGATCAAGGTAACGAAGATCCGGTGCAACACCGCCTGATACAACTTCCAGTCCATGACAGCGGGCACAGTTTTCAGCATATGCATGTTTACCGATCTCAATAGCGGTTTCATTTCCGACATACGGATTTGTTTCCAACCAAGCAGTTCCTAATGGTGCTAAACCTTTAGTGTCTACCGGTTGAGGGGTTACGTTTCCGTGACTAAATACTAGTGTTGTTGATAGCAATGCCATCAATCCAAGTGTATGCAATTTCTTCATACTCAACTCCTTTTTTCATTTGTGATTTGGAAATTATAGAGTATGAAAATAGCCTGATAATAGCGCTTTAAAAGAAATTTTTATCGCTATTTTCAAGCTATACATCTGTACTAAAATACAATAGTTTATGAATTAAAATCAGGAGAATAACCGATGAAAATTTTTGTATCACTATTACTTTTTCTTACATTATTATACGGGAG
>NZ_JAQTQR010000124.1 GCF_028712165.1 Sulfuricurvum sp. | reverse complement strand
GTTTCACTGATAGCGGCACAGTTTAGTTTAATAAACGGTCCGTTTTGCCGACGGCTGAGATTATGAATTGCGGTAGCGATTAACTCTTTCCCTGTCCCTGTTTCACCACGGATCAAAATCGTCGCATCCGTTGGTGCTACGGTGTTTATCATCGAAAATACCTGCTGCATTTTTGTCGAACGACCGACAATATTTTCGAATTTGTAATCTTTTTGCATCTCTTCTTGATAATAGGTTTTAAGTTCAGTCAGTGACTCTTTTTCTTTTGTAATGGTTTGCTGTACTTTGAGCGATCCTACAAAAAGAGATCCAACAATAGTAAGCATTCGGACAATCTCATCAAAATTAAGAGGACTTTTTTTCCCGATATTGGCAGAAATCACCCCAATGACCTCTTCGTCTTGAAGCAATGGAACGGCAACATAAGAGACCATCTGGGTAGAAATATTCCCCATTTTGTTGAGGTAATTGATATTGTTATGGATGTTTTCGATTACGATCGGTTCACGGCTTTTAGCGGCCAAACCGGTTGCCCCTTCACCAAAACGATATGAAGCCATTTTTTTCTGATACGGCTCAAGGTCGATGGAAGCCAACAATTCAAGTTCATTGACATCCTCTTTTTTTCGAAACAATGCACAACGTTCCAAATACCCGTGTTGTTTGAGTCGGCGCATAGCTTTTTCGATGTTTTCATTAATATCGATCGTACTGGTAAGCGTAACGGCAACTTCATAAAGTAAATTAATCTCTTTATACGCAAAAGTAAGGGCACATGTATTGCACTCTTCACGATTTGGTATATTCGCATCAAAAGTCATCATTTCAAAATCTTTTCTCTATTGTTAAGATATTTAGTATTGTAGTACAAATCGCGACAATGAACCAACATTCATGTGAACAAAAAATAGACAATTTATAGAACTGTTTTTGCACTGGATTATCAAAATGATCCAATAAGGAGACAAAATGCAAATTACTGTTCACGGAACACCTACACCGCTAGAGGGTAAAGAGATGACTATATGGCGTGAAGCCCCTGCGGCACGCGTTACTAATTTAGACGGCAGCCAGAATGTTATCGGGATGATTGCTCCTACAGCACAATTGTTAATTGCGATTCCTTCCCTTAAAACGGAAGTGTGTTCACTAGGTGCGAAAAAGTTTAATGACCTTATCAAACAGTTTAAGAAACTCAAAACCGTTATGGTTACAACGGATGATGCCGAATTTGTTAACGATTTTGTCACACGTGAAGGGATCGACGGTGCGGATGTCGTGATCGATACCAATCGTGATTTTGCAAAAAAATTCGGTCTTCTTATCACTGAAGGTAAACTCAAAGACAGACTAGCACGCGCGGTATTTGTCATCGATCAGGAAGGGATGATCAGTTATAAAGAAGTCGTTGCAGAAATCACAGATGAAGTCGATTACGATAAATGCATCGAAGCGGTTGATAAGGCTGCCAACTTCAAGAAAAAAGGGCACGACCATGAAAATTGGATGGGTGTCTGACAAATAAGGGGGATATCATGGTAGAGCAATACATTACATGGCTTAATGATCATGGGTTTCATCCGGATGATATCGAATATCGTGGATTTAACGGCAATACACCTCTTTTACTTGCATCATTGCAAGGGAATGCAATGATGGTATCTCGATTAATCGAAGCAGGAGCAGACCTATATGCGATCAACAATGATTTTAACGGTGTATTGTTCAATGCCTGTTATGCCAACTCACCGGAAGTGATCCGCCTCTTGGTTGAGTCCGGAGCCGATATTAACGATACCAATGAAGAAGGAACAACGGCATTGATGTATGCTGCCTCCGCTTCACGTGTCGAGTGTGTCAAAATGCTTCTGAGTCTAGGTGCAGATACAAAACTCCATAATGAAGACGGTTTTAGTGCAATAGAACTCACCAGCAACCGTGACGTATTCTTACAACTTCGAAGTGCGTGAACAAACTCTATTAACTCCACAGTGGGTTGCTAACCGACAATCGTTTTTAGATTGGGATACGCAGCCGGCTTCTTTTAAGCACTATCCCCATTTTTGTTACCGCACAGCATTGCGTGATCATCCCTCATTACAGTGGCTTGCACAAGCACGCTTTATCAATGATGAACGTATTGTTGCTCATAAGCCGTATCGTCGACTCAATGTCCCATCAGCCGGGAATCTCCATCCCATTGAAATCTATGTACAACTTCGTAATGTCTCAGGATTATTAAGCGGTATCTATCATCTGGATGTTTTGAGCATGGAACTGGTATTGATTGCTGAAATCGCAGGGGAGGGGATTGAACCCTGCCTTGGGATAGAAACCCGTTTTAGCGGAGCGATTGTCATGCTCTCACTTGTCCCCTTTCGTTCCAGTTGGAAATACGGACTCCGTTCCTGGCGATATCTTTATCTTGACCTTGGCCATCAAATCGCTGCTTTAAGTGCATCCGTACAACATTTTGGGTTAGAGCTTACAAAAATGTCTCCGCTGGAAGGACTTAATCGCTTTATGGGGATGGGAGATGAAGAATTTATAGGTGCTGTCTATGGAATCGGAGAAACTACACTCCGTCCGGTTAAACCTTTACACGCACCTTTAATGCGAGTTCAGCCTACTGATTATTCTGAACCGCTTCCACGATTAATCTCCACGCTACAAGCAACACCGCCATATGTAAATATTACCACACCCCATGAATACGAAAAATTTGAGTCATTCAATCTTGCCCGTCGGAGTGCCAGAGAATTTGATCCAAATAAAATGAGCGATGATATGTTGATAGAATTGATGCGTTTGGAAATTCCAGACTCATTGGAAATAATCCCTATTGTACTTCAGGCACACGCTATGCAATGCGGTGTATATCTAAACGGAAAATGTGCCGTGAATGGTAATTTTATCTCTGAAATACTACACTTACTTTTAGAACAGCGTTTTATCGCAGGTGCGAATATGGTAGTATTAATTTATGCGGAGAATTTTTGTGCATCGTCTCATATTGAAGCGGGCATCTATGCACAGGAACTCTATATGGCGTGTG
>NZ_JAQTQR010000077.1 GCF_028712165.1 Sulfuricurvum sp. | reverse complement strand
TGCTTTTTACAAAATAAATTCTCATTTGACTTAAACGGAGCCACTCATGTTTCTCTTTAAACGTATCATCCTTTCTCTCTTTGTCGCATCCTCTGCCCTAATGGCAGCACCCGCAAGTCAAAGTTCCATACGAGAACTTTTAGAGGTTGCCGAATCACGTAAACTTGTTGACAGCATCACAATACAAACCGAAGCGATGATGAATCGCTCCGTTCAGCAGATCCTTGCAGGTAAAAATCCTACTCCCAAACAGATGGCAGTAATCGAAAAAATGAAAAAAAATGCATTGGCAGTCATGCAGGATACAATTGCATGGGAAAAACTCGAACCAATGTACATTCGCCTCTATGAAGAGACATTTAACCAAGAAGAAATCGATGGAATAATCGCATTTTACAAAACTCCTGCCGGAAAAGCGCTCATTGTCAAAATGCCTACATTAATGCAAAAATCAATGATAGAAATGCAAAAATTATCGTTGGAAATGATGCCAAAATTACAACAAGTACAACAGCAATTTGTCGCCGATATGAAAGAAGCGAGCAAATAAGAAAGATATATTTTTAAACATTATGAAAAAAAAACTTCAACTATTTACTGCAAACCAAATCAAAACCGGAACATTCGGTTTAATCATCATGAGTGCTTTATCCGGATGCGATTCTTCTCATCGGCATGACTGCGGACCAAATCATGATCAAGAATGTTCAAACAACTCAGGTGGAGGCGGCGGTCATATTTCTTCGTATTCATCCGGATCGTCAGAAAAAGCATCCTATTTTTCCGAGGCCAAAGGACACACTTCTTCACATTGGTTTTATGGAGGGTAACGTTTTGTATAAAAAGCATAACGATAATAAAGTCAAATAAATTTCACCCTTTTTACCAATATCTTCTTAGGAAATTTAGAAGAATTTTTTGTACCCAATAATAATGTTATACACCCAAAAGCTAGAATTTGAAAATAAAAAGGATAATATGAAAAATAAAGCCATTAGATTACTGATTATCGCGGCATCATTTTTTTCTCTTTTATTGATGTATACTTTTTATGAACCGTATCTCATAGAAATAAAGCAAGATACGATTGTAAGTAAAAAAATCAATTCTAAGACTGACAAACTAAAAATTATTTTTATTTCGGATATCCATCATGGCCCTTTTCTTTCTAGAGAAAGGGTTCATAATTTGGTTGACTTAGTTAATAATGAAATGCCGGATATTATTATTCTCGGGGGTGACTATGTACATCGTGATAAGAAATATATATCGTCTTGTTTTGATGAATTACAGTATTTGAAAGCAAAATACGGTGTCTACGCTATTCTCGGAAACCATGACCATTGGGAAGGTAAAGAATTAACCATTAAGAATATTCAAAGAGCAAAAATCAATCTTCTTGATAATAATGCAAGTTGGATTTCTGTCGGCAAAAGTCGCATTAAAATAGGAGGCGTGGATGATTATCTTGAAGGAGTTCAAGATATAAATCCCACACTAACCGGTGTAAAAAAAGAAGATTTTGTCATTTTAGTTACCCATAATCCCGATTATATAGAAGAGATAAAAGACAATACACAAATCGATCTCGTTTTAGCAGGTCACACACATGGCGGACAAGTGACATTTTTCGGGCTCTACGCACCGATTCTTCCGACAAAAACCAGGCAAAAATATAGAACGGGGAAAGTACAGGTTGGGAGTATGACAGCAATTATCTCAAACGGGGTTGGAACCGTTACACCACCCGTCAGGTTCTTCGCTCGACCTCAAATAAATGTTATAACCTTGCGTTCTGAATAAACTCCCTACTTCTCCAACAAAGGGATATACTTAATTATAAAGCTTTAGCGTCTGCCCTACACTCACATGTCCTTCTCTGTGCTCCATACTGATCGTCTCACGCCACGGCATCGGACTCACTTCCGGTGACATCAGCCCTTTTTTCTTATGTTCTCGAATCACGTAGCGCTCGCTTAGTACGAAATAATCGTTATAGTCTGCAATGTAGGGCATATCCCATACGATACAATCCTCGCTCGGACAGACATCGGCACATTTTGGTACTGCGGCATCGACACACTCGATACATTTTTCAGGCTTAACGTAGGTGTATTCTCTGTCATTTAAAGGCGATTCATCGGCACTGACGATCGCCGTCGCGGGACATTCATCTATGCAAGCATCACAATTTATACAAGAGTCGGTAATAAGAACAGCCATAGATTGCTCCTAGATAAAATTCATAATGTATTTATACTATGCATTATATGTTCTTATGAATTTTTCATGCAAAAATAATCAATCAATAATAGGGATGCATGGAGATATTAATATATTCGTGTATTTGTTTTATTAATAATAATTTGTTACAATGGAATCCCTAAAAAATCTGGGCGGGAGGTAACATAACTATGAATCCTATCTTTAACCGTCACGGACGGACAATCGGATGGCTTTATAATGGTGTCATTTATGATCGTAAAAAATGCTGCAGAGCGTTTATACGCGACAGTCATGTTTTCACCTACCACGACGCTCAGCATCTCGGAGTAATTCAGAATGGTATTATTCGTGATAAAAGAGGTCTGTGCATAGCGTATCTGGATGCTGCTTCCAATGATCCGAGGCTTCCGATTCCGGAGCTTACGCCTGCTCCGCCGATTCTCTCAATCCCTCCATCAACGCCGATTCCAGCTGTACCACATGAAGTTTCTCCCGCCTCATATTATTGGAATCCGTTGAAATGGGAAGCATTTTTAGAGGGATAAATGACGTTATAGAGTTAATTTGAAGATGTCCGAATACACTCTTTTGATGCCATTATCCCTTTCAAAAAAGCTCGTCTAACTGTTCCGGCAGTGATGGAAGCTGTAACTTTCTTCGAATAACGGTCAGCACCTGATAGCTTTCTCACCCACCCTCTGTAGGGGATTACACTCTCTGTTGTATTGCGTAATGTACCTACTGCCGCACTCTCTGCTCTGCTTACTCCTTTTTGAAGAAGTGTAGTATTAGAATCGGATTTTGCTGCATCGAGATCAGGACCAAGTACATTGTCCAGTTCTTCCACATCGAGAGACAAAGCATCACAGCTAAGTTCTATAGGAACTCTATAGGGTTCTTTTTGAGCTTCAATAAGTACAGGCGGTATTTCAACATGAATCAGATTAAGATCACTCAGCGGTGCAGTTACGGCATCTTTCACGGCTGAGTGTTTTTTGGATTCAGCCGCACTCAGCGTTATTGGAAGAACCGCAAACAATGAAAATATCAAAGCAACTCGAAATTTCATTCCGTCACCCTTCTTTTTCTATCATTATCTAACATAATAGATTAAGAAGAAATATATCGATTAAATATTAAATTTTTTCAGAGTACTTGTCGAGCCGCCCAATTCCAGTATTTGTGAATCAAAAAATTTCTCGAGTGTTTGTTTCTTATCTTTATTCAAAACAGCATTTTTATGCATCAAAAGATAATCATGTTTCGGCATCATATCATTGTTGATGACTTGCGTTGCCCGCTGTAACCGTTCTAATTTCACTTTAGGATCTATATTGGCCCAATTTGAAAAATCGAGTGCTTTGCGTCCTCTTTGGATATGATCCGACATAATCCATGAGACGGGGGCGACATTTTGATACCAAGGGTATTTTGTTTCATTGGAATGGCAGTCATAACATGAGGTTTTCAGAACGCTCATAACGTGAGGATCAGCGTTTAACGCAACATTCTCATCTACTGCAGGATTTTTAAAATCCGGTCTGATAAACTGTATCACAATTGCTACAAAAACTAAAAAATATACCACTAGCTTCATCTTCTCCACCCGCCAATTAAAAGTTAATCGGAATCATACACGTTTAAAGTAACCAATCGGCTCTATATGATGAAAAAATCTGATAAAGTGAAATTCCTTCCCTTTTTTAATCGGCGATTTTTAACACAATACGTACTTCAATACTGACAGGATCGAAAACCACATGCATCCCTAGAAAACGGAAAAAATGTGCTGAACCGTAGGCGATTCCCCAAAGAGTACGATCAAAATCGAAATGGGCTTCAAGTACCAAAGTATTGGTGTCGCTTTGAACAAAGGTAGCAGGAATGTTGAGTTTTTTGGTAATGCCGCAGAGACTGAGAGATCCTTCCAGAATGTGATTTACAGAACTGACAGTGGCTTCGGGAGAACGTTTCGCACTATGGATGCTAAACGTTGCTTCGGGAAACGACTGAACCGAGAAAAAGTCATCAGAGCTCAAATGTGTGATAAGCATATTGGCAAACGAGGCATCCTCAAGATCGAGGTCGGTTATGTCGGTCATATCGACGGTAAAACTACCATAGACATTCTCTCCGTAAATATGCATGACCCCCTCTTTCAAACTAACAGTACCATAATGTTTACCGTTGGCATTGCGCCCGGTCCAACCGATAAAAGCACTCTCCGCCTGAGCTGTATAGCTTCCCGATGTATATTCGAGCTGTTCGTAGAGTGAGTCTGCTGAGCCTTCTCTCATACAACCTGCTTGCACCAGTGCTTCAATCCCCCCTTCTACCACATAAACACTGCCGTAACCGAGTTTTTCGAGCTTTTGGGCGGCGACAAGGGATTCATGCGATGTAGCACTGTTAGCGTATACAATGATGGGTACCGTTTTGTCAGGCAAAAGTTCGGGAATTTTTTGTAAGAAAGAAACTTCATAGACGCAGGCATTTATTGCATCTTTGATGTGATAACACTCATACGCTTCAGGGGTTATCGGGTCAAGGATCTTTGCCCCCTTTTCGATCAGATTAAGAGCTTCGGCAGGAGTGAGCGTTTTTATGGAATATGGTACAGACATCCTCTTTCCTTTTTCGTAAATACTGTAGATTCTACGATATTTTCTTGATCAGTAATGGAGTATTATGAAATGTGTGTGCACAAAAAAGTGTTAAATTGTTCGGCTAGTTTTTGTTTATTACTATAAGCATTAAAATAATAAAGAATAATATATGCATATATTTAATAAGTAGTTATCTTTTAACAATAAAATGAGAGTTGGAACAGACCGTTGATGAGCGAATATAGCAATATTGACCTGCTTTGGATCGTTTTAAGCGGTATCTTGATTTTTACCATGCAACTCGGTTTTGCTATGGTTGAAACCGGCACCGTCCGCTCAAAAAATACGATCAATGTCGCTATGAAAAATCTCATCGATACCATTTTCGGTGTCATGTGTTTCTGGGTGATCGGTTTTGGGTTGATGTTCGGGAATGATTTCAACGGAATCGTAGGGACAAGCGGATTTCTCATTGACGGCAGTAATCCGGCTGAAAACGGCTTCTTTTTCTTTGAGTCCATGTTTGCGGCTACTTCGATCACTATCGTCTCCGGTGCCGTTGCAGAACGGATGAAATTCAACGGCTACGTCGTTGTCTCTATCATCGTCATTTCCTTGATCTATCCGATCGTCGGACATTGGGCATGGAGTGCTCAGGGCTGGCTGAAACAAATGGGATTTATCGATTTTGCCGGTTCGACGGTCGTCCATTCGATGGGGGCATGGATAGGGCTCGCCGGTGCCATCACGTTAGGGCCTCGTCTGGGGAGATTTCGAAAAGGTAAGATCAGCAATTTTGCCCCTAGTAACCACAACTTTATTGTATTCGGAGTCTTTATCCTCTGGTTCGCATGGTTTGCCTTTAATGCCGGAAGCCTCCTCGCTTTTAACTCCTCGGTGAGCATTATCCTCCTCAACACACTGATCGCAGGTTCATTCGGCGGTTTCGGCGCATATCTCATCAGCCTTTTTTTGAAAAAAGGGATCGGAGTGGAACTGTTTAGTTTCGGGATCATTTCCGGACTGGTTGGCATTACGGCGGGATGTGCCGATTTGACAACACTCGAAGCGGCGTTTGTCGGATTTGTCTCAGCCTTTATCATGTATTTTTCCGATCAGCTGCTACTCAAAAAATTTCATATTGACGATCCGCTCAGTGTAGTAGGTATCCATGGATTTTCCGGTGTATGGGGGACATTTGCGGTAGGACTTTTTGCTCCGCTGCATGAGGGAATGAGCCGCATGGAGTTGATAGGCGTGCAATCACTCGGTATCGTCAGCGCATTCGTTTTTGCTTTCGGAAGCGGAATTATCCTCTTTCTTATTTTAAATCGTTTCAACGCTCTTCGTGTCTCCGGCCGAAATGAAGTAATCGGGCTGAATGTAACGGAACATCAAGCAAGGCTCCCGTGGGTAGAAACCATCGACAGCATTATCCGTATTATGAAGACAGGGAATCTGCAGACCAAAGTCTATGAAGAGCGCGATACGGAAGTCGGCATCGTTGCACGCTTTTTCAATTATCTTCTCGAAACAGTCCATCACAAACAGGTTGAACTCAAAAATAATAATACATTGCTCCGTTCGTCTGCACAACGAGACCCGCTCACTACCCTGCTAAATCGCCGTGGGCTAATGGAACACATCGATACAACGCCTCCCTTTCTCCAACAGATTTCTGTCATTATTATCGATATCGACAAATTTAAACCGATCAACGATACGTTCGGACATGCGGTAGGAGACAGTGTCCTGAAAGAACTCGCAATCTTGCTTAAAAAGATCATGCGGGAAAATGATATAGTCGCACGCTGGGGTGGAGAAGAATTTATTGTCATCATCCGAACTCTTGATATAACTCTCGCTGAACGCATCGCAGACAAAATCCGCCTCAGTATCGAAGAACATCTTTTTTCTACAATCGAACACATTACCTGTTCTTTCGGGGTCAGCACTCCGAAAAATGACGGTGTAGACTTCGATACTTTATTTGAGCAAGCCGATAAAGCGCTCTATCAGGCCAAAGAGCTCGGTCGGAATCGTGTATGTTCCTGGTAAAAAAAGGAATGTAGACTATTTTCCTATCTCTCTCATCATAATTTCTTCTCTCAAATCAACACTCAGCCGCCGAGGTTTTTGAAAAAAACGGTAATAAATCAAATAAATAAACAGACCGAAATAAGTCAACGCTCCCAGCGAGATAAAAAGTACCCCGATATTAAAATGTTTTTTCTCTATAATGAGTCGTGTCGCAGTTCGCTCAATACGCGTATAACCGTTTTGGTAAAACATCTCGTCGATTCTTTCCATCTTTTCGGTATCCGGCAAATCCGCATGAGTGATTTGCGAAATATAATCCCGAAATACCCCGAGGTTCTGAGCATAATTACGGCGATCCCAGAAATAGACCGCTATTCCCAACGGTAATATAAACAGCATGATAATTGTGCTCATAGCTTACTCCCCGCCTACATTTAGTGCATTATAGCATCGAAACTGTTTCCTCATCAGCTGACAAGCAATCTATATTTATTAAAGTATAATCAACTTACTATCTCCCATTTAACATCTGGATAAGTTATATAAAATATAATATTTAAACGATAGTACGTATATCATCTTATAAAAGCAAGGTATCCATTATGAGCATTTCTGTTAAACGTCTTTTATATCGTATTGGACTCTATGGAATAGCAGGAATTGTTGCATATTCACTGTACCTGCGGGCAAACGTACCTCCTGAAACGGATGAGCAGTATTGCGAAAGAAAGGGAATGGTCAAAATCCATAACCGATTTTATAAATACGATGTCTATGAACATAATGAAATGAAACCTATAGTGGATATGCTGACACAAAACTGCAGCGGTGATAGCTATTGTGAGATTGACCATATGTATCAATATGTACTTAGCATTCCCTACAAGGAGAGTTCAGTTGACCGAAATCCATCCGATGTGATCAATCAAAACGGAGGTGATTGTGACGAAAAATCTTTTTTATTGGCAACCTTGCTTTTGCAAAATCATTATGAATGTCTCCTGATCACAACCAAAGAACATGGATTTATTGCTGTTCACATACCTGATGAAACAAAAGTGAAAAAACCGGCTTCATATGTGATAGCGAATGGTAAAAAATACTTTTTTGCAGAGACAACTGTTTCCAAGGGATTTATTGGAGAATATAATCATATAAATCCGAAAGATATTGAAGGCATTTTTGACATGGTGACAAAAAAAGAGATTGATGTAGGAAAAATAAACTTTTCAATTGGCAGTTGATTGGATTATTCTCTTTTAGACAACAGGGTGATCAAACTCATCAAGAATTTGATTATCAGGATCTCGATGAACCACGTTATTAGCTTGCAACAATCGCTCACAAACGGATTCAACAGTTTCCCCTTTTTTTAACATTACCAAACTCCCTTTGAGCTGATATTGGTGATAGCTGAAAATCAATTTTTCCAAAGCCGTCCGAGCGTTAGCATGGTCCACAAATGTAAAGAGTACCGCAATATAATGACCATTGATTTTTTTTGCGATATCGCTTTGTCGTACACTCTCTATGAGATGGGTTTTATCAACATCGTAATCATCACAGGCGATCAAAGCTAAATTGGCCTCAACGTTATATCTCTCCAGCGTATACAGAGCCATTTTGATATCTTGTCCGAATGTGAGCATCAAATCAGTTAAATTCAGCTCTTTCATCGCATTCCTTTTCTCTCACCATTTCAAATCTATTAAAAATATAACTAGTTTATCTAAAAAAAAGTATAAGACATCTATACAAATATACCCTAAACTTTTTACTTCAATTTCTAAATTTTCATCTATAAGAATCACTTTCTTAAAAAAAAATAAATAAAAACATATCTTCTCTAAGTCTATTGACTTAAGTTATTTTAGAGCTGTACCATTGAAGCCTAAGGATTAAACCAAAAGGAGCGACAATGGCAGACCAAGGTTTTCACGAAGATCCAAATTTACTTTCGGAAAGTACAAAAGATTATCATCGTATTATAGAGAGCACGATGGAAGAGCTCGAAGCAATAGATTGGTATAACCAGCGTGCCGAAGCAGCAACGGATCCTGCTGCAAAAGCAATCATGGAACATAACCGTGACGAAGAGATAGAACACGCATGCATGGGGCTGGAGTGGCTTAGACGCAATTCTCCGGTGTGGGATGCGATGATGCAAAAGTTTCTCTTCTCGAGCGGTGATATCGTAGTACAGGAGTCCGCAGTAGCGGATCAAACAACTCAAACCGATACACCCCCTGCTACACCATCCTCAGGGACATTAAAAATCGGAAGCAATAGCTAAGGAGCCGACAATGAAATTTTTAAACCGAGAGACCTCTCCTATCGCACCGGCAGTATGGACACAGATTGACGCAGTTTTTACCCCGCTCTTGAGCCAACGCCTCAAGCTTCGCTCTTTGGTCGGATTTACCCCCGTACCTTTTGAAACCGATGCAATACCCACAGGTAACCTGAAAACACTCTCCTCCGCCGAAAATCTGACATTATCGGCAAGGGAGCCGCTCAGAATGGTTGAAATGCGATACGATTTTGACTTGCCTAAATCGATCGTCGAAGCATTTAAACGCGATAAGCCCGATTTTGACGATTCGATCTTTAAAAAAGTTTCTAACCATTTTAGTTCCGTCGAAAATTCTCTCATCCTGGATGGATTGAAAGAAGTGGAGATCGAAGGAATTTTGAAAAGAATCCCTCGTAAACCGATACATGCCAAAAATACAAAAGGACTGATCGATGCGGTTGCAGCTATGATTGCGGCATTCGGTGCCGAATTTGTAGAAGGTCCTTATAAACTTGTCCTCTCTACCGCGACACTGATTAAGATGGTGGCAGAGAGCGAAGGGGGCGTCAGTGTCAAAAGCCGTCTGGAAACACTGATTGGAGCAAACTTCTTTGTCGTTTGCGAATCGATCGGAGACGACAAGATTCTAGCTCTATCCCAGCGGGGAGGAGATTTTGTCCTTTATAACGGACTGGATGTCAGTATCGGATATACCGGAGAAAAAGACGACAGCTACTCTCTGTTTTTAACCGAAAGCTGTACCTTCCGTATTATCAATCCGGAAGCGGCAGTTCTGATCACACTATGAAAGTTTTACTGATTCTAATCGCTTTATGGAGTACTCTTATGTCAACAGCTGAAAAAAGTATCTATGATTTCGAAGTTCTAACCATTCATAAGGAAAAAAGCACATTAGAGCCGTATCGCGGCAAAGTGATGCTCATCGTCAATACAGCCAGCAAATGCGGATTTACACCCCAATTTGCCGGCCTGGAAAAACTGTATCGTACCTACAAAGACATTGGACTGGTCGTACTGGGTTTCCCTTGCAACCAATTTGCATCTCAAGAACCCCTCAGCGAACCGGAGATCGAAAATTTTTGCCGAATCGATTATGGTGTGACGTTTCCGATGTTTGCCAAAATCGACGTTAACGGAGACAATACCCATCCCCTCTATCGCTATCTCAAACAACAGGCTCCCGGGATTTTAGGAAGCGAAGCGATCAAATGGAACTTTACCAAATTCCTCGTTGACCGTCATGGAAAAGTAATCACTCGCTATGCTCCGGCGACGACCCCTGAAGAAATCGAAGAGGATATAAAAGCACTGTTATAAGATACGCCATTAAGCAAAAATCACTACAATACACTTATACGTTCAATCATAAGGATATCCCATTAAACCGCCTGCAACCAACCGAAAAACAGCTCCTAAACGAGAATATTCCAAACCTTCTCCTAATTTTCAACGCAAAGCGCCTCCTAAAAAAGAGAGTGTAGAAACCACTCAAAAAAATGAGATCAAAGCAATGTTCATGAACTGGTTCAAATCAAGCCATGCCGCCGCTGGTCATATCATGACCAAACAAGACGTCATCAGCGCTATTTTAAAAAAACTTGATTCAAAACAAGACCGTCCTTTTCAAATCGCAATGGATGAACTGAAACATGACGGCATCATCGAAATAAAAGAAGATGGCGTTACGCTGGTCCTAACACAAAAAGGAAGCGAACGTATATAAGAGCAATCTGCTCTTCTTATCCAAACTTATTCCTCGCTTATTAAATTATTGTTCAATAATAATCAATGCCATTTAAATAAGAAGAGGAATAGTATCATCTGCATGAAATCAAACAAGGAGTATTTTTGAACCAATTACAATGTAAATCGGTGTCAGTAAGCCGATCAATATGGATGACGATAGCGGCCATTGCAGCCGTAATTATGTTTTCGGGTTTCTGGAGCGGCAAAACGATTGAAGAACAACGTGCAAATCGTCTCCAATCGAGCGATGAAACGCTTCAACTGCTCTATAAACATGCACCTGAAGCCAAGGAGATGATTGCCAATTCCTACGGCTATGCGACTTTTAGCAATGTCGGTGTAAACCTGATTCTCCTCTCCGCAGAGGGGGGTACCGGAATGGCTCATGTCAATGGTTCTGGAAAAAATATCTACATGAATATGGCCTCCGGAGGAGCAGGATTCGGACTCGGTATAAAAGATTTTCGGGCAGTATTCCTCTTTAAAGACAAAGAGGTGTTTGATCAGTTCGTCAATAAAGGATGGGAAGCCAATGCACAAGCCGATGCCGCTGCAAAGCTGGCAGACAAAGGTGATGCATACGGAGCGGCTATAACGGTTGCACCGGGCATTCGTCTCTATAAATTGACCCAAAACGGTCTGGCACTTCAGGCAACGATTCAGGGGACAAAGTATTGGAAAGACGGCGACCTAAATTAAGAAGATAAATTCTTCATTCAAATGTATTTGTTTAAATAGTTATGAAAAGGGATTAAAATGAAAAAGATAGCAACAGCACTGTTTTCGATAGCCTCAGTTGTAATGGCGGATGATCCGATACTCTCAGAATTAAGTGCTTTAAATATCATCAAAGAGAGTCAAATACAGATTCTAAAAGTTCAAGATGAAGGAAGCGTATATCTCATTAAAGGGCTGCCGACACGTGTCGTTGATGGTCAAGAGAAAAGACCGTTTGATTTTTTTATCACTAAAGACAAAAAAATTCTGATAACAGGCAATGCTATTCGTACCGATACAAAACAAAGAGTGAGCTTTCCGATAGATAAAAATGTTATTGCAGGGAAAGAAGCATTCAGTTACGGAACCGGCAGTGAAGTCCTCTATGTTTTTGTCGATCCGCAATGCCCTTACTGTAAGCAATTCGAGAAAATCATGCCGACACTCAAAGAAAAGTACACTTTTAAAATCTACCTCTTCCCGTTGTCATTTCATCAAGACGCAATACCGATGAGCAAATGGGTTCTCAAAGGAGCGGATCAAGAGGATATGGCTGAGCGACTCTTAGCTATCGCAAATGGCTCCCAAGAGTATAAAAAGCTTGTATTGAATGCCGATGAAGATAAACATTTGATGGATATCATAAACGTTCAGATAGGACTAGCCAAAGAGATAGAAGTGATGGGAACGCCTACCGTTTTGGACAGTG
>NZ_JAQTQR010000123.1 GCF_028712165.1 Sulfuricurvum sp. | reverse complement strand
TTTTACGAGCCTCCATTTTTACCCTTGCGGAATATTTTTGTACCAGATAAATCACATATCCGACGATCAAAACTGCCGCAACGATCAGAAAGTAATAATACAGCTGCATTAATCCCAGAGAATAGAGCAAATCAACGATTTTTTTCAGAAATGTTTTCGGAAGGACACTCCAAATCAGAATAGACAAATCGATCAAGAATAAAATGGTCAGGATTGCAATAATATGGGAGGATATAAGTTTGATGAGCATTTTCGTGCTCTTTTGATAAAAGAAAAATGTCACCAAAAAGAGCGGAACCACATAAACGAGCATCCATCCAAACGCGTAAAAAGATTGCCAAAAAGCATACGATGCATGACTTTTGTCAAACTCTGATTTATGTATCTTGATATAGGAGATGAGTGTTTCATAGCCGCTTAAACTTGTGACCGAAGGTATGCTTGCCAGTACCTTTTTAACACTCGCTTGCTCTTTGAGCAATCCGTAATATTTTGATTTGGTTTCCTGGAGCGTATCTCCTACACTCTCACTGGCCATTTTTTCGAACAGTTTCGTATCATACGTATTTTGAATCTCACTGATAGAAGCGACGATATCCGCCTCTTTGGATGAGAGATCAATAATTTGCTGAGCGTTATTTTTAAACGCGTCGGAGGATGTAAAAATTTTTAATTCTTTCGATAGATCAACACATATCGGCGATACCGCATTTCCAAAACCGTCCGGGTAATAGTTTACACTGTTGAAATCGCTGTAATCTTTCAAATCTTTTTCAAAATACATTTGGCATTCGTAGGGATAAACCACTTCAACCGGAGGGGATTTAAACTTTTCGGTCGTTATCCCGTTTCCGATGATACTAAAGATAAAAATATCCAGCAAAATGATCAGTATGATCGAAAAAGCATTCAACTTTTCATTATTGTAATCAAACAGTTTTGTCGTTATAAATTTTAGTTTTAAAAATGATAGATTCATTTTTGTTCCTTTTAGTGATAATTAGCTTAAATATGATAATCACTTTTTCCTCTTTAAATCCTGAACTTCATTTTCACAATGAAAGAAGCATTTTTTTCGACTATAATCTCTTTTCATTTTCTTTTCGTTCTTTTCCTACAATTTTCCCATCTAATATAAGGAAAACATATGAAAAGTGTTTCAAGATCGGCGCTGTTAAGTTTGATATTGCTCAGTTCTTGTGTGGAGCTCAATGCAGCAGATTGGTTGATGCTTCAAGGTGCGGAACCTGAGACCGTAGCACCTCAGGGAGTCATTGTTCCCAATCGAAATAAAACGCCAAAGCTTTGGGGATTTGCACAGATCAACTATAAAAACGATTACGGCACCGTTGCCTCATCCGGCGGAAAAACAACCACTCCGTTTTCACTTTTGACACCCAACCTCGAAGATCAATCCGGGTTTAATCTCGCAAGAGCCCGTCTGGCCGTACGCGGTATCGCGGATGATGACAATATGGTCAATTATTTTGTCATGACCGACTTCGGGAACAACGGTATTAACAATCTGGCAAACCACAGTACACCGACCTATCTGACCGATGCTTCGGTGACTCTCAAATACATTCCGGATGCAAAAATTCGCGTCGGTAGATTTAAATACCCGGGAAGTGAAGAGGGTCTGCAAGCCGTTTTTGTCTCTCCGTATATCGATTTTACTACGATGAGTGACCAAGAGCTATTGGAACGACGCATAACAAAGGCTACAGCGGCACAAACCGGTGCGGCAGCAGGCGGAGCAGTTACAACCCATTATACAACCACATCCGTCGATAATCCGGTCGGGGCGTTCCGAGACACAGGTGCCGAAATCTTTGACACCATTCCTCTCGTAAATGCATGGACTTTTAGTTATGCCTACATGTACGGGAACGGAACCGGACTTTCCAATTCAAATACGGATACACAAGCTACCCATTACGGCTATTTGGCACTCGAAAACAACTTCGGCGGAGGAAAAGGGTATTACACCAATGCGATGAAGTTTTATGTTTGGGGACAAAACGGAAAACGTAAATTTGTTTCCAACGCTGCGACACTGATAGATGCCGACCGCAAACGCTATGGTCTTGGGATGACCTACTATAACCACGGTCTAAGATTTGAGGCGGAATACATGATGGCTCAGGGGATGATCTATGTCGGACCGAAAGATGTCGATGCCAACCCGTTGGTAGAGGATTGGCAGCTTCAATTTGCATCTGGAAACGAAAACAAAGCCAACGGCGGTTATGTCAATCTCCAATATGAACTTATTCCTCAAAAGTTCGAAATATTCGGCCGTTACGATTTTATGAACCGTCTGACCAACGATGTCAAAGGGGAACGGGACTTTACAACAACAACACTCGGAGCATCGTACCGATTTAAAGGTCCTACACGGATCGATTTCAACTATTTGATCCGAGATGCGAAAGCACCGGGCAATGCAGGCGCACAAACAGTTTTGGACAACATGGGCAACCGAGCCGAAGTCCAAGTAACTTATGCTTTTTAAAAAGGATCAAACCATGAAACTAATGAACCTACTCTTTACCCTACTGACTGTTGCAGCCTTTCCCCTCGCCGCAAGCGAAAAGGATGATGATGTAATCAAGGTAGTTTATCAATGCGATTTCCCTGAAGCGGATCGTGTGCATCTGATGCTGAACACGATCAACAATGCGGTTGAGTATTACAATAAAAACTTCATACAATATGAAATCGATATTGTTGCACTCGGGCCGTGTCTTCAATACGTTATGAAAGATTTTAACAATACCGGTTTTGAAGAAAAACCTTATATAACGCAGGGGGGGCCTACGGGTGCCGGAACACGATCACGACTAAAAGCTCTTCAGCTCGATGGCGGTGACAAGATTAAAATTTATGCCTGCAAAAATACGATGGACAAAAACCATGTAGCAGACAATCAAATCGAGGATTTTGCGACGACCACGCCGGCGGGAGTGATTAAAATTATCGATTTACAGCGCAGCGGCTATGCCTATATAAAAATCCGATAACAAATCCGAAAAACAGTCTGTTATTTTATTTTTAAAAATTATAATAACGCACAAAGGTTAGCATGAGACTCTATCAGAAGTA
>NZ_JAQTQR010000076.1 GCF_028712165.1 Sulfuricurvum sp. | reverse complement strand
AGCAAGCACAAATCGCTAGCAAAAACGTTCCTGAGTTCCGCGCGGGTGACACTCTTCGTTTGGCAGTAACCATTAAAGAAGGTGACAAATCACGCGTTCAAAATTATGAAGGTATCTGTATCTCTATCCGTGGAGAAGGTACTGGTCGTACTATTACTGTACGTAAAATCGGTGCTAACGGTATCGGTATCGAGCGTGTATTCCCAATCTACAGCGACAGCCTAGAAAAAATCGAAGTTCTTCGCCGTGGTCGTGTACGTCGTGCGAAATTGTTCTATCTTCGTGACCTTGCTGGTAAAGCTGCACGTATCAAAGAAATTCGCCGCAAATAATTCCCCTTGTCGCTCTTTTGAGCGGCACTTTTCTTTTTCAATTAATCCTTTTATTATTACTGTTTAATCTGTGATGCTACGACATTTCTGTCATAGATGCTTTGTTCAATTCGGCTCAATGCATTATTGATCAGCGGATTAGGCTGAACAATCATTATATCGGCATTGTGATAGTGTATACGTGCTTCTTCCAATCTTCCCATCATTTCATACACAACCCCTAAATCATACTCTAAGACATAACTTTTGATCGAATTTGAAAGTTCTTGCAGCCCATAAAGCGCTTTATCGGGACGGTTGTTTTCGATTTCGCTAAGTGCGGTTTCAAATTGCTCTTTTTGCAGTGTTGTGAGGGCTATATCACTTTTATCGATGAGCTCTATTTTGTAGGTTATGGAAGAAGGGATGAGCCGATTGGCAAAATTTTGGGCTATCTGATTGGAGAGCAGTGCAAAATGATCTTCATCCGAGGTGATTGTATAAGAATCATCAGGACAGTGATTTTGTTCCATAGAGGTATACTCGTTGGATGCGAATAGGATCTCATGGGATCTGGAATCGACTATTTGTACCGTTGCATTGAGAGAAGATGATTTTGTGATACAGGTTAACCGATAAGTACGCCGTTTATGGCACTCACGATCGATACATTCGCTTCTTTCTACATTATAGGGGGTTAGGTCGACACTTTTGGAAGTAATGGCTCCACGGACAAGTGCTTCTGGATTATTGCGTGGAGAAACGATACTAAAATAAGAGTGCAGATTACTCAATGATGCTTGGACTTTTTGTGAAAGACCCAGCGTGTCTTGCTCAAATGTTCCAACACTTAGTGTTTTGATATGAGCTGTTTTAGGTGATTCGGAGGGTTTTAATGAGGTGACGGTCGCATATTGGGCGCAACCGGCAAAAAACAATGGGATGAAAAGTAAGGGTGTATGGCGCATAATAGACTCCTTTGCTTTGAAGTTATAGTGAATTGCTGTGAAAGAATTGTGAAGATCATTCACGATTGATTTTCCATAAGACACCAACCGTTAGCAATGTTGCAAATACGATCATAGATATAAATGCATCCATCGTCCCCATCGCATGTTGAAAAGGCAGTCCCCCTGTATTCATACCGAAAAATCCTACAACGAGATTAAGAGGGAGAAAAATAACGGATATGATGGTCAGAATATAGATACTGCGGTTCATCCGGTCGGTAGAGCGGAGACTGTAATATCGATAGAGGTTGTCGAGTTGATCATTGGCTGCAACGTTGGAACGCAGCGTTCGTTCTAAATGCTCATACAAGTCATTAAACTCATTGATCGGGAGTGCTTCTGTAGCATTCGATTTAGCTATGAATAATTTCAAAACATCGACTGTTTTGCGAATAACCCGCTCGGAACGAGAAAGCTCTTTTTTGAGATCGTGCCAATGATCCATAAATGCGGAAGTGAGTTTTTTATATAGGCTTGATTCGATTGATGCAATCTTTTCCTGAACGGTTTCAATATCATCCATCAAGACATTGACCTTCTTGTCTAAAAAGAGGTATAACGCATTGATCCCATCCGGGAACTGGGTGAAAGCTTCTTGTGTCTTGTCATAATAAAATACATTTTTCTCGGAGAGAATAAAGCCGTATGAATGTATTTTTGTTTTTTTCCCAAGTTGTTCAGGGAGTCGGAGAATTAAGATACGATAATCGTTATATTCTTCAAATGCAGAGGGATGAAGGGGATTTTGGAGATCTTTGAGATGGAGCTCATGAATGTCTATCATGACTATTCCCCTTTAAGGGCGCGTTCCATATCCCGTTTGAGGCTTTTTTCTTTGAGGTCATCGCGTTTGTCGTACAGCTTTTTACCTTTTACGATGGCAACTTGCATTTTGGCGAGGTTTTTGTCGTTGAAGTAGATACTGAGCGGAACAAGGGTAAATCCTTCTTTTTCGACGGCTTTGAACATTTTATCGATCTGTTTTTTATGCAACAGAAGTTTGCGGCTTCCACGCTCTTCGTGGGAATAAAAGTGATGGGTAGTATCGAGTACACCGATATGAACACCGAAGACAAATGCTTCTCCGCGAACGATTTTGATAAAGCCGTCTTTTAGATTAACACGTGCCGCACGGAGGGCTTTGACTTCACTCCCTTTGAGTACGAGTCCCGCTTCGAATTTTTCTTCGATGTAGTAGTCAAAAAAAGCTTTTTTATTGGTGGCTATGTTTTCACCCATTTTTATTCCTTGATTCTAAAAAAACTGCTTCCGCTGCCGGAGAAAAACCATCCCTCTTTTTCGGCAAGTTCAGGATAACATCCTAATGCCGCATTATAGAGATCATTCGCTTCCTTGGAGTTAACGGAAGCTAATATCTCACGTGATGATGTTGCTTCCAGTCGTGCCGATTCTTCTTCACTTATAGGTGCGAACAGATGCTCTCGGTAATAGCGATACACCGCAGGGGTACTGATTTGAAGCTCAGGCGTTGTAACCTCAAAATCGATCAACGGTTCATTGAAACGCTCTACGATTTCACCGATACCGCTGACATTGGCACTCTCATATCCGTAAACGAAAAAGGGGACGTCTGCGCCGACGTTGGAGCCGATCTCGGCGAGTTTTTCGACACTTAGTCCTAATTCCAGTTCCTCATTACACATCCGTAAAAAGGTAGCGGCATCGGAACTTCCGCCGCCTAACCCCGCAAATGAGGGGATCTTTTTTTCGACGCATACGGCATGATTCTCGAAAAAAGACGAAAGATTGTCTGAATGGGTAGCACTTTGGAGATATTTATACGCTTTATAGATGGTATTGGAGTGGACTTCACAATCAAAATCGCCCCGAATCTCAAATTCGGGAGTCGATTTTGGTTCAAACCACAATGTATCAAAGAGGGTTTTGACCTGCATAAATCGGGAGCTGAGGGTATGATAATTTCCTCTTGTCCCGGTGATTTTGAGAAAAATATTGACTTTGGCGTAGGCGCGGTAACGGATCATAATTTGAGTTTTTGAACCAGTTGCTGGAGGAGCGATTCATCGTGTCCTGAAGAGGCCTCTTTGTTTGCGTCTTCGACGGCACGAACCAGTTCACTTCGCAAGACCCGAATATTGTGCGGGGCATCGATTCCCAGTTTAACGACCCCTTTTTCAATGGAGACCACTTTGACGGTGATTGTATCGGCGATAATGATCGATTCTTCGGGTCTGCGGGAGAGAATCAGCATGCTTCAACCTTATTGAGTATATAACGGACACCTTCGTCGCTTATCTCAAAAATCGAGATGGTATCGCCGTTGTCGATCCAGTAGGTCCCATTTTCTTGGAGATCGAAATCTTCCCGGATTAGAGGCTGTCCTAATAAAATCGTTTGAGTAGTGCCATTATAGCGGTTTTTGGTAATTCCAAGAGAAGTTTTAACATCGAGAGGCGTTTCGTTTTCATACACAAATTGCCCTTCGTTTAGCCGCTCCAGTGCAGTGAGCGCTCCGTCACATCCCAGTCGGTTTGCGATAATCTCTCCGAGTGAGCGGATATAGCTCCCCTCCGATACGGTTGCTTCAAAGGTGATAAAAGGATGACAGTAATGAACAAGGGAAAGATCATAGATGGTAGAGGTGATTTCTCTCAAATCCACCTCTTTGCCTTCACGGGCAAATTCATAGGCTCTTCGCCCTTCGATCCGTTTGGCACTGTATTTGGGAGGCAGATAGGTAAGCTCGCCGATAAGGGAGTGAAATATCTCTTGAATCTGTGCTTCACTTACCGTTTCGGTTGGATTGATCGTTTCGATCTTCTCGATATCCAGTGTCGGGGAATAGGCACCCAGCCAAAGGGTAGCACGGTAGCGCTTGGGGGTTTTGTTCAAAAACCGAAAGAGGCGACCGTGGTTGCCGAAAGCAATAATCAAAACTCCTTTAGCAAACGGATCCAAAGTACCGGAATAGCCTGCTTTTTTCACTTTATAACGGCGTTTGAGTTGACCTAAAAGTTGATTGGAACTAATTCCAGTAGGTTTGTAAGCGACAAAGAGGCGATTCAATTAGAGTTTCTCCACAAATGAAGCTAAGATATCGCGTTTATTGCCGCCGAAATTGATACTGAGTTTAAATTCGCGTCCGGCTTTGCTTACCCCTTCGACCCGTCCGGCTCCGAAGATTTTATGGCGTACCAGATCCCCTTTTTTATACGAGGTATTTTTTTCCAAAATCAAAGAACCTTCGCACAATCCTGCTTCATTGATAAAACGGCTTTTTTGCAGATCGGTACGGCGACCTTTATAAAAACGGCTGTTGACATTCGAGAGGGTCAGATTGCTTTTTGCGCGGGTAATCGCGACATAGCCGAGACGGCGTTCTTCTTCGAGGTCGCTTCCGTCTCCGATGAGAGGCAAAAATCCCTCCTCCATCCCGATAACATAGAGGTGTTCAAATTCCAGCCCTTTGGAAGCATGAATACTCATAATGTATATGCTCTCACCCTCGACCTGATCTTGTTCACTCTGCAAGGTGATGTCGTTTAGAAATTCAGCGAGTGAGGATTCGGGGTTTTGTTTGACGTAATCGCGGAATAATCCATAAAATTCATCGACATTAGCAACTTTTTCGGCTTCGTCCGGCAGCCCTTTTAGGGTCTCTTTGATTTTAAAACGCTCTTCGAGCAAATCAATAAAGCGGTAAATCGCCTCTTCGGCAACTCGTCGTAATTCGAGAACCTCAGCGACAAAGTCGCGTAACTCTCCGGCACTTTTTTTCCGTACCAATCCTTCAAGCTCGCTATCACTCATTGTTGATATAAATTCAAACATCGACTTGCCCGCTTCAATGGAAGAGAGTTCGATTTTATCGATGGTGGCTTTTCCCAAGCCTCTTTTAGGTTTGTTGATGATCCGCTTGAGCGAAAAGTTGTCATGGACGTTTGTGATAACACGCAAAAAACTGATTAAATCCTTGATTTCGGCACGGTCGTAAAAGCGCAGGCCACCGACGAGTTTATATGCGACTCCGGCTCGGTTAAGTCCCTCTTCGAGAGATCGGCTCAGTGCATTGATACGGTACAGGACGGCGATTTCATTCGGTCGTACTCCGCTGGATATCAGCCCTTTGATCGCTTTTGCAATTTTTTGAGACTCTTCGCTCTCATCATTTGATGTGATGGTTTGGACATCTTCACCTCCGGTTTTCGTCGCAATCAGTGTTTTCCCCAAACGGGAGCGGTTATGCTCTATCAGTGCATTGGCTACGGTTAGAATCGGTTGGGTTGAGCGGTAATTGTGCTCGAGTTTGACCACCATTGCATCGGCAAAATCCTGATCGAACTCTAGGATATTTCGCACGTGTGCCCCGCGCCATCCGTAAATACTCTGGTCATCATCCCCGACAACACAGAGGTTATTGTGGGTGGAGCAGAGTTTTTGGAGCAATCGCAGCTGGAGTTCATTCGTATCTTGGTATTCGTCGATCATGATGTAGCGGTATTTTTCAGATGTTTGGGTGCACAGATCGGGATGTTCGTCCAGTAGTTTATAGGTGAGGCAGAGCAGATCATCAAAATCGACGAGATTGTTGGTGAGCAGATAAGCTTCGTACTCTTCATAAATTTTCGCGATGTGTTTGTAATTGGTCAGTTCTGCTTGGGCATACGCTTCTTGCGGATCGATAAGTGAATTTTTGTATCGTGAGATTTCACTGGCGATCAGGGCAGTAGGGAGGTCGGCATTGATTTTTTTGATGATCTTTTTTTTATCATCGGTATCGATAACGACGAAATTATTCAGACGTCCCAGCAAATGGATATTAAATTTTAAAAACAGCAGACCGAATTTATGAAAAGTACACAGCAGCGGCGGATAGGAATTTTGAGAGATGAGGTTCATCGCCCGTTCCCGCATCTCTTTTGCCGCTTTATTGGTAAATGTAAGGGTAAGGGTATTTCCTGCCGGAATGCCTACCTGATCCAGGAGATACGCGAGACGGGTAGTGATTGTTTTGGTTTTTCCGCTTCCGGCACCGGCTAGAATGAGCAGCGGACCGTCGATTTGTTCGACTGCACTGCGCTGTGCTTCATTGAGCCCTTCGAAAATTTTATCCATACCGTTTCGCCTTGATCTTGGTTATATAGTTAATTTATTATAGCCCAATTTTTCTATTTTTTAAAATAGTATGAAAATACTTGCTTTAGTTATAATGATGGGTTATAATACTGCTATTCATTCAACTTATAGGAATTATTATGTTAAAAGACTTTGCGAAACTTATGACTTTTCTCACGGTAGTCCGTGAAAAAAGCTTTTCAAAAGCATCGGCAAAATTGGGTATTTCGCAGCCTGCTGTAACACAGCAAATCAAATTTATCGAAGATTATCTTGATACTCGCGTGGTCGAACGCAAAAAAAACGGGATAAAGCTGACTAAAGAAGGGGAAGATTTGTATCGTATCGCGACAAAACTTGAAAAAGCGATCCAATCAAGCGAAAAAGAACTTCTTAAAATCATCAATAAAGAATTTACCTTTATTGTAGGAGCATCGTACGCCATCGGTAACTATGTCTTACCTTCGTATCTTGGACAGCTCAAAGAAAAAATCAACAATGAAGTCCATATTCGTGTGGCATTCTCCGAAGATATTATTGACCAGCTTTTAGATAAAAAAATCGATATTGCTTTGATCGAATCTCCTGTATTTAAAGACGGTCTTATTTATCGTGAATGGGAAGAAGATGAATTGGTTATTTTCTCAAATCAGCCGATTCCGAAACAGCTTCGCAAAGAAGATATGTATAAATTTGACTGGATTTGCCGTGATGAGAACTCGCATACCCGTAAATTGACAGCGGAAGTTTTCGAAGAGATCGGAGTTGAGTGCTCTGGCTTTAGTGTTATCGGTGTCGTAGCCAGTTCTACAGCGATCAAAGAGACGTTGATGCGCTCGCCGAAAGATGCAGCCCGCCCTATCGTATCGGTTATTTCACGTCATGTTATCAGTGATGAGGTGGAAGAAGGGAAACTTTTTGAAGCTCGGATCAAAAATTATAAAATAAAACGCAAATTTTATATCGCCTATAGCAAAGAGCGTAAGCACGATGCGTTTATCGATAATGTAGTTACCTATTTATTGGGATTGAAGTTATAACTTCATCCCTTACTTCTTTTTCAAAAACTTCTGATTTTCGGGATTCGCGAGCAACGCGCTCATAGAGTTCTGAACCCCTTCATGCTTCTCAATATTGATAACCGGGTGCTTTTCCTGAGGAAGGGCAAGATTGACAAAGGCCGGTGTATCGTCAATAATAATCTGTACGACCGAGAGCAGCGGTACCGAGACAAAACTGCCGATATTCTCTTGACCGAAGCCTGCTTCGAAAATTAAAATATCGTTATCGATCCGTGCACTTTCAAAGGTATAGCCTGCTAAAAAAAAGAGGGTCATCGACCGGAACTCTTCACTCAGGTGTTGAGGGAGGGGAGGATCAAAGGTTACATGATCGATTTTACACAAGATACCGAAATTTTGGTCATTTTCAAAAAGATAAATGAGCATGTCCCGTACATGAGTTTCCATTAATTTGGCGAATGAAGGACTTTTTATAATATCGAATAACATGACTGCAGGCCTGTGTTTTTAGGAAATTATACCACTTTCGACTTCAAGAAAGTCTACCATTGCATTGAAGATTGCAACCTTGGTGGCTCTAGCGATGTCCCCAGGGTGTAGAAGTGCCGGAGTAAGGAATCCTTCATCGAGTAGACGTGCACGGGTTGTTCCTGCTAGTAACGGTGTTTGCGGAGTGAACCATTTTCCCTCTATCCATAAGGCTACATTGGCAATGGATGTATCGGTTAAAAGGCCGTTTTTGACGATGAGAATGTCATCACACTCCCCACGCTGCTCATATAAAGCGTTGAGCGCATCTCGATTTGAATCTTTGAGCGAATAGTCAATCGTATCATCATAAATGAGTTTTAAAGAGGTAGTAACGCGTGGTGTATACGGGTGGAACTCAACCTTATATTCAGTCTCGTCGTAGAGAAATCGGCACCGATATATTCCCGCTGACGGCGGATGTATAAGGGATTTTAGATCGTATTGCCGAAGAGCATGGATACATTTTAGCGATTGATCCAAACGTGCTTGATGGTATGGGAGATGAAGAACTGCGCCGTTTTCACAGCGAAGTGTTTCTAATAGCACTTATGCTTCAAATAGCGGAGTACTAAGATAACGCTCAGCCGTATCACAGAGTATCGTAACAATCACTTTCCCTTTATTTTCAGGGCGTGCTGCGACAAATGCTGCGGCATGAACATTGGCTCCGGCTGAGATGCCTACAAGCAGCCCTTCGGTTTTTGCCAATGCTTTCGATGCGGCGATGGCTTCTTCGTTGCTGACTGTAATGACTTCATTATATAAAGAAGTATTGAGGATTTCGGGTACAAATCCTGCACCGATCCCCTGAATTTTATGCGGTCCCGGTTTTCCGCCGGAGAGGACAGCGGAGTCTCTTGGCTCTACCGCAATTATCTGGACGTTCGGATTGGCGGCTCTTAACGCTTCTCCCGTTCCCGTCAGTGTCCCCCCGGTTCCGACAGCGGCGATAAAGATATCGATATTCCCTTCGGTGTCCCGGAGAATTTCTTGAGCTGTTGTGACACGATGAATCGCGGGATTGGCAGGATTGGCAAATTGTTGGAGGATGATAGCATTCGGATTGGATGCGACAAGTGCATTGGCCTCATCAATCGCCCCTTTCATTCCTTGTGCTGCAGGGGTGAGTACCAGATTGGCTCCGAGTGCTTTGAGGAGATTGCGACGTTCAATACTCATGGATTCAGGCATAGTGAGGGTGAGTTTCAGCCCCAATGCGGCACAAATAGAGGCGAGCGCAATACCGGTATTTCCGCTCGTGGGCTCAATGATAAGAGTATCGGAAGTAATTTTCCCCTCATCCATTGCCGTTTTAATCATGTTGAATCCGATACGGTCTTTTACCGAGCTGGTTGGATTCATAAATTCGCATTTTCCTAAAATGGTAGCTCCGTTCTCCTGTGAGAGAGCGTTAAGCTGAACTAGGGGGGTATTTCCGATGAGTTCAGTGATGTTGGCTGCTATCTTCATATTAAATCCCTGTTTTTTTAGACATTATAATAGCAAATTTTCAAAAATCCAATAATCATTAGTAATTCAGTATGGATAGTGAGATATATCCGCCAATTTGATGAAAGAGATAAAGAATAAATATAAGAAGGAAAAAGTTTTGCATAAAGAGCAGTTTTATCCTATAATTTCGCTTTTAAATCAAGAGACCGGGTGTCTTTGGGGATTTGGCTAGGCCAAATGTCTCAAAGGTGTTCAAATGAGGGAACCGTGAAAACAAAAAAGATCAGTAAAGTATTGATTGCGAACCGTGGTGAAATCGCACTTCGTATTATTCGGGCTTGTAAAGAGTTGGGAATTAAAAGTGTCGTTGTATTTTCAGAAGTAGACGTCAATGGTGTCTGGGTTCGTAAAGCTGATGAATGTTATCCGATCATGGGTGACCCGATTCAAGCGTATCTTGATTATGACCGTATTATCTCTTTGGCTAAAAAAGCGGATTGTGATGCAATCCATCCGGGATACGGATTTTTGTCTGAAAGTGCCGAATTCGCTCAAGCGTGTATTGATAACGGTATTATTTTCATTGGACCTAAACCTGAACACATTGCATTGTTCGGTGATAAAATGGCGTCTAAAGTAGCGATGCGTGCCGTCGGAGTTCCAATGCTTCCGGGTACGGATGAACCGATCGATAATATTAATGATGCAGAACAAATTGCAAGCGGTATCGGGTTCCCGATTATCATCAAAGCGGCATTCGGCGGCGGTGGACGCGGTATGCGTATCGTAGAGAAAGCAGAAGATTTCAAAGAGATGTACGAATCTGCAACCAAAGAAGCATTACGTTTCTTTAACCGCGGTGAAGTATTCATCGAAAAATATCTTAAAAACCCTCGTCACATTGAGATCCAAATCGTAGCAGACAAGTACGGCAACGTCGTTCACCTCGGTGACCGTGACTGTTCAATTCAACGCCGTCACCAAAAAGTGATCGAAATTGCTCCGTCTCCGCTTTTGAACGAAGCGACACGCCGTGAACTTTATCGTATCTCAACCAAAGCGATGTTCAAACTCGGATACGAGAGTGTCGGAACAATCGAATATCTGGTCGACCAAGACGATAACATCTACTTCATCGAGATGAATACCCGTGTACAAGTTGAGCACCCGGTTACGGAAGCGATCTCAGGAATCGATTTGATCCAACGTATGATCGCGATTGCAGAGGGTGACCAACTGATTTTCTTGCAAGAAGAGATTAAATTCCGCGGATATGCGATTGAGTTCCGCATCAATGCTGAAAATCCTAAACTCGGATTTGTCCCATCACCGGGTCTTATTACCAACTATCTTGCTCCGGGTGGTCCGGGAGTACGTTTGGATTCTATGGCGTATACTAACTACCAAATCCCGTCAAACTACGACTCTATGATCGGTAAATTGATCGTTACCGCTTTGACATGGGAAGATGCGGTTCGTAAAGCGCGTCGTGCTTTGGATGAGTTCTTGATCGAGGGTGTACCGACCAATATCCCTCTTCACCGTCAAATCGTTCGTGATGAGCACTTCATCAAAGGGGAACTTGATACCGGTTATCTTGATAGCAAATTGCAGCACTTTAACCTCGATGCGATCCACAACATGGATGACGAAGAGGCTAAAATGAAACACATCACTTCAGTGATCGAAGCAATCAAGAAAAACAACCTCAACGTTCGCCACTAAACAATAAAAGCCTTTAGGGCTTTTATTGTCTTACTCTTTTCTTTTAATACACAATCCCCGTTCCACCGCTATTCGCCGAATGAAAGACTACCGTATTGTTTTGCCGTGCATAGAATTCAATCAATAACTTTTGCAATGTCGGTTCGATCGAAGGGGTAAACCATCCGTTGTTGCTCATGGCAATCATATACCGAACATCGGGAGTATAGAGCTCTTTTCTCGTCGCTTCATAACAAATGGCATTACGAAATTTGACGCCGCGGATGATGAAATCGGTCGGTTTGTCGGCGGTGACAAAATCGGAAGCGCCGTCGAAAATGACCCGGTCTACCCACTCTTTTATAATTGAGGGAAGCGGGATGTATTCGCCGAACGGTACGAGAATGGTTTTTTTGGCAACGGTGACGTGACCGTTTTGGAACAGATAAGAGACGTTGTAATTTAAGCCGTTCTCTTCATAGAGTGCTCCGGTCACGATCGGAATCTGATAGGAGAGTTTTTGCAGGTAAGCCGTTAGATGCGGGTGATGGTTCATAAACAGGGCAAACGATGCTTCGGGGAGGACGATCAAATCGTATTTCTCGCGGATGGCATCTTGGATGGCGTAGAGATTGTCTGTATTCAATCGGTATTGCTGTGATTCTTCCCATTTAATATCCTGAGGAATATCGGTTGAGACAAGTTTGATTTTTAGCTGAGGGATCGGCGGTTTCGGATAATGGGTTTGAACCGCAAACAAGATCAACAACAGCGGAAAGAGCTTTTTAAACGTGCTGAACCATGCGGTCGAAGCGAGTGCAAATAGGATTAGGGCAAATTGCCATTTTGAAAATCCGAGATAGCTGTTGACAAAAATAAGCTCCGGCTGCATCCAGTTAAAATCCATCGGCCACACGTAGGTAAGGCCGAAAAGGATTGCGGCTCGGATCAGAGGATTGGACGTTAATCCCATCACACCGTAATAGAGGGCGTAGACAAAACCGAATCCGAGAGAAACAAGCCCTATCGCCCAGCTAAGGTTATAGAACTCAAAACTAAAGCCGATCCAGTAGCACCAGAACAACCCGATCCAAAATCCGGCGATGGGGAGTACTTTTTTAGGAGCATGCAGCAGACCATAGAGCGCACCCAAACCAAATACGGTGTTAATAAGCGGTGATGTGAGTCCGAAATACTCCCAATAGATAAAAGCGGAGAATCCGATAGCGATCAGAAGGGGGAGATAAACATAGGTCGGAAGATGGATAGAACTGATTTTCATGGCGCAATTATACCGATGTTAATGTCTTTTGAGTATAATGCGACAATTTTCTTCATGTTAAGGATATCTATGGAAATTCTCACTCAAATACTCCCTTTCGTCTT
>NZ_JAQTQR010000075.1 GCF_028712165.1 Sulfuricurvum sp. | reverse complement strand
TGTGCGGAGCCAAAACATGGATATCCATGATAGAGGATGAATATACCGATAATCTTGTCCAATCGTTGAAAATCAACTATCGACAAGGAAATTATTTCGGTAAAGTAGTAACAATAGATCAATTATAACAAGGAAACAGAATGAAATACGGAGAACAAATCGTCGAAAATTTTGATATCGAAAAAGATTTCGAAATATGGCCGAATCAACATGAGCGTGACTATGTGATTAAAGTAACGCTGCCGGAGTTCACCTGTCTGTGCCCGCGCAGCGGATATCCCGATTTTGCGACCATCTATGTAGAATATACGCCGGATAAATGGGTAGCAGAACTCAAAGCTATCAAACTCTACATTAATTCGTTCAGAAACCGCCATATTTCGCACGAAAACAGTGCAAACGAGATCTACAGCACATTCGAGCAAAAAATCGCTCCTAAGCGCTTAAAAGTGGTTGCAGACTACTATCCCCGCGGTAATGTTCATACGGTGGTTGAGATTGACAGTGAAAAAATGGTGAAAGAAAAATAAAAAGAAGAAGGTCAGATTCCCGACTCGGTCGGGAAGGTAGAGATACTATATCAACCGAATTTACCGGTGATGTACTCTTGCGTCAATTTTTCTTTCGGAGTAACGAACAGCTCTTCTGTGTGACCTAATTCGATAAGCTCTCCCAAATACATAAATCCGGTGTAATCGCTTACACGCGCTGCTTGCTGCATATTGTGGGTAACGATGATGATGCTGACTTTTTCTTTTAACTCAATAACCAGCTTTTCAATTCCCTGTGTTGAGATCGGATCAAGTGCTGAAGTCGGTTCGTCAAAGAGCAATACTTCCGGTTCTACCGCAATCGCACGGGCGATACAAAGGCGTTGTTGTTGACCGCCTGAAAGACCGTTTGCATCGTTTTTAAGACGATCGCTTACCTCTTTCCAGATCGCTGCATCTTTGAGTGCTTTTTCGACACGGTCATTGAGTTCCGTTTTGTTCTTAATCCCCTGCAAACGCATCCCGTAGGCGACGTTATCAAAAATCGACATCGGGAATGCAGTCGGTTTTTGGAAGATCATCCCGATTTTGGTGCGAAGATGGATCAAATCTTCTTTTGGATCGAGGATATTACGCCCTTCGAACTCGATTTCACCTTTATAGGCATTACCCGGATAGAGATCGTGCATTCGGTTAAATGCGCGTAACAGTGTAGTTTTTCCGCATCCAGAGGGTCCGATAAGTGCTGTAATCGAGTTTTTTGCGATCGGCATAGTTACTTTTTTTAAACTTGGTGCATCGGCACCTTTATAGGTAAATTCAAAATCACGTACCTGAAGTGCGCATTCGTCTTTGATATCGATAATACTTGCCATTGGTTATTTCCCTTTTCCAAAGTATAAAATAAGTCGTCCCACAATATTGAGACCTAAAATAAACATCGAGAGGATAAAGGCAGCAGCCCATCCTAACTGTTGCCAATCCGCATAAGGGCTGATCGCATAGTTAAACATCGTAACCGTAAGCGATGGCATTGCATCGTTCAGATTGGTTGTAAAAAAGTTATCGTTAAACGAGGTAAAGAGCAATGGTGCTGTTTCACCTCCGACACGGGCAATACCGAGTAATACACCGGTCAAAATTCCTGCTTTAGCACCGCGATATACAACATCCATGATTACCTTGTATTTTGGTGCACCAAGGGCAAATGCCGCTTCTCGAAGTGTACCGGGTACGAGCTGAAGCATATCATCGGTGGTGCGTAAAATGATAGGGATCATAATGATCGCCAAAGCAATAGAACCCGCCCATGCGCTGAAGTGACCCATCGGCATAACAACGACGGCATAGACAAACGCTCCGATAACAATCGAAGGTGCAGACATCATAATATCGCTGATATCGCGGATCAAATGGGCAAGTTTGGAGTTCTTGCCATATTCACTAAGATAGGTTCCGGCTAAAATACCGAGCGGAACTCCGATAACGGTAGCTAATCCTACCAAAATCGCTTGGCCGACGAGAGCATGTTTGAGACCGCTTTCGGCATATCCCGGAGGAGCCCCTTCATAGATAAAGATATTCCAGTTGAGAGCACCTACCCCTTTCATCACCAAAACACCCAAAATCCAGAACAAAAATGCGATAGCGACCACCGCACTCAGGGTTGAGAGGGCGAGGATGATTTTATTGACTAAAACCCGTTTTTGAACCGCAGTCATACTCCTCTCCTTTCTTTACGCAAAAAGTAAAACTTGGCAATAGAGATGACAACGAAACTCATCACCAAGAGAATTAACGCCAACTCAAACAAGCTGGAGAAATAAAGCGATCCGTCGGCTTCGGCAAATTCGTTAGCCAATGTTACCGGAATCGAAGTTGCCGGATCGGTAATGGATTTTGGAAGTTTGTGGACATTCCCCATTACAAAGGTAACGGCCATTGTTTCACCGATTGCACGACCTAAAGCCAAAATAATTGAACCGATAATACCGGCGCGTGCATAAGGGATGATAACGTCTTTGATTACGTCCCACTGTGTACCGCCGAGGGCGTATGCCGATTCTTTGAGAATATCGGGGGTAGTGTTCATCGCATCACGGGTAACCGCTGCCATAAACGGCAAAATCATAATCGAAAGTACGATACCGGCACTGAGAAGTCCGATCCCCATACCTCCGAAAAGATCGCGGATGATCGGTACAAAGTAAAACAATCCCCACATCCCGTAGATGACGGATGGGATAGCCGCGAGGAGCTCAACACTCACACCGAAAAATCCTTTGATTTTATCGTGAGCGATTTCACTAAGGAAAATAGCAACACCGATAGCTACCGGGATAGCAAAAAGCATTGCTAAAAATGTCGAAGCAACCGAGCCGAAAATCGCGGAATATGCACCGAATTTTTCGAGATTCGGAGCCCATTCGTCTTTGGTAATAAAATCAAAGCCGAATGCGTGAATAGCTTCCAATGACTGGTTATAGAGCTCTACAAATATCCATGCGACAATCACGAGGATTAGCAGGGCGCTAAAACGGGTTAGATTGGAGAAGATTTTATCGATCATGCAACACCTTGCCTTAGAATTAGGTAAGAAATTTTATTACATCATGATTACAACACTGTTACGGACTACTAGTTGAACGCCATCGGAACAAGTCCCGATTGGCTACGCTTGCCGCTATGGCACATGAAGCGAAGCGGAAAGCCTAACGAAGTGCAGGCAAACGCTTGCCTCTATCGAGGCAGAATTTTAACCATATTAGCGCCTCTTCATGAGTATTGATTTCTTGATTAAGTTGGGCTTCATAGGCCTGTTCTAAAATATCTTTAAACGCTTCAGACGGTGTCAATCCTGCTGCAATAAGATCGCGTCCCATAAGCAGCGGCAAAGGGGGTTTATACAATACACCTAAGCTTTTTGCACGTTCTAACAGCCACTCTCCGGCTTCAAAGGATTCAGGTGTTTCACCGATAAAAGTACGCCCAAAAAAATCGGCTTTGGCGACACGGATAAGATCATCGATACACACATGGGTACTAAGGCGGAGAATATCGCTATCCGATGCGTGGATCTTGTGAAGTTTTCTCGGTGATCCGTGATAACGGACTAGAGGTAAAACTGCATCGATAAGGGATTTGTCTTCTGTAATCCGCGATAACCATATTTGAGCAATTTCAGTCCCGATTTCTGCATGTTTCGGTGCATTGAGAACGCCGTCGACAATAGCTGTGGTATCAGGTTTGCCGATATCATGCAATAACATTGCTAACATTAAAGTGAGATCATGCTTGGTCTCTCCGGTGCGCATGGATGCCATAAAATCGATGCACATCTGCAGATGCATCCACACAGAACCCTCAGGGTGAGATTGTAGATCCTGCGGTGTAGTTTCAAATCTATCAAGCGGCGAGAAAAAAGGAAGTCCACCCATCTCTTTGAGGAGTGTCAGTCCTAAAGAGGGGCGTGCACTTTGGAGTAACAGTTTTTTAAGTTCTTCAAAAATACGTTCTTTCGGGAGTTCTTCAAGAGCACCATGTCTAATCATATTACGGCATAATCCTAGCAGACGCTCATCGCAGGTTAGTTCAAATCGCGCCGCAAATTGTACCGCACGCAATACTCTTAAAGGGTCGTCGACAAAAGTCACGGGATCGACGCACATAAGACGTTTGCATTTTAAATCTTCTATTCCTCCGAAGGGATCGAGCAGTGTTTTTGTAATGGGATCATAGCCGATAGCATTGATGGTGAAATCACGACGGCGGGCGGCATCGGTAAAAGCAATATTGCTTTGCCATGCTACATCGAAACCTTTATGTCCAAATCCCGATTTGGATTCGGTGCGAGGAGGTGCAAAATCAATCGTGTAGCCGGCATAGGCGAGTTTTAGGACGCCGAAGCTTTTTCCAATGAGGTTTATTTTTCCAAACGGCTGAAGAAGTGTTTCGAGCGATTCAATTGAATGTACTCCGTAGAGTTCGATATCCAAGTCGTTTGTCGGATGCCCGGTAAATGCATCTCGAACAAACCCTCCGACGAGTATCGGTTTAATTCCGGACTGGTCAAGATGTTCTATCAGTTGCACCAAAGGATCGGGAAGAGCGATCATTTTTTGGACAGACCATTTTTTTGGATTAGAGGATCAAGCGAAAAGCCAAATGTTGAACCGATTCCTAATGTACTCTCGATGGTGAGGGTGGAGTCATGGAGTTTGAGGATATAACTGACGATAGAGAGCCCCAACCCCATTGAATTGTCCCAACGATTTTTATGGACGCGATAAAACTTTGAGGTGACTTTATCAATCTCCGTCGGAGCAATGCCGATCCCTTTGTCGGTAACACTAAAGCTATGCTCGTTAAGGGTAACGTTCACCTCTTCTTCGGAGTATTTAAGCGCGTTATCGACAAGATTGGTGATGATCAGTTCAATCATCGTTCGATCGGCGTATACGGTTTTGGAGAGCCCGGTATACTTGATGGAACGTGAGGGGTATTTGACCTGTAAAATAGAGATCGATTCATGGCACACATCGGATATATCAAATAGAGTCGGTTTTATCGATAGGTCATTGTTCTCAAGTTTGACTGAGAGCGCCAAGCGGTCTAGCATAAGAGTTACACGATGGGTATTGGCAAGGATTTTATCCAGAAATTTTTCTCTGATTTTAGGATCAATATTCAAATCGTCGTGAAGTGTTTCGGCGTATCCCATGATGGCGGCAATCGGATTTTTAAACTCGTGGCTGATGGCCGAGAGGATATCATTTTGCTGTTTGTTGATAAGACGCAGTTTCGCAGTGTGCTTGCGTTTTTGTTTATCGCGGTTTTGGAGCTTTTTAACCAGATTTTTGAGCATTATCGAGATTTGCAAAAATTCTCGGAAGTATTCGGGTTTTAAAATAGCTTTGTAATTTTTGGCGGAGATTTGATCTAAATAATGGGTGATTTGTAAAATATCATGGCGAGCTTTTTTAGATATTTTATAGGCTATAGCAAGTGCAATGGCAACTAAAACGGTAAAGGCGATAAAGAGTTTGATCCAAAGCGTATAAAAATGGTCCATAACCCCTTTTAAACTCATGGAAAGACGGAAATAGAGTATTCCGTGCGGAGTGGATAGTTTTTTTGCAACATATACAAAGTCGGTTTTTAGAGTTTTGGAGTAGCGGATCGTAATGCCGTAGGGCTTTCGCATCGACTCCATGATTTCCACACGGTTCGAATGATTTTCCATCATCTTTTTATCGGTGTCGCTTTCAGCAATGACTACTCCGTTTGCTGCGACGACCGTTAAACGAAGATGGGCTTTTTGTGCAACAGAGTGTGCAAGAGAATCGAGATCGTTTGAACTCATGATCTGGGGTTCAAGAAGCTCAATGCTTTGTATAAGCCGCTCTTTACCATCTTCAATAATCATTGTTTTGAGGGTATAAAAACTAATAACCGAGGCAACCAAAAGAGCGGCGGTAAAGAGACCTAATATATTGAGGAAAAAAAGCTGATGGATTCTTAGCACAGGGTGTATCCGACTCCCCGTACTGTTTTAATATACTCTTTGGTTTTATCGGGATCGATTTTCTCTTTGAGACGGTTGATAGCGACATTTACGGTACGATCTTGGAATACTTCTTCGCCTCCCCAGACATGTTCGAGGAGGTAATCGCGGTCTAAAACGACATTTTGGTTTACTATCAATGCATGGAGAAGATCAAATTCGAGTTTGGTGAGCTCGATATTTTCACCTTCTATCGTTATTGAACGTGCGGCGAGATTGAGAACAATATCCCGGTAGGTGAGGTTCCCTTCGGTTGAGAGTTTCTTAGTACGGCGTAGCATCGCTTTTACGCGAAGTACAAGCTCTTTCATGCTGAAAGGCTTAGTGATGTAATCGTCACCGCCGCGCTCAAATCCCTGCTCGATATCTTCATCTTTATGTTTGGCGCTGACAAAGATGACGGGAGTGTGAATCCCTTTTTTTCGAAGGGATTCGACGAACTCACTCCCTTCGGCACCGGGGAGATTGCGATCCATCAACATCAAATCGACATGTTCTTCTTCCAAAACTTCCAAGACATGCTTTGTTGTTAAAAAACCGATCGTCTCAAAACCCTCTTTGGCAAGATGGTACTCCATCAGTTCCAAAATATCTTTTTCATCTTCGACGATCACAATTAACGAACTCACGGCGTGTCCTTTCTTTTAGTTGTAGAGTTGAATCTCTCCGCCTTTTTGTGCGTAGAGCATAAGTGAAGCAATATTAACGGCTCGGTCGCCGATACGCTCTAATTTGCGTAATGTTCCCAACACTTTGACGTATTCGATTGAGAGCTCATTTGCATTGATAATCAGAGTCAGGAGCTCTTTTTCCATAATTGAAAAGAGGTCATCGTTTTTTGATTCTTCAACCATTACTTTGCGATAGATATCATCAGCGTCGCATCGTTCCATATCTTGCAAACATTCTGCAATGTATTGTAACGCATGTAGAGTCGTTTTGTGCAGTTGAACAATCGCATTGCTCAAAACGCTCATATCGCATCCGCCTGCGCAGTGATCATGCAAACGTTTGCTGTATTTTTTAACCGCATCACCGATACGGTCTATTTCGTTGGTCATTTTCAAATACGCTACCAGTAAGCGCAACTCATCTGCTTCAGGACCGAAGAGGGCAAAGGTTTTGATAATTTCGTTATCGATCTTGTTGGCATCGAGTTGAAGATTTTTGAGATAAACCCGTGATGTCTCATACAAATCAATATTATCATTTTCAAAAGCGTTGAGTGTCTCTTCACTTGAGTGGATAATTTGGGAAAGCAGAGTTGAAATCATTCCACGGATTTCATTTAGTTTGTTTTCATAGCGTGGTAGCATTCATGTGCCTTTATAGTAAATGATAGTGCGCGATTATAACGTTACTTTATAACCGTGAGATTACAGAGAGGGCTTATGCTTTGTAATCGTTTCGTTACCCGAAGCTTTTACAATGTCGCCATCAAATACCAAGGACATATCCAATGCTAAGCAAAGTTACTAAAGGTTTCGTAATCGCAGCAGTTGCAGCGACATCAATCATGGCCGCCGACAAAATCAGTGGAGCGGGAGCTACTTTCCCGGCACCAGTATATTATGACTGGGCGTATAACTACCAAAAAGCGACACACACTCGTGTTAACTATCAAGCAATTGGTTCAGGCGGCGGTATTAAACAAATTTCTGAGCGTATCGTAGATTTCGGCGGAACGGATGCCCCATTGACTCCTAAAGAGTTGGATGCAGCAAAATTGTATCAGTTCCCGGCGGTTATCGGTTCAATCGTTGTTGCGTATAACATCCCAGGTGTTGCAGACGGACAACTTAAACTTAAAAACAGCGTTGTTGCTGATATCTTCGCAGGTAAAGTTACAATGTGGAATGATCCTGCTATCGCTGCGGACAACGCGGGTGTTAAACTTCCTGCTGAAAAAATCATTGTTGCTCACCGTTCAGACGGATCTGGAACTACATTCAACTTTACTGCTTACTTGAGTGAAGCATCTAAAATGTGGAAAAGCACATACGGAACCGGTAAAGCAATCGGCTGGGCAACCGGAATCGGCGGAAAAGGGAATGAAGGTGTAACTAACCTTATTATGCAAACTCCTTATACTATCGGTTATATCGAAGAAGCATACAAAGAGAAAAATCACCTTGCAGCAGCTACACTTCAAACAGCACAAGGTAAATGGGTAAAAGCAGACATGGCAGGATTCCAAGCAGCGGTTAAACAAGCAAAATGGACTAAAAAAGACCATTTCTACAGCTCATTGGTTATGCAAGACAATGCTTATCCGATCGTAGCGGCAACATTTATCCTTATGCCACGTGAAAAAGCGGATGTTAACCAAGAGGTTATCAAATTCTTTGACTATGCATTCCGTAGCGGCGACAAAGCGGCAGAAAAATTGGGTTATATCCCGCTTCCGGTTGAAACAACGAACATGGTTCGTGAATACTGGGCTGGAAAATAAGTTTTATATTCTATCTCTACCCCCTCCGGGGCGGTACCTCTAAGTGTATTACGTACATTTAAAGGTGCCCCTGTGGCACATTTAATCTCTCTTCTTCTTTCAATTCCTTAAGTTTTTCAAGTCTGTCCTTGCGTATGCGTTCAGGCTTGAGTTTTTGTTATATTTCCTCTATTAATTATTTATTTTCCTTATCGTAATCATTCTGTAATGTAACACGTATGTAATCTATTTTTTCTACAATGACGCCACTAAATAACAGGAGTGAATCTTATGAAAAAAGTAGTGTTATCTGCCCTTGCTGCGGCAATGATGAGTGGTACGGTTTATGCCGATACATTGACACTTTATACTGATGCTAAAACAGGTCAAGTATTTACAACAGGCGGTGAAGGCCGTGTTGAGATGGGTGATTTTATCGATGCGAAAACTGTTGATATGGCTCAACGTGATAGCGAGTCTTCATTCTCTGAATACAAAGAAGGTATGAAAAAATACGTTAACGTTAAATCTCATGCAAAAACTCTTGATTTCAGCGGTACACATTACTTCGGTTTGACAAGTAACTCATACGGAGAAAAAAACTGGAATGGCGGAGATAAATCAACAGGTTTCGAGCTTCGACGTAACTATGTTCAAGTAAAAGCATATTTTAATGACAAAGATTATTTCCGTGTAACGATGGATACAACAAAAGAGCTTGAATCCACAACATCATATGCAACTATGTATGCAAAATATGCATATCTTTATTTGGATAAAGTTCTTCCGTATACCGGTGTTGAAATCGGTATCGCTCACCGCCCATGGATCGACTATGAGGAGCATAACTCATGGTATTTCCGTTCAATCAACAAAGTTATCTTGGAAGACAAATTCTCAGTTGCAGCCGGTGCTGCCGGAGCATCAAAAAATGTTGGACCGGATGTTCTTAACTCAGCTGACCTTGGTGTGAACTTCCAAACAAAAACTCCGTATTTTTCTAGTGAACTCGGTATTTTCAACGGTGAAGGTTACCATGCAGATAAAGCGGCAAATAATCAACAAAACAGCAGTGATCTTTCATTTGAATGGCGTTTAACAGGCCATATCATGGGTAACGGTGAAAAAGTCGGTAAATATAAAGTTGACAAAGATACGTATGCAAATATCTCGTTTGCAGGACTCAGCAGTAAAAATCATAAAGATAATAATTTGATCGTTGATGACGCTGCAGAGTATGATCGCAATGCATACTGGTTCCACTTCGTATATAACCAACCGGAATTCTTGATCGCGGCTCAATACGATGTTAACAAAGATAAAGTACAAATCGGCGGGGCAGAGACAAAAATGAAAATGTACTCTGTGAATGCTGAGGTACGTCCGGCACAAGATTGGACACTTCTTGCACGTTATGATAATATGAAAACAGAATATTCTAATAGCGCTAGTAAAAATAATGCTAACGTCGGTGATGCAACTCAAATTATCTACGGTATAGCTTATGACTATAACAAAAACGTTAAATTCATTGCATCTGGTAAAACAGTTGATTCTAAAGATGAAACAACATTTACCCGTGCAGACTCAACAACCGCAACTCTTGGCGATGTTCTTGATAAACAAAGCTGGATGTTGACAACTGAAGTTAGCTGGTAATTCAGATATCTCTTCTTTCATTCCCGCATTTGCGGGAATAATTACCCTTCATTTATTTTCCGCTACAATACTCTTCAAACCAATTCAAAAGTAAGTACATTATGATCACTGTAAATTTGATATTCACAATCGCAGGGTTGTTATTTGTTTTAATCGCGTTAGTCGGAATTTATGTTTGGAGTTCTAAGGGCAAATCACCTCCTTCCTCCTCTGTAGAATCAGTCGAAACATTCGAATCGCTCAGCGCCGTAATCCAAAACCGTGCTTCGAGTAATGGACAGCTGAATCATGCAGTTGAGATGATTATAAACCATTTCGGGACGATTTCCCAGTCTACGCTTTCTGTTTATAAAAATCTACTTGAATCACTGTGTATCCATCCTCACACCGATTCTAAACTTGTTTTGCGTTTTGAGAAAGCACTGCGTCAGGCTAATCCTAAATATTCGCATGAAATCGAACAGGCTCTCGCTATGGGATTGGCAGCGCGGGGATAGTTAGCGCATATACTCGATCGGCACACTGATCGGTACGTTTTCCTGAGGTTTCGGGAAAAGGGAGACCGATGTTTTGATGAGTTCTTTAGCCGCATCATCAAGCGAATCGTAGCCGGAACTTTTGATAATTCGGATATTGTTCGCTTCCCCGTTTGGAGTGAAGTCGAATCCAACAATTACTTCTCCATACTGCTTTAAATTTCTTGCTATTTTTGGAAATTTTTTTCGTTGATTGAGAATTTCTTGAACCTTGTCCGCCTGGCCGTAAACGTATTCTTCTTTTTGATGTTTGGGCGGTTGTTCTTTCGGTTGTACAACAGGGGCTTTTAGCTCTATTGGCTCACTTATCGGTACTTTTTTTGGGATAACGATAGCGGGTGCCGGAGGCTGCGGCGTTGCAATAACGGCTTTGGGCACAGGTGCAGTTTCAATTGAAGGCTGTATCTTAGGCGGTGTTATCACGCGTGGCTGAATGGCTTTGGGTATAGGTGCGGGCTTTTGCGGTTCAAAGAGTTGGGGTGTTTTGGGTGGAAGTGCTTGAATCACTTTTGCCTGTGCCGGTATTAATAACTTAAGGACGATTTTTTCTTCAGCAGAAGGCTTTTTTTTATGTACCATACTCAGCCCCCCTACAAGAAGAGCTATTAATGCAGTATGGATACCTACTGAAAGAAAAAAAGGCTTAGTTGTGTGCACGTATGCTATAGGACTATTTGAGTTTCATTTCTACTTTAGACGAAGCTCGGAGTGATTCCGTTGTTTTGTTCATATAAGCTTTGAATTTTTCAACTTTCAAAAACTGTCCGATCTCTTTTTTGACTTGGTCAAGGGAGAGCTTTTTATCCCCTTGTTTCATTTTGTCGCCGTTAGCATCGTAAAAGGCTTTGATCTCAGCATCGGTTACCGTGATTTTTGCCATTTGCTGTTTCATCCACATATCGACAGCTAGATCGTCTTTGATTGCAGCGTATTGGGCTTTAAATGCAGCCGTATTTTGCATACCGCTTTTAAGCACCTGATTTTTGATAAGGGTTTGATTAACGAGTTGATCCACCACTTGCTTTTTCATTTTAGGATCAAGTTTGTCAAAGCTCATACCCGGAATCGCTTTGGCTAAAAATGCATTGGCATCGGTAGTGGTGATCGCTTTTCCGTCAACAGTCGCAAGTGTGGCCGGCGCGGCAAATGCAATGGAAGAAGAGAGAACGAGGGATGCTAAGAGGTGAGATAATCTCATGGAGTTCCTTTTGAACAAAAAATTACGTAATTATAGTGAGTGTTTGATACAAAAAGGTTAACATCCGTAATAAAGCGGTATGAATTGCTTTTCGCATTGGATTTGATTAGAATAGGCGGATGGATACTACCGAAAACGATACATTGCAGCTGGCGATTTACAAACAAGCGTTAGCCCTATATCAGGAGGGGAAATGCTCTGAGGTGCTCTCAGGAATGGATAGGATAATCCCTGAAGCGCTAAGCGCTTTATTCTTTGCTGTTGCAGGCTCATGTGCCCATGCATTGGGGCGATACGATGAAGCGGAACACCATTGGCGCAGTGCTATATCAATGCAGAAAGATTATATCGATGCGTATAACGATTTAGGGATACTTTTCAAGACGTTAAAACGATTCGATGAATCTGAATCGATGTTTTCTCAAGCGATAAAACTCGCTCCGCAAGATCCTAAACTCTATAACAATATTGCTAACCTTTTCAGAGAGACGGAATGTTTCGAAAAAGCGGAAACAGGATATAAAAAAGCGGTTCAACTCGATCCTCAGTACACAGAAGCCTATCGAAACTTGGGCATGATGTACAAAGCACTGCATCGATACGAAGAAGCCGAAACAGCCTATAAAGAGGCATTAAAGATAACTCCCGATTGTG
>NZ_JAQTQR010000008.1 GCF_028712165.1 Sulfuricurvum sp. | reverse complement strand
GAAGTTTACATTGTGCTTTCCATCAGGTGCTCCACCTTCACCTTTCCATTTATCACCAGCTGTATCTGAATAGGAGAGAAAAAATGAACTATCGGTTGAAAGCTTCCCGCTATCAACCCTACCAAAAGTTCGTCTAAAATTATCCGTTCCGAAACTTTGTTTGATTGAAAATCCTAGATTATCTGATGGTGAGAGGAGATTTGCGTTAACTACACCTGTAGATGTTGATAGAGAAAAACCTTTATCGGAAGCTATTGCACCCTTGTAAACATTTAGCTCACTAACATTTTCCATATCAAAAAGTTCTCCGCCACCCATACCATTTGTCCCAACAATACCTGTTAGCGGAAGGTCTTCTACCGTCCTGCCAATATGAAAAGCACTTTTTCCACGTATTTTGATATTCTGACCATTAGATATTCCAAGAGCATCGGATGTTTGAACATTAACACCTGGAAGTATGTCAATCGCTTTATAGTAATTTGTTTGAGCCGGGCCACCGATTGTATTGAGTGCTTTTTTACTCAATGTATTGGTGCTTTTAGCGTTATCAGGCTCTTTAGCATATATAGAATTGTCTTGTTCCTCGTAAGTTGCTTCTATTTTCTCTAGAGTGTAAGATTTAGATGCGTTTGTATCATTAGCCATGATGCTATAAAATGGTAATAGCAAGGCTGATGCTATACAACTTATTCTAATAAAATTAGAATTTGATTTTACGTTGTGATTCATGATAGTAATCCTTAAGTTTTTATTATTCTATATATCATATTTGATATAACGTTTTGTAAAAAAAACTTCTCCTCCCTGTTAGTGTTTATATTGGGGGAAGAAGAGTTTAATAAACCGTTTTTCCTCTTGATCGATCGGTTTGATCAGATCGGGATAAAACGAGTGGATAAGCCATCGTATTCCCATCAGCCGCATAAGCGAGGGTGGACGGCTAATATAGTTAAACGGTACGGTAGGGACGGTGAGCACGTGTCCTGTTTTAACGGCTCTGAGGCTTTGCCATTGCGGATTGCTTTTTACTGAGGATGCAAATGCCCCCTCCATCGCTACGATAACATCGGGATCGGCAAGTAGGATCGTTTCCATCGAGATTTTTTCCATCCCGTAGTTGGAAGACATTTTACAGTTGAGAGCATTTTTGGCTCCGCTGTAGGTGAACGGTTCGAGGTGAAACGACCCGTCGCATTCGCTGGCAAATCCGTCCAGACTTTCGGCGAAGTAATAACGGACATCTTTTCGGGCATTCACTTTGGCTTGCAGTGATTGGATAAGCCCCAACGTCTCTTTGGTATAGTGCATCAGTTCGGAAGCGCGTTTTGTATTTCCGGTGAGTTTTCCTAAAAGTTCAAATTGCCCTACGAGGTCGTTGATCGATTCATTATGTACCATTAACACGGGAATACCGAGCATGGAGAGTTTTTTTAATTCATTCTCTGCACCTGTCGATTTCCCCCACATCAGGATGACATCGGGTTTGATTGCGGCTATGTTTTCGAAATTAGGGGTTTGTCCTTGACCGAAATACCCACCTGCTACCGGTTTGGATGCGGCAACACCGACGTAGGGTTTTTGATCCTCTTTGAACGGAAAGTTTAGTGCCGCAACAAGAGAGGGATCAAATGCCGTTACACTGATGGTGATAGGGGGCGATACAGAATAAATTTTGGTGATTTTATCGGGTACGGTAACTACACGGCCGAAATCATCGGTAATACTCCGCGCTTCAATAATATTAGAAAATATTAATAGGAAAATGAAGAGAGATAAAAGTTTCATAGGGTTCCTTTATTGAAAATAGGAAGACAGCGGATGTGGGTATCGTGGACGATGAGGTCGGCTTCGATTCCGTAGACGCTACGGATCATTTCAGGGGTGATGACCTCCTCAGGCAGACCGTCGGCGATGATTTTACCGCCGTTCATGACTGCGACACGGCTGGAGACCAGCAGGGCATGATCGGGGTAATGGGTTGTTTTGAGAAACGTGTAGCCCTGTGAGCTGAGTGAGACGATCAGTTCCAAAAGACGGATTTGGTTGCCGTAATCCAGACCCGATACCGGCTCATCCATAATAAAGGTATCGACCCCTTGGGTAAGTGCGCGGGCGAGAAGCACCATCTGTTTTTGTCCGCCGCTGAGCTGACCGAAAGGACGGGATGCCAAATCAGAAATCCCGACCCTCTCCAATGCTTCATGGGCAATCGTATAGTCAGATGCTGATGGGGCGGCGAAAAATCCGAGTTTGGAGATGCGACCCATGATGACCATTTCTATTACGCTGTAATTGAATGGGACGTTGTTATACTGCGGAATATAGGCGATATGTTCTGCTATCTCACGGTGTGAATAGCGATGCAGGGTTTTTTCATTGAGCCATATTTCGCCCTGCGAAGCATGTATAAGCTTGAGGATGAGACGAATCAGGGTACTTTTGCCGCAGCCGTTCGGTCCCAACAGGCTTACTACTTCGCCGCGGCGGAGGGTAAAATCGATCCCCTCTAACACAGGGCGCTTTGGATAGGAAAAATGAAGGTCATTGACCGTGATGATTGGTTTTAGTTCCATGCTGCCCTCGCGTTTTTAAGTACGATGATAAAGACGGGGATACCGATAAGCGAAGTGAGAATCCCGATCGGGACTTCGACGCTGAATGCCAGTCGTGAAATCGTATCGGCGAGGAGCAAAAATGCTCCGCCCACTATTGCCGAGAGGGGCATCAGCAAACGGTGCGAAGGGCCAACCGCCATACGGATGATATGGGGGATGATAAGACCGATCCACCCGATTATCCCTGCCATGACGACTGAGAGAGAGCTTGCGATCGTCGCCAGAATAATGGCCCCCAGCCGAACCATCGTAACATTGATCCCCAACGCTTTTGCCTCTTCATCTCCCAAACTCATGAGATCGAAATATTTCCCTAAAACGATCAGTCCGATGACACTGGCGAGCATCGGAACACAGATGAGCAATACACCGTGCAGATCCGCCATGGTCAGACTTCCCATCAGCCAGTAGACGATAGCGGGAAGGGTACTGTACGGATCGGCGAGGTATTTGATGATTGAGAGCATCGAAGTGAAAAGGGCACTGCTGATGACGCCTCCGAGTACCAGCATCACGGTGGATCGGGAGTTGGTTACCATCGTGCCGATGAGTACTGCGACCCCGACGGCGACAAAACCGAATGCAAAGGCGAGTAATTGGACGACAAACCATTGATCCGAGATGAGCATTCCCATCGCCGCACCGAATGATGCACCCGCGAGTACTCCCAAGATTCCGGGAGAGACCAGGGGATTGACGAACATCGCCTGAAATGCGGCGCCCGATGTAGCCAGGGCAGATCCTATGAGGATGGCCAGCAGAACGCGCGGCAGACGGATTTGCAAGATGATGTTATCGAGCATCGTGTAGGTATCGTTTCCAGCCCCTCCGAATGCTTTAAATTGGAGATAGCTGATCAACGTATCGAGAGTGATCGGATATTGCCCCCAGAGTAGAGATAGTGTAGCAACAACGATCAAAAGGAGCGTCGAGCCGATTATCCAACTGATCGGTTTGATATTTTTCATCATAGCCCTTAAAACTTCAGATTGATGCTGCCATAAAGTCCGAACGGTGCACCCGTATTGTAGGTACTTGCCGTGCCGGTTGCCGCCAAGAAGTTATCGGCGGCATTGATCGTAGCGATGTATTTTTCGTTTGTCAGATTGGTAGCTGTCAGACGGAAAAGGGCGTTACGAGATCCCATAAACTGTGCGATACGGTATGCTGCGTCGAAATCAACAAGGGTAAAGGCATCTATCTTTTGGGTATTGGCAACATCTCCCCATCGACTGGAGGTGTAGCGGGCACTCGGGGTGAGCGTCCAGTCTCCCAGGTGATATGAAAGCGCCGCTTTCGCCATGTATTTCGGAGCGTCAGGGAGCTGTTTACCGTCGGTTTCAACGGTTGAAGAAGCTCCGCTTTGGAAGTTTTGGGTGAATTGATAGCGATTGTACGAGAGACCTAGCAACAATTCCAAATCTTCGCTGATCGGACCGTATGCCGAGAATTCCGCACCGTATCCAAGTGCATCTCCGACATTGGCAGGATAATTGACACCGAATGAGGGATCATAGATATTGGCTTGTTTGTTTTGTACGAACGAGACATATAGGCTCGGATTGAGAGTGAGTCCTCCGAGGGTTGTTTTAACTCCGAGATCGATATTGTCGGAGAGTTCCAAATCGAGTTTGTCCCATAGCTGTTGCAACGTGACGTTTTGAGCTACAAAACTGGCACGATTGGAAATATAGGTCGGGAAAAGGTTAACGTCGAACCCATAGGTACGCGAATAATCGAGATATGCCATGGTCGATGGAGAAATCGTATATCCGAGGTAGAGCGACGGAATAAACGTATTAAAAGTTTTAGCATCTACGCTTGCCCACGGATCGATGGCAGTCGATGCGATTGCGGCATCATAGTCTGGATTTGCTGCAGATGTTTGATTACCGTTGGTATGGCTTTTAAGCGAGCCGAGTTTAAACGTTTGGTATTGTGCACCGGCAACATACGTAAAACGGTCGATCGTACCGCTGATTTGGGCAAACGGTGCTTGGAGCGTATGATAGTCGTTATCGGCGAGAACCGCATAGCCATCAAATACCAAAGCACCGTTAACCACTCTGTATTTGATTTGATCGCTCGGAGGCCCGGGAGGGAGCTGCTTGTGGTACCAATACCCGATTTTAGTTTTCAGCGCTTCGGAAAACTCATGATCGTACGCTGCGGTTGCACCGTAGAGGTCATGCTCCATTCGCCAGTTCATAACACGCTGTTTGGCGGCAGTTGTATCGAATTTGGAGAACCAATAGTCTCCCTCATCTTTTTTATAATACGGTTTGATCGTGATTGCATCATTCGTAGTCGGCTTGTATTCGAATTCTCCCAAAAGAGCCGTAGTCAGGAAACTTTGTTTGTTCCAGTCGTAATAGTTGACATCATTGGATGCGCTCGGTTGAGTCATGGCAAAATCTTTGTTGAAATTAGCCCCTAAATTATTCGCTTCGGCGTATGAGAGGTTATAGTAGTTGTGGTGATCGTCTGAGTTACGGATAGCGGTTACTTTGGCTTTGAACGTATTTGTAGGGGTGTAGGTCAGGCCGAGAGTACCGTTGAGACGTTTGAGATCGCCTTCGCCTTTGGTTTTGTCATTAGAGAGATGGGAGAAAGAACCGAATACCGCAACATCGCCGATTTTACCCGAATCGAAACGTACAAAAGTACGTTGGAAATTATCCGAACCAAATGATTGGGACACTTCGGCTCCGGCTTTCGATTTTGCACTCAGGAGATTCAGATCGACTTTACCGATGAGGCTGGAGAAGCCGAGGTTTTTATCGGCTGGGAGATACCCTTTGAGCAGATCGATCGAACTGACATTTTCCATATCAACGAGTTGTTTTCCCCCTCCCGGATTGCTGGAGATCGGCATACCGTCGATCATATAGACACCGCCGGGACCGCTTTGGCTTTTTCCGCGTATACGGATAGGATCATGATAGGAAGGTTCGTTTGATCCGGCCTGATCGACAGGGGTAAAGTTGACTGACGGCGAATAGGCGATAACGCTGTAGGGATTCATATTCGCCTGAGTCGAGAGGGTGGCGATACTTTTGGTACCGAATGATTGATTTGCACCGCTTTGATTGCTATCGAGTATCATTGCATCACCATCATCGACGGTGTCAGTAATAACGATTCGCTCGATCCCCAGCGGGTCTGCGGCGAGTATCGCACATGCGGCGAGAGAGAGAAGGATAGGTGAGAGTTTCATTAATTGGCTCCTAATAGATTTTTGACTTGTTCATCGCTGAGTTTTACATGTAAGAAAAGGTCATAGAACTCTTTTGTTCGGACACTCAGGTCGGCTTTGTACTCTTTTGGGTGGAACAGATGAGCCAGCCATTGGATTCCGATCACCCGCATAAACGACGGCGGCCGGTCGATCCAGTTAAACGGCTGGATAGGGACGAGATAAATACGGCCGGATTTAACAGCGCGCAGATTTTTCCAGAGCGAATCCTCTATCAGGTCGTTATAGACAGCTCTGTTTTGGACAATAATGACATCCGGATTGTAGGTAAGAAGTTTTTCAAAATTGATTTTTTCCAGGCCGAGTAGACCGCTTTGTTGGCATTTATGGACGTTCTCGCCTCCGGCAAAATTAAGCGCTTCGACATGAAACGAGGTATCGCATTCGGTAGAAAGTCCATCGGTTCCTTCTGCGTAGTAGTAGCGTGTCGGTTTGGCTTTGGAGACGCTGGTATGGACTTCATCGATTATTTTTTGAGAGTAGTTGGCTAGGATATTTGCCTGTTTGCTCTCTCCGATTGCAGCACCGGCCAGACGAAAAGCGCGAGGCATATCGTTAACTTCACGGAACGGGATCATAAAAGTCGGCAGATGGGTTTTTTCGATTTCACGCTGTACGGTTTGCACCATCATATCGTCTTGCCAGAGTAAAACCAGTTGCGGTTTGTAGGCCATCAGCGTTTCGAGATTGATACTTTGACCGCCGCCGTGAAACGATCCGATTACCGGAAGGGAAAGGAATTTTTGATTGAGGAAGTTTTCATTGGCCCCATTATTGGCGTTTTTTGCAGCAAAGTTCAAACCAATCATTTTATTTGGATTGAGCGCATAGATGAGATAGTTCATCGGCGGAGATGAACCGAAGACTCGATCGGTTTGATCCGGAAGTATGGCGGGATGCCCGTCCATATCCGTCACAGTTTTCGCGTGTGCAGCGAGAACGATCACCGATAAGAAGAGGATTTTCAGAAACGTATTCATAAGATTCCTTTAGGATTTGTGTAAGTTAAATGCGATGGGGATACTCAGTTCAAAGGTCTTTCCCAATGCGGGGTAATCACCGCTGAGGCTGAGAATCGTTTGAATCGCTTTGGTGTCCAGAAGAGTACTGCCGCTCGTCGTGATTATTTTTGCGGCTTCTACGATTCCGTTAGGTTTGAGTACAAACGATACCACCACAATACCCTCGATACGAAGTTTACGAGCGATTGCGGGGTAGGTGATTGCATGTTCGATCATAGCCCGTATATTTCCCAATGCCGCTCCGCCGATTTCGTTGCTGGAAACTAGGTTTCTTGGTAATTCGTTTTCAGATTTGGAGGAAACACTCTCATGAGGAGAATCAATGAGTGATGATGGCGGAGTCGATAACACTGGAGCAGGTGGAGCTAGAGGCGCGGACGCCTCAGAGGACACCGAAGGAGTTAATGACGGTATCCTCTCAGGGGTCGTTTTTAGGGTCGGATGCACTTCTTTCGGTGTACTTTTCGCTTTAGGCGTCGTAAGGGTTTTCGGTGTTTGTTTCTGGATGAGCGAATGTTCCATTACATTTCGATCACCGGAGGTAGAAGTGAACTCCGAGAGGGAGATGATGACTCTCTCTTCCTCCGGTTCCATCAGGATCGGATGGGTTGTCATAAAATACAAAATTCCGGCTAATACCGCACTGTGAACAGCGAATGAAGCGCCGAATGATTTAAATTTTAATAAGAAATTCTTATGTTGTATCTTTTCTGATATAACGATTGAGCTTAAAAAATACATCTTAATTTTCCTCAATTTTGATTTTATTCCATATCGATATATACGGATGACGTTCGATCGGTGCGACGGTCGTTCGTCGGTTGATCATTCGAATCGAAAGCGGCTCGATCCAGTTCCAGAACTCTTCGATACACTCAGACGGCATTTCCAGATCATTGATCGTTTTTTTATACATCATTAGCCAGATCTCTCGTCCTTTTTCATCGATAGTGATATGAAAATGGCGCATTCGTAATGCAGGATGACCATGCACAGGCGTGTAATGTTTTTCTCCTCCCAATGCCTCTACAAAAAAGTCTGCCGTTTTTTCCGTCGCAAAGGCAAACATTGTATCATCCGCTGGGAAGAGATTACCGATGACACTTTTACGTAATAACCCATGATGGTAGCGGACCATTTTACGGATATTTTCTTCTCCCCATTGCTGATAGAGCTTAGTTGTCGGAAAAGGAACTACAGGGTAGACAAAATCGATTTTGGCTTCGGCGGTATTGGGTGTCATACTGGCAGGTTCGAACGGTTTGGTTCCGCAGGCACTAAACATCGATACCGGTTTTCCATCAGACATTAAGAGATTCATTTCATTTCCTTTTACTCAAATATAGATAATATAGGTAGGGCATCAGGGGAGATGACAGGTTTTATTGAATAACCGCAGACAAACCTTCCTGTCATCTCTGCTCATGCCCCGCAGGGGCACAGATTAAAATCGGTAGTTCGCTTCCAAACGCATTTCGCGGTTAGAAGTTTCAGCCGTTGCCAACGTTGATTTTTCATTGTTTTGATCCATCAGACGGGCTTTGAGTTCCGTCCCTTTCCAGCTGCCGGAAAGTTTATACACGACATCAAAGTTCCATTGACGGGTATCACCGTTTCCGTAGGCTCTGTCGGTCATACTTTGGTACGGCTTTTTACTCGGGTCACGGTTATAATAGGCGTAGCTGAGCATTGTACTTACGCCCGACACGATGGCATCACAGTCATAATCAAACTCTGCTTTATAGGCGGTTGTATTCGCATTCCAATCGGTTTGCGTCATACTGCGTGTATAGCCCTGTGTCGGGAATCCGCGCCAAGGAGCGATCATATCCCCGCCGCCGTCCGTATGGGATGTTGCCAGCAGGAATTTTGCCGCACGATAATTTGCGGTTGCCCGCAGTGCATAGAGATAGGTGTCTACACTGTTATCGCTATCGTAATTGTTTGCTTTTGGCAGGATAATATCTCCGGCTCCTTGATCGTATTGTTTCATGTACAAACCGCCGAAGCCGAGGATAACATCGCCCGCTTCCAGTGCGTAATTGGCTTCGAGACGGAGATGATCGATCAAATCCGGCCAATGCATCACCCATCCTTGGAGCTCGAGATTATCAATCGATTTATTCGTGACGCCGACAATGCTGACATTGGGAGCATCTCCGTGCCGTACCGTAGCGGTACCGTATCCGGTATCATAATAGTTGCTGATTTTTGTCGGCGTATCGAGCGTTTCGGCCATGCTTCCGAAATAATCCATTCCCCGTTCTTTTATCTTGTCAATATAGTCCAACTGTATAGTTGTGTTGAGAATATCTTTGGAAACAAAATCAATCCCCTCATAGGCGATCGGGATCATTTTGGTATCGTTAGGAGACATCCATGGGTTAGTCACGAGCATACGACCCGCTCTGATTTTGCTTTTGGCGATATCGTATTGCAGATATGCTTGCGCTAAAACGGCGTATCCGTCACCATAGCTGTACGCCGATCCTGGACCGCGAGCAAAAAGGTCTTTTGAGGTATTGGCATATTTTCCATCCTCCGCTTCTGTCCATCCGCCCGGATTCTGTGTGGTATACAGACCCGTTCCGAAACTAAAACCGTACAACGGTGCCGTTTTATAGATCAAACTTCCCCCTACAGCAAATCCGGTTGCGCTGTATTTGGCGTCATCATCCCAATCGGTCACAAAATATTGGGCTCTGAGACGGCCGTCGAGTTTCCCCTCTTTAAATGCCGATGCCAAATCATCTGCCGCTTGGGCAATAAGACAAGTTCCTAAAATAAGTGCTGTAGTAATACTGAGTTTTGTCATTTGATATCCTTATATGTTTTTTGATATAACGATGCAGAAGCAAAGTCATTTGGCTGTGTCTGTCGTAATCATGCCTCAGGCGAGGCCAAGTTATTTTTTCGGTAAACCGTATCCGCTCGCTTTTAAAATTTCTAATGCTTTGGCAGAGGACATAAATCGGAGGAATTTTTTAGCGGCGATCTGATTTTCAGGGGTACCGTTTTTGAGCCCTACCATCGCCTGATCGATTGTGTTATACGATTTAGGATCGACTTCGACCCATTTACCGACATTTTTCATCTCAGGTGAGAGGACGATGGATTTTGCCATAAACCCGATATCGACCGCTTTTGTTGTTACATAGCTTCCTACTTGGGAGATGGATTCCGCTGTGACGAGTTTGGATGCGACAGCATCGGCAACTTTGTAAAATTTCATCGTGTTCATGGCTTCTGTACCGTAAGGGGCGGTTTTAGGGTTGGCAATAGCAATCTTTTTAACGGATGGATCTGTAACAACCGCAACACCTTTAGAGAGATCAGCACCGGTATCGCTCCAGAGGATAAGTGTTCCGTACGCATACACTTGAGCCGGAGTCGTTGTAAACCCGCCTTGAGAAAGTTTTGTCGGAAATTCGACATCGGCAGAGAGAAACGCATCATACGGTGCACCGCTCATGATTTGCTGTGTAAGTTTTCCGGAAGCACCGGTGATGATTTTGACACCGATTCCGCTCTCTTCAGTAAATGCTTTAGCGATGTCGGCAACAGCATATTTCATATTGGCTGCAGCGGCAACAGTAATCGTTTGCGCAGCGAGTGCGGAGGCAAACGCGAGGGATGCCAATACAATTTTAATCAGTTTCATGGAAACTCCTTAGTATCTGTTTTGATATAACGAAAATTACAAATTCACTTGTGCAAAAACGGTTCGTAAAAAAACGTGACATTTTCGTTGTGTTTTGTAAGATATAACGAATTATAAGAAAAAAGTCTTAAACTTGTCCGACAGTTGATCAAAATATGTTATAAAAGTATCATATTGTGATAAGGCATTTTGTAGTATTATATATCGTTAATATATTGCTTTTATTTTTTATCTCAATTCTGTTTTCTGAGTAGAATATTGACAACTGAAAATATATAAAGGAAGATTTTTGAAAATATATTTGCTTAGAGGCCTTGGACTATTTGGAATCTTGCTTTTTCTTCCGTTATTCCTTTTTACCTTTTCTGATCCCACAATCATTGAAAAATCGGGTAAAGATTTTATTGAGTGGAAACTACAGAGCGAACTAAATGAAAGAGTCGATTTTATTAATTCATCTCAATATAAAACTGTTGAAAAAATCTTTGTCAATTCTTCCAAAGATTTACGTCTAAAACTAGAAAAGGCTAAAGATAAACTGGCAGATTTTACGCAATCAAAATATAATGAGATTGTTGAGAAATTAACAATGGATATTAGAATATTTCTTGGTGTAAACTCGCTCGTGTTTATCTTATTATTCTGGGTATCATTTTTGAAACCGCAAGCCACTGAACATTTGTTTTTACCCGGCACACTCATATTTTTCTCCACAGCCATTAGCTCGTATTTTTATCTATTTGAGCAAAATTGGTTTTATACAATACTCTACAATGATTATGTCGGATTTGGGTATCTAGCCTATCTCGGGCTAGTTTTTGCAATCTTATGCGATATCGTTTTTAACAAAGCGAGAGTAACAACAGAAATCATAAATTTTATTGCAAGTGCTATAGGAAGTGCATTTAGTGTTGCGACTTGTTAAGCTAAAACGATTGTAGATTCTTGTTCAAAAGTGAATAAAGGAAGATTGATTCCGTTCGCCCTGAGCTTGTCGAAGGGTGCATATTCATGGTTCGACTAGCTCACCACGAACGGGGAAAAAGGTGTTTGTTATTCCCGACTAGATTGGGAATCCAGCTATAAGCTAAATCTCCATTTAAGGAGGGGAGATTAGGAGTCTAAAAATGCTTCGATTTTCATTACATCGTCATATATATCTTTAATAAATTTATCTGGGATTAATCCAAGATTTTTACATTCGCGTTCAAAGACTTCTTTATGTTCAAGTATCGTAATTTTTGTTTAAGCCAATATACTTTTAGTGTACCCATCGCTTCTTTCATTCCATCTTCATTAATAGATTTAGACATCCCTATTTCTGTACCATCTGATCCAACTATGGCTTTACAGGCTTCTAGCAATTCGTTATACCCATTGTGTTCTAAGATTGTTTCCAGCTCAATGATTTTATTCATTTGATTTCCTTTGTATTGATCGAAAGACAATTTTAACAAATATAATTGCCAAAAGTTATTAACTATTTTGCATTTTTTAATAATTTGATTAGAAAAACTGGATTCCCGATCAAGTCGGGAATGACGGGCGGGTATTACAATCCAATAATAATATGCAACGGCGAAATAATGGCGTAAGCAGTGGTGCCAACTTTTAACTTTTGCAATGCATCTTGTTTTTCGAGGGCGATGAGGAGTGTGCCTCCGTTTAGGCGCAGGCCGATTTCGATATTGTCTCCCGAAGTTTCGAGGGTTTCAACGGTACCGGCGAGGACATTATCTTCGGTATCGGAAGAGGGCGGAGTGGAGACGACATGGATATCGCTTGATTTGATAATCGCGTAGGTATCGCATCCTACCGTAAGACCCATGTTAAGAACTGATTTGGCGGTAATGGTTGAGCGCATGACATCTGAACCGCTGAGGGCGAGTGTGAGGGTAGAGTGCAGGCCGTTTGTTTGAATCTCTTTGAGAACACTCGGGAGTTGATTACGTGCACTGGTGGTGAGGAATGTACGGCTCAGGATTCGTGCCAGACGTTCGGGATCATTTCCCGCTTCTGAGAATCGGTCGATGAACTGGCGGTGAAGCTCGTTGAAACGGTGGAATGTCGCGATCAGTTCTCTCGCATAGGGGGTGAGTTTTGTCCCTCCGCCCCCTTTGCCTCCGGTTGTCCGTTCGATGAGAGGCTGATCGGCGAGAGCATTCATACCGTTAATACGCTCCCATGCTGCCTTGTAGCTCATTTTCATCTCTTTGGCTGCAGCGTGGATCGATCCGATCTTATCGATACGCTCGAGCAGCTCTATCCGTCCGGTTCCTAAAAAGCTTTGCCCATTTTTGGTGAGCCAAAAACGTCCGTCGATCTTCATTACAGGCTAAAACTGTGCTGCATAGGCACTTCGATGGTTTTGAGGGAAAATTCCCCGCCGAGAAAGAGGTAGGACGCTAACACGCCCTGTGCTAAAAGCATGTCCGAACCGTCTTTGTACGGAAGGCCGCTGATTTTTATTTCGCGTAAAAACGGGGTCTCTTTACCGTAGATAACATCGACCGCCCCTTTTGAACGGGATAGGAGTTCTATAAGCAGCGGTCTTGGGATCGGTAATTCATCATCGCTGAGTCCTGCCGAAGTGGTGTTGATGATCAGATCATAATCGTCCGCGGTAAAACCATTCCAGCAGTATGCTTCTATCCCTTCTTGGATAAAAAAGTCCAACCGACCGGATGAGCGGTTGAGGACAGTCGGGGTAATTTCACCTTGACGTAATGCGATGGAGAGCGCACGTGCTGTTCCTCCTCCGCCTAAAATCAATGCATTTTTGATAGGACCGAACGACTGGATTGCACTCATAAAACCGTCTGCATCGGTGTTATAGCCGATAAGTTTCCCTTTTTCATAGACGAGAGTATTGACGGCTTTGATCGTTTTGGCAATCCCGCGCACTTCATCGCATTGTGCGTAAGCCGCCTCTTTGTGCGGGACGGTTACGTTGGCACCACTGAGTTTTTTGGCTTCAAAAACATTTCGTAATTGCGAGCCGTCGGTGAGATGAGTACGTGAATAGCACGCACTGACTCCCAGTGTTTTAAAGACACTGTTATGCATCAGCGGTGAGCGTGAATGATTTACCGGATCACCAAAGATGCTAAAGAGTTTCATAGGGGATCGACCAAATCGTCAAGTGTGCTTGTGAGGGCACCGAGTTTGTTGGTGACTTCGAGGTATTCGAGTTCGTGAACGGAGTCGGCTACGACACCGGCACCCGCTTGCAAAATAACGTAGTCAGGCTTGATAAGGGCGGTTCGGATTGTGATCGCACTGTCCATATTGCCATCAAACCCGAAATATCCGATCGTACCGCTGTAAAAGCCCCGTTTAACCCCTTCAAACTGTGCGATCAGTTCCATCGCACGGATTTTCGGAGCACCGGTCATAGTTCCCGCTGTAAAAGTTGCTGCGAGAAGATCGAACATATCTTTATTATCGGCGATTTGGGCATGCACGTCCGAGACGATGTGCATAACGTGCGAATAACGCTCCACGTGCATCATCTCTTCGACTTTAACGGTTCCGGTTTTGGCAACGCGACCGACATCGTTGCGTCCCAAATCAATCAGCATTAGATGCTCTGCAAGCTCTTTGGGATCGGAGAGGAGTTCTTCTTCGAGCTCGAGATCGCGTTTTTTGTTGATTCCCCGTTTACGGGTTCCGGCGATCGGTCGCAGCAAGATATCTCCGTCGCTCAGACGTACCATCACTTCGGGAGAACTTCCGACGATACTGAAATCTTCATACTCCATCAGATACATATACGGAGAAGGGTTTTTAAGTCTCAAGATACGGTAGAAACTAAACGGATCTACTTTAGCATGACGGATATAGCGGTTGGTCATCAGGATTTGGAAAACATCTCCGCTTTTAATCATCTCTTTGGATTCATCCACCATAGAGAAAAATTTCTCTTTAGTATGGATAAATTCTCCCCCTTTATCTTCGGCTATCGCTTTGAGAGGAGTGTAGTGATAAGGAGCTTTGAGCGTTGTCTCGATCTCTTCAAAACGGCTGATCATTGTATCGACACAGCTCATCAAGGTGATCGTCGCATTTTTATGTGAGACGACGAGGGTAAGTTTCGGAAGGATCAAATCCATATCTGGTGTTTGTGCCTGATCGACAAGGCCGTTCATGGAGTCTTCGAGAACATGCTCAAAAACTTGTACCATGTCGTATCCGATGAATCCAATGAATCCGTCGATATAGCCCACTTTCAGTGCACGTGCACGTTCACGATATGCGTTTTGATCGATTTTACGATAGTACTCTTTTAAAAATTCAAATGGGGAGAGATCGAGCTGATGCGATAGCCCCTCACTGTCCATGTAGGTAGTTGTTTTATCGGCATAGGTGAGACGTTCACGAGCACCTATCACGATAATCGTATAGTTTCCTTCACTGTTTCCGGCACTCTCAAATAAAAAACTCACTTCGCCGGGGAAAAGGGTTTTAGCCTTTTCATAAACGGCGATAGGGGCAAACTGATCGAGAGAAAAATGGCGAGATGTAATCAAATTATTTCCCTGTTATATATGCGCCGGCTTCGATGTTCTTACGAACGGTTCCGAGTACGTCGCGTGCTGCTTTTTCACCTTGGAAAGGTCCGACCATCACTTTGGTTGTTGTACCGCTTGGTACAGTGATGTATTTTAATCCGCTTGCATTGAGACGATCAAATAATGCTTTATTCGGATCTTTGCTGAAAGAACCGACTTGGATGTAATAGGTTCCCTCTGTATCCGCAGCTGATTTTGCAGCAGGTTTTTCTGCCGTTTTTGGTGCCGTTACGGCAGAAGTTTTAGTCTCAGGTACGGCTGTCTTTTTAGTCTCTACAACTTTTTTCGGCACGACAGGTTTGACGTTCTTAATCGTAGGGGTATTAACAACAGGCTCTGGCGCTTTAGGTGCACTTTTTACAACAGCAGGCTTCGCTACGGCAGGTTTTACTTCAGCTTTGGGTGCGGCAGCTACAGGTGCCGGGGCACTTGCTTCAGTAGGTTTGGCTTGCGGAGCCGGAGTACTCGTTGATACAGCTTTCGGTTGTTCTGGCTGTGTATTTTGGAATGACTCTTGTTTGATTTTTTGCGCTATTTTTCCTAAGTCCTGAGCGGAAGTTTCATTCCCCCCTTCTTGGATCACTTCGACCGGTTCGAAGAGTGGATCGTCAACGATTTCAGTCGGAGCAGTCGGTGTCGGAGGCACTGCCGCATGCGGCGGTTGTTCTTCGGTTTGGGTTTTAAGCGAATTCATAATCACCAATACGATGATGAGAATGAGCGTTAATGCCGCAATTGCCAACAACAGCTTTTTGCTGTTTGATCCTGACCCGCTTTTGTTGAGGATAATATCGTTGAGTTCGTTTTTTTCTTCCATCTTTGTCCCATTCCTTAGGTGTAATAGTTATAGATTGTCGAGTTACATATGCTTCGACCATGAAGCTCCACGCTCTTTAGCGTACACTTCATAGGGAAGGTTGAGAATATTGTATTCCGGCGGCAAATCGAGTGTCGGAAACATTCTCCACTGTTTTGGTTGTTTTGCGGCTAATTTCATGGAAATCATTTTACCCAGTTGGTTGGCTTCTTGTAAAGTGGTATGCCCTTTATGGATATAAACATGGAGATGTCCCGGTGTTTTGGTCTCAAAAGCGGTAAAGTTGATAAATCCCTCTTCACGAAGCAAAAGCTGTGTTTTGTGGTAAAAACGCTGAGGATCGGTACCGTTATAATCGATCACGATGTTTTCGACTTTCTCAAATTTGTTAATCAAAGAATGAGCTACGGTGATCTGCCCTTTTAAATGCTGATCAATAATTGCCTGTGTTAGTGATTTATCGATTTTTTCGTATTTGTTAAAGAAAGTACGCCCTTTGAAATCGATTTTATTGACGACATTGTCATGTTTCAGCCAATAATGGTCCGAAATCATTTTAATCAGTTTCATATCCATCGATGTCATGGGCAAATCTCCTTAATACGTTGGTTGTTTATAGATAATAAATCCGCGTGCTAAAGCTTGAAGCTCTTCTTTGATAGCAGCTTGTTTTTCAACATTTTCAATATCGTCTAAAACATCAGCGATTTTATTGGCAATAAGTTCGAATTCTTTCTCTTTCATTCCGCGTGACGTAAGCGCCGGGCTTCCGATACGGACACCGGATGTAACAAACGGAGAACGGGTTTCACCCGGAACCGTATTTTTGTTGACGGTGATACCTGCACGCCCGAGTGCCGCATCGGCCTCTTTTCCGCTGAACGGTTTATTCAGGAAAGAAACGAGGATAAGATGATTGTCGGTACCGCCGCTGACGATATCATATCCGCGTTTCATTAACACGTCAGCAAGGACTGCCGCATTGGCTTTGACTTGCGCAGCGTACACTTTCCACTCAGGAGAAAGATTGAATTTAAATCCAACCGCTTTTGCCGCGATTACATGAACCAACGGTCCGCCTTGAAGGGCAGGGAAAATCGCGGAATTGATTTTTTTAGCGATCTCTTCATCATTGGTCATAATCATACCGCCGCGAGGCCCTGCAAGGGTTTTGTGTGTAGTTGTCGTGACGACATCGGCATACGGGAATGGACTTGGGTGCTCACCGGCGCACACCAAACCAGCGATGTGGGCAATATCGGCGAATAAAATCGCTCCGACCGCATCGGCAATTTCACGGAATTTGGCAAAATCGATTTCACGGGCATACGCTGATGCACCGCACACGATGATTTTAGGCTGAACGATTTTAGCGATGTCCATAACACGCTCATAGTTGATGCGACCGTCAAGCTCTACACCATACGAAAAACTGTGGTAGTTTTTACCGGAAAAACTTACTTTTGAACCATGAGTCAAGTGTCCGCCGTGGCTCAGATCCATACCGAGAAGTTTGTCACCTGCTTGGAGTAATGCCGCATACACGGCACCGTTTGCCGATGAACCGGAATGCGGTTGAACGTTGGCAAATTTACATCCGAACAATTCGCATGCGCGATCGATTGCCAGTTGCTCGACGCCGTCAGCAAATTCACATCCGCCGTAGTAGCGTTTTGCAGGGTATCCTTCGGCATATTTGTTCGTGAACACCGAACCCATCGCTTCCATTACGGCAGGAAGAGTAAAGTTTTCTGAAGCGATCATCTCCAAATGATCACTTTGACGTTCGAGCTCTTGCTCACATAGGGCGTATATTTCGTTATCGAATTCTTTAAGGAAACTCATTCTTCTTCTCCGTTGTTGATTTGGTTGTTTTGTATCGGTTTCATTGCCGGGAAGAGCAATACGTCCCGGATTGAATGTTGGTTGGTCAGCATCATGACGAGGCGGTCAATTCCGATCCCTTGTCCTGCAGTAGGTGCCATCCCGTAGCTAAGTGCCGTGACGAAATCTTCGTCCATCTCATGGGCTTCGTCATCACCGGAGTCTTTAGCAGCCATTTGCCCTTCAAATCGTCCCAACTGATCTACAGGGTCGTTTAATTCGCTAAAGGCGTTCGCAATTTCTCGTCCGGCGATAAAAAGTTCGAATCGGTCTGTCAACTCAGGACGCTCGTCATTGCGGCGTGCAAGAGGTGAAATCTCAACCGGATAGTGGGTAATAAAGGTTGGATTGATCAGTTTGCCTTCAACAAATTCGTCAAACAATTCGCCTTGGAGCTGACCGAGATTCATCGCACTGTTTGCTTCAAGATTTTTCGATTTCAAGAATGCCAAAATTGACTCTTTGTCATTGACAATCTCTTCCGGAACTCCGCCGATGACACTCAAACTTTTGATGAGTTCAATTTCAGTGAATTGGTCAAAATCGACTTCCAGTTCACCGTATGGAAGACGTTTCGGCAAGTCAAGATGATCAAAGAGATATTCAAAGTACTCTTTTGTAATAACGATCAAATCTTTATAGGTTTTATACGCCCAGTAAAACTCGATAGAGGTAAATTCAGGATTATGGGTTGCATCCATCCCCTCATTACGGAAATTGCGGTTAATTTCAAAAACCGCTTCAAACCCGCCGACAATAAGACGTTTGAGATAAAGCTCAGGGGCAATTCGAAGATAACGATCAACGCCGAGAGCATTATGATGCGTCACAAACGGTTTTGCATTGGCACCGCCAGCAATAGGGTGCATCATTGGTGTTTCAACTTCCAAAAATCCTTTGTCTTCGAAAAAGCGTCGGGTAAGACTGATCACTTTTGAGCGGATATGAAATGTTTTACGCACTTCGGAATTCATGATCAGATCAAGATAGCGTTGGCGGTAGCGCATCTCCTTATCTTGAATCCCATGAAATTTTTCCGGTAGGGGAGAGATGGCTTTGGTCAATATTTTAAGGGTATCTGCGTGTAAAGAGAGCTCACCGTGTTGTGTAATAAACGGATAGCCGCTTACTTCAATGATATCTCCTACTTCGATCAGTTTTTTAAATACATCATTATAAAAGTTCTCAGGAAGATTATCTCGAGCGACGTAAATTTGGAGCATGCCGCTTTCATCTTCGATTTTAAGAAAACTTGCTTTTCCCATTAGACGGTAGAGTTTGATCCGTCCTGCTACCGTGTAATGACGGTGTTCATCGCGTTTTTCCTCACTCTGAAACAAATCAGAGTTAACATTATGGAATTTATCGATCGTCGTATTTCGGTTAGAGTTGTTCGCATAAGGATCAATTCCGAGAGCTCTGAGTGCTTCGGCTTTTTCGATCCGTTGTTGTACGTATTGGTTTTCAAATGCCAATGTTTTTCCTTGTCTATGATTATTTTGTGGATTGTTCTTGGCAATTTTTACAAATGCCGTATATCTGCATAGAGTGCTCTTGCATGATAAATCCTAATTCTTGGGTGATCTTTTTTTGACGTTCTTCGATTGCTTCATCCACAAACTCGGTGATACTGCCGCATGTGGTACAAATGATATGGTCGTGATGATCTTTTGCCCCTAACTCATATTTTTTCCCTTGCGCTCCGAAAGAGAGCGAAGTGACCATTTCAGAATCTTCCAAAAGTGATAATGTCCGATAAACCGTAGCGATTCCGGTATTGAGATCCGGATGTTTTTCTTGAATCAGATGATGCAGACCTTCCGGTGTAAGGTGCTCATCCGAGTTATAAAGCATTTCAAGAATGACTTCTCGCTGGATGGTAAATTTAAGACCGTTAACTTTCAATAACTGTTTGAAATCACTTAAAAGTTTATTGTATTCAACGGTTCTTTCTGTGAAATCGGTATAAGAGTTCATTGATTATTCTCCCTTTTTCGATCCGTGTTTCGTATGCGTTTCTTTTGTATCATTTTTTTTTGTTTCATCTTTTGACTCCACGTTCGAATCATTTTTTTCGGTTTTATTGTCATCGCCTACAAGTGATTTGACATCATTTGTCTCGATATGAAGAATAAAATCTCCTGTAGCAAACATCGGTTTGTAAAAGAAGCTGTTTGCCATTTTCGGTTCAAAATTCTCTTTAATCGCGGTAACACTAAAAAGGGCATACACAATAATTGAGAGAATAAAGAAAAACTTACTGCTTCCGACAAGAAAGCCGAGAACTCGATCGATTGGCCCTAAGCCGCTGAGAGAACTTAATTTTTTAAATCCGGCACCGAGCGCAACCATGAGCAGCCAAAATATTCCTAATGCGAAAACAAAACCGACCAGATTAACCGCAGTCGACGTTTCAAAATGGAAAAGATTATCACTTAAAAATTTGCCTATATATCCGCCGATATGAGAAGCAACATAGACGCCCCCCACAATACCGACCATTCCAAAAACTTCTTTGGAAAAACCGTTGAGTAACCCTTTTAATCCCAAAAGTAAAATGACTGAGCCTACAGCAACGTCGAAATAATTCATATCCATTAAAACTCCATTTCTAGACGGTCTTTACCGTTCTTTTTCGCTCGATACAAAGCAACATCCGAACGATTGATAATCGCATCGATCGTGTCACCTTCGATTATTTTAGTGAGCCCGATACTTAATGTTACGGGGATTTGTTGGTTTTGGAACAACGGCTTATTGTTGCGGCAGAGGTTCAACAGCCGTTCAGCTACCAGCTGAGCACCTGCAGCGTCAGTACGGTTGAGGAGGATGATGAATTCTTCTCCACCGAATCGATACACCCGATCACCGTCACGTAATGCTTTTTTGAAAAGTTTCACGATAAAGATAAGAACTTTATCCCCTGCAATATGGCCGAATCGATCATTAATTATTTTAAAATCATCCACATCGATCATAAGTGCAAAAATATCGTAATCCAATTTTTCTTTTTCAAGAACGACTTTTAAATATTCATGAAGAGCATAACGGTTGTATGCTTTGGTCAGCGGGTCGAGAGATGTTTTTATTTCTAACGTTTTGACCTGTTCCAACAGGGTGTGAATCACATCATTGGCACGGGAGACTTCATCGTTTAAGTGGTCTTGAATGGCATTGAATTTTTCAGAAATTTTACTGAAATCAATCAACTTTGAAGAGGATGTTTCATTAAGCAATTCTGCATGTCTGTCGGTGATTTCACCAATTTTTGTGTTGCTTGCCGAATACGAATCGATACTTCTGCGTGCCAGCTCTTTATACTCTTCTGCCCCGGTGCCGCGATAGGCCAGTAAATCAAATTCACCTGACGTATACGATTCTAAAACTTCATGGGTAGCATTCGAAATGAGCTCAGAAAATTCTGTAGGTGTAATGGTCTCTTGTAAGTTGCTGAGTGACTCGAGTTGGATCGTGAGTTCTTTGCAAAAAAGGAAAAGTAAAGGATTGACTTGGTTGGTTTCCACCATTTGACCTTAATATGTGTTTTGAATGTTCAAATACCTCTTAATTGTGGAGGAAAAGGCAAGTATTAAACTTTCTAAAAGTTATGCCATTATACTTTTTCTAACATAAATATAACTTTTGATCCTCTCAATCAGTCCTCTTTTAGGATAAAAGGATAAAATTCGGGAACTAATAATTATGGTGCGAGAGCACACAGGAGATGATATGAGTACATGGAGCCGATCCAGCTGGAGAGAAAAACCGATTAAGCAGCAGCCGACGTATCCGGATACGGAAGCACTGGAGCAGATCGAATCACAGCTTCGTAATTATCCTCCTCTTGTTTTTGCAGGTGAAGCACGTACCCTCAAGAAAAATTTTGCCGATGTGTGTGAAGGAAAAGCATTTCTCCTTCAGGGAGGCGATTGTGCAGAGAGTTTTTCGGAATTTCACGCACACAATATCCGTGATACATTCAAAGTAATGATGCAGATGGCCGTTGTTATGACGTTTGCCGGAGGAGTTCCCGTTGTCAAAGTAGGACGTTTGGGCGGGCAATTCGCAAAGCCTCGTTCATCCGATTTTGAAACGCTTGAGGGGATCAGTCTGCCGAGCTATCGAGGAGATATCATAAATGGGGTCGATTTTACGGAAGCTGCCCGTGTCCCTGACCCATACCGTATGGTACAGGCATATAATCAGTCTGCTGCAACTCTCAACCTTCTTCGTGCCTTTGCATCAGGCGGATTAGCCGATTTGCATCAAGTTCATGCGTGGAACCTTGGATTTGTCGGGCAAAATGAAATGACTAAAAAATACGATGAACTCTCACGCCAAATCGATGATTCTCTCCGATTTATGGCAGCGTGCGGTATCACTTCAGATACCTATCGAACATTGCGTGAGACCGATTTTTATACCTCTCATGAAGCATTGCTTTTGAATTACGAAGAGGCGTTTACCCGACAAGATTCATTAACGGGTGAGTGGTACGATGTATCATCTCACATGTTGTGGATCGGTGATCGTACTCGTCAACTTGACGGTGCCCATGTCGAGTTTATGCGCGGTATTAAAAACCCGATAGGGGTAAAAGCCGGCCCTTCTATGGATCCGGAAGATTTGATTCGCTTATGTGACGTATTGAATCCGAATAATGAAGCAGGACGATTAAATGTAATTGTCCGTATGGGAGCCGATAAAGTGGGTGAAGGAATGCCTGCATTGATTCGCGCGGTTGAACGTGAAGGGAAAAAGGTCCTCTGGAGCTGTGATCCGATGCATGGAAATACCATTACCAGTGCCGGTTACAAAACCCGTCCTGTCGATTCAATCCTCAAAGAGATGAAACAATTCTTCCAAGTTCATAAATCCGAAGGTACGTATGCCGGAGGGGTTCATTTGGAAATGACAGGTAAAAATGTTACCGAATGTTTGGGTGGATCGTTTGAGATCACTTCCGATAATCTAAAAAGCCGTTATCATACCCATTGTGATCCTCGACTGAATGCGGATCAATCACTGGAACTTGCATTCTTGATCGCAGATACCCTTAAAGAAGCACATCGTTAAAAGATCGTTCGTGGTGAGCTCGTCGAACCATGAACACCCTTCGACAGGCTCAGGACGAACGGTAGTCTGAGCCTTTTATTTTTTCTGACAAGCAGGGCAAACGCCCGAAATCACAATCGCTACTTCATCTGCTGAATACTGACTGACTTCAATCGTCTCTTTTATTAATCCTGACGGATTAAAAGGGACGTCTTTTAGTTCACCGCACATTTTACACATAACATGGGCATGGGCCTCTTTTTCAATCTCATATTTTGTTTTTTGGCCTGGAATCTTTACTTCACGTATCAAACTGACATTTATCATTGTATGAATATTTTTATACAAGGTTGCCAATGAGATGGATGAGAACTTATCTCGGATTGCACCATATAAATCATCAATACTTATATGTCCTTCGCGCTGCATTAATTCTACTATAGCAATACGCTGAGGCGTTGCTTTGAGATGATGTTGCTTCAGTATGTGTTCATGTTTCATAATAGAGAATTATAGGATAATGAGTGCTAAATAGTATAAAAGCATTCAAAAAGGAGATTTTCTGAAATAATTTTTAAGATATTCTCCCCTGATAGGGGGAAAAATTACATAGCGTCGATAAGGCGAAGCAATTCATCCGGTTTATTGGAGTATTGTAATGCGATATCTTTGCTAACGATTTTCTTACGAAGGAACTCAATAATTTCTTGTGTTTGAGTCGTCATACTTGTCCCTGTCTGATTGAGCTGCATTTGGGAATAGAGCTGATGAACTTTGTCCTCACGGATCAAGTTGGCAATCGCAGGATTGGTGATCATGATCTCTTGGGCTGCAATACGACCTCCGCCGATTTTCGGCAAAAGGGCTTGTGCTATTACGGCGATAAGTGAAGTTGAAAGCTGTGCACGTACTTGCGGCTGTTCATCTCCGGAAAAAACGTCAATGATACGGTTAATCGTTTGTGGAGCCGAATTGGTATGGAGGGTTCCAAAAACCAAGTGTCCGGTTTCTGCAGCGGTAAGTGCCGCCGAAATGGTTTCACGGTCACGCATCTCCCCAATCAGAATAACGTCCGGGTCTTCACGCATCGCGTATTTCAATGCGGCAGAGAAACTCTTTGTATCGGTTCCGACATTACGATGGGAAAAGAGCGATTTTTTATTGGTGTGGACAAACTCGACAGGATCTTCAACGGTAATAACATGACGTGCTTCAGTCATATTGATCTCATTGAGCATAGCTGCCAAGGTGGTCGATTTACCGCTTCCGGTCGGACCAGTTACAAGAATAAGTCCTTTTTCACGCTTAATGATCTCTTTAAAGATTTTTTTCGCGTTCAAATCATCAAGTGAAGGGATAATTACGGGAATAATACGAAATGCGCACGCAATGTCGTCCATGGTTCGATAATAGTTGGCACGGAATCGGCCTACATCAGGAATAACGATTGAGAAGTCCAATTCGTTATTCTCTTCAAATATTTTTTTCTGTTTCTCAGTGAGAAGAGAATATCCCATCTCTTCAATGTCCCGTCCGTCAAGAATTGGAAGGTTAAGGGCGACAAGACGTCCGTCAATACGAATTTGCGGTTCAGAGCGACTGACCAGATGGAGATCGGACGCTTTGTAGGCGACAACACTTTTGAGGAGTTTATAAATATCTAATCCAGCATTCATGAGTGAAATATTCCTTCGTAATGAGATTGATCATATCCGACAACTAGTTTGTCGTTATATTCAATAATAGGGCGTTTAAGGAGGAGATTATGATTACTCATCCACTCTATTTTACCGCTTTCGTCCAGGTTGAGCGCTTTAATTCCCAGTGTTCGATAGGTTGTCCCTTTGGTATTAAGCAACACACTCATATCGGATTTTTTTAACCATGATTCAATTTTTACCCTGGAAACGGGAGAAATCTTGAAATCATGAAATGTGTATGGGAGAGAATGCATATCAAAAAACTGAAGAGCTTTTTTAACGCTGCCGCAATTTTTAATTCCGTAGATATGCGTCATGGTTTACTCGATGATCTTTGGAACAATGAAAAAATGCTCTGAAGAATGGGGCGCATGTGTCAAAATATCATCATTGATTGAGCGATCAACTACTCCGATATCCTCACGAAGAGATGTCGGTGTATCGGACATAGCAAACGTTGCACTGATACCGTCTGTATTCAATTCAGTGAGATTATCGACAAACGAAACGATTTCGCTGAGCTGCGATATCATATCTTCCCGTTGCTCTTCAGGTATTTGAAGATAAGAGAGTTTTTCTAAACGTTGTAAGAGGGCTTCGTCAATTTGCATGGTTAACCTAAGTTGTGATAAATTTATGAAAAATAATTGTACCCTAAAAATAGGTTTACAAAACTTTAACGTAGGGTAAGATATCATTGCTCTAATTAATGATTGTGAAAGACAGGAGCTGTTTTGAGTCTAAAAGAGAATATGAGTGCCCTCAAAGAGGAGCTGAGTTCTGAAGAAAAATTTTTCGAAAGTGCTATCCGGACTGAACGTTTTGTCAAACGGTATCAAAAGCCATTAATCGCTGTAGTAGTTGCATCGTTGTTCGCTGTTGGTGGAGCGATCGGGTATCAAATGTATACAAAAGCAAAAATTGAGAGTTCCAATACGGCATTTAACGCTTTATTAGCCAATCCGGCTGATACAAAAGCACAAGAGACTCTCAAAAATGACAATCCAAAGTTGTATGATGTATGGCAGCTTTCACGCGGTATTTCACAAAACGACGTGACGCTGTTGGAAAAGTTGGAGCACTCTGACGCATTTGGCGTTTCTGACATTGCCACGTATGAAGCCGCTGCAATTAAAGGCGATTCTAAAGCTCTTGATACGTACACTAAGAAGCAGGGCGCTTTGTATAAAGATATAGCATTGCTTGAATTAGCCGTCAGTGCGATGGAAAAAGGTGATACGGTATCGGCACATCAACATATTGCACTGATTCCCGAAGATTCACCTATCTACACAATAGCGCAGTCGCTCTCGCATTACGGAGTAAAATAATGAAGACAACCTTTATCGCGTTATCAGCTGCAATGGCTGTTCTTTTCAGCGGATGCTCTCATAAAGAGGTGTTTAAACCGGAGCATGTAAAAGGTGAATGGCGTAGTGCAGGACATTTGAGTGCTTCTATCAATCAGGTAACGCAATCGGCGGCTGTTTTGGAAAATGGGCATCTCCTCTCTAAAGACGGAGAGAAAATGCTAAAAATTCCAAACGATTACAGTCTGATTAATATAAGTGACTCATGGGTTATTACATCAAGTCCGGAAGGCAATATGGTGTTGTTCCCGCAAGACGGCAGCGATTCAAAAGTGACGTTTGATTTTAAACGCGGAGTTGCCGCTGCAAGTATTCAGGGTGATATTGTTGCCGTCTTATTTACGAATAATGAAATGGCGCTTTATTCTCTTGAAAGTAAAAAACTTCTTTTCAAAGAGCCTTCAAATGCTCCGATTGCGGTGGATGCAAGAATCGCAAACCCTTATTTCCTAAAAGAATTGGTAATGTTTTTGACATTGGACGGCAAGATTGTTATCGTTAATTCAGAAACAAAACAAGTTTTACGTTCTGTAGTCGTGAGTTCAGATGAATACTTTAACAATATCACCTATATGAATGTTATCGACAATAATCTTGTCGCTTCAACGGGAAATGCTGTTTTGGCACTTTCGCAAAAAGAGGCTCGCGAAAAATATGAGATTCGAGATATTGCGTATACTGCCGATGGTATCTGGTTAACGACGAAGCAGGGTGAAGTAATCGCTCTAAGCCCGACGTTACAGTTTAAAGCGAAGAAAAAATTCCCGTTTGCCCATTTTGTGGGTATCAGTGTACAAAATGACCGTGTGTTTGTTTTGGAGCAAGAAGGGTATATGATCGCTTTGAGCAAAAATCTTTTATCCTATGATATTTATGATATTAATTTGGACAGCGATAATAAAATCTTTGTGGGAGACGGTCAGTTCTATTTTGATGACCGCTATATCAATCTCAAATAATGTCGGGAGAGCTTGAAGCTTTTATCGAATATATCACGGTTGTCAAAGCGCTTAGTCCTCGAACGATTGAGGCCTATCGCCATGATTTGACCGATATTGAACACACTTCACTCAAAAATCTCACTGAGATTGATTCCAACACGGTTTTTCATATTCTTGGGACAATAGCCAATAAACGAACATTGAACCGGAAACTTTCAGCGTTTAACTCTTTTTTAGATTTTTGCCACCGCAGTCGATTTGATCACGTATCTTCAAAATTTTCTCTTTCAAAAATCCCGAAAAATTTACCGAAGTATTTGACTTTTGAGATGATCCAATCCGGGTTGCAATGCATTGATCGGAGTGAATGGATAGGGTTGCGTGATTATGCACTGTTACTATTTATCTATGCGACCGGTGTTCGTATCAGTGAATGTTTGCTGGTTCAAGAAGGAGATATTGAGGGTGAGTGGCTTCGAATCCGACATGGAAAAGGGGAGAAAGAACGCTACGTCCCTATCGCGCATGAGGCATTAAAAGCGATTAAAATCTATCAGGATGCATGCCCCTATACACGACAAACACTTTGGCTTAACTATCGGGGAGAACCGCTCAGCCGAATTTCCGCTTTTAAAATCACGCAAAAATATCTGGGTGTTTCTCCGCATGCGCTGCGCCACTCGTATGCAACGGCCTTGATACTCGGCGGTGCGGATTTACGGGTTGTTCAGGAATTACTGGGTCATTCTTCGCTGCTGACCACACAAATATATACCCATGTCCAAAAACAAAATCTTCAAGAGACGGTATGTAACCATCACCCGATGGCGAATACATCGAGTAAAGGATAGAAAATGACTCTTTGTGATATCGGTAATACAACGGTAGATTTGTTTTCAGAGGGTGTACGCAGTAAATTAGACGTTCATGATTTTAATCCGGACACATTATCAGGTGCTGTTTATTACGTCAGTGTAAATTTAGCTTTTAACGAAAAAATCCGTGATTATAGGAATTGGTATGATGTGCGAGAGTTCATTGATTGGGATAAATACTATTCCACAATGGGGATTGATCGGATCATGGTGTGTGAAGCGGTTTTCGATGGTGTTATTGTGGATGCAGGAAGTGCCATTACGGTTGATGTGATGGATGTCGGAGTGTATCAGGGCGGATTTATATCGTTAGGGCTGCGTTCGGCGCAAGAGGCGTATGCAAGACTCTCTCCTGCATTGGACGTGTCATTTAACTTTGAGGTAGATTTGACTATAATGGCGCAAAATACTCCCGATGCACTTACGGTCGGTTTTTTGGCTCCTTTGATCGAAAAGATAGAGGGACTCGGAAAACCGCTTTATCTAACCGGCGGTGATGCACGGCTTTTGTCCCGTTTTTTTACGGAGGCGAGAGTAGAAGAAGATTTGATCTTCTCAGGGATGAAAAAGTTGATTGAAAAAGGTTCTAAATGCTAAGTGTCGCACTCCCAAAAGGGCGAATTGCCGAAGATACGTTGGAAATTTTCGAAACGATTTTCGGAAGCAGTTTTAAATTTGATGATCGCAAGCTGATCTTACAAACTGAAAATTTTAAATTTTTGTTGGTACGCAATCAAGATGTCGCAACATATGTCTATCACCAAGCTGCCGATATTGGGGTTGTGGGACTGGATACGCTTGAAGAACAGGGGTTGGATGTTATCCGTCTTCTTGATTTGCAAAAGGGTAAATGCCGTGTCGCTATTGGAATGCGTGCGGGGGAAAAACCCGATTTTACAAAAAGCGAAATCAAAGTAGCGACAAAGATGGTCAATATTACCAAACGTTATTTTGCAGAACGTGCGGTGGCAGCCGATATTATCAAACTTTATGGATCGATTGAACTCGCGCCGTTGGTCGGATTAGCCGATATGATCGTCGATGTCGTAGAGACGGGAAGTACGATGAAGCAAAACGGGCTCGAAGTCGTTGAGACAATTATGGAGTCGACAACCCACCTGATCGCGAATAAAAACAGTTTTTTTGAGAAGAAAAGCGAGATATTAGATATTTACGAAAAAATCAATGCCCTTTTGTATGGAATGAAATAAAAAATTCACTATTGATTAACAATATATGCATACAATAGCCATAATTAAATGAGTTAAAGGATAGTTATGTCTAGTCGCTATATATCACATTTTGCTTTAGCAGTGCTTTTCGCTGGTTCAGCTGTGATGGCTGATAGTTTTTCAACTGTAGAATATGTTAAAGTAAGTCAATCGACACCAATCATGTCGACGATCCAAGAACAAGTTCCCGGAGAAAAATGCTATGATGTGCAAGAACAGGTAAGTTCAGGCAGCAGTGGCGGAAACAGTGTTGTCGGTGCAGTGGCCGGTGGTGCATTGGGAGGTGTTTTAGGACACCAAATCGGTGGTGGAACCGGCAAAACCGTTGCTACGGTTGGCGGTGCTATTTTAGGAACATTGGCAGGACAAAATGTTGCCAACAATTACGGCAGTAATACTCCTGCTACCTACCGAACCGTTCGCAGATGTGAAACGGTTAGTACGGTTCGTACTCGTCAAGTTTTGAGTGGATACAGCAATACTGCCAGATACAAAGGTAGAGAAATTACAGTAGAGAGCAATGAACCTCTAAGACAAATCCCGGTTACGGTTACCTACAGCTATTAATTCTTCATTCAGCTTCTAAATGAGGCTGAAATCTTCACTAAGTAATCCTTTTGTAAAGTTTTTTCGTTAAAATATATATATAGATATTTTTATTAGGAGACTTCATGGCACTCAAAGTGGCAATTAACGGTACAGGAAGAATTGGGATTATCGTAGCTAAGATTATTGCTGAGCGCAGTGATATAGAGTTGGTTGCTTTAAACACAACGGCAAAACCGGAAATGCTTGAATATCTGCTCAAATTTGACAGTGTCCATCGCGGCATCGATGCAAAAGTAGTGGATGAATCTACCATTGCTATTGCCGGTAAAAATGTTCGTATGTTTCGTGAACGAGACATTGACAAAGTAGATTTCGGAAGCTGCGGTGCTGAAGTGGTTATCGAATGTACGGGTGTGTTTTTAGATCAGGAAAGCTGTCAAAAACATCTAAAAAACGGTATCAAAAAAGTAATCATGTCTGCACCGGCAAAAGATGATTCTCCAACATATGTTTACGGTGTCAATTCAGACAGTTACAAAGGCGAAGCGATTATTTCCAATGCGAGTTGTACAACGAACTGTCTTGGACCGATTTGCAAAGTTTTGGATGATGCGTTCGGGATTGAAAATGGTCTGATGACAACGATTCACTCGTACACAAACGATCAAAATATTTTGGACGTAAAACACTCAAAAGATCCTCGTCGTGCCCGTGCAGCTGCCCTTAATATGATCCCGACTTCTACCGGTGCGGCAAAAGCAATCGGAAAAGTCATGCCTCAATTGCTTGGTAAACTCAACGGATATTCGATGCGTGTTCCTACTCCAGACGTTTCGCTGGTCGATTTGACAGTTAATCTCAAAAAAGAGGTAACCAAAGAAGATATTCATGCAGCTTTCAACGAAGCGGCCGCTGGTGCCTTTAAAGGACTGATTGAAGTGGATAACGATAAACGTGTATCCGGTGATTTCATCGGCTCGACAGTCAGTTCGGTATATGTCCCTGACATGACCAGCGTAGTGGATGGAATTACGGTTAAGGTATTGGCTTGGTATGATAATGAATGGGGTTACAGCAGTCGTCTTGTAGACATGACAGTTCTTATCGGAACCCACTGATGTTGCAGTATACAAATCATTTCGATACGAAAACTCTCGATCCTTTTACCCTAGAAAAAGGGTTTGAGGCGGTTCATTATGAAGAGCAAAATAAGGCGGTCGGATATTATCACCTTCCAAAGCTCTCTCAGGCACTTGTGAAAGAACTTGATACAATGCGTGATGAGATCGATAGTCGTTTTGATACAATTGCAGTGATCGGAATAGGGGGATCTTCACTAGGGATTAAAGCGATTGAACGCTTGTTGCGTTCCGGAACGCCCAACGCAAAAAAACTCATCTATCTTGAAAATTCTGATCCGCTTAGCATCATCAGTGAGATGGAAGAGATCGATAAGTCCAAGACTCTTTTTATCCTTATCTCTAAATCCGGCGGGACTGTAGAAGCTCTTTCCATTTTTAAACGTTTAATTGTTAGTTTTGAACTAACATTAGACAATTCCGATCAAATTTATGTGATCAGCGATGATAATTCGATCCTTTCACGTTTTGCGGATGAACATCATCTTCGTCGATTTGCCATTCCTGATAATGTCGGAGGACGCTTTTCGGTTTTAAGTGCCGTGGGTATTGTCCCACTTACATTAGCCGGTTTTGATACGGCATCTATCCTAAAGGGTGCTCAGGATTTTTTAGATCGCTTTTGGAACCGAAAAGAGGAACATATTCTACAAAAAGCGTCGTATTATGTATCCCATAAAGATCAATACCCGATGAATGTATTATTTGCTTATTCGGATGCTTTTGCAGAGTTTGGCAAGTGGGTTGTACAACTCTGGGGAGAGTCGCTTGGAAAGAAAAATCGTTACGGAGAGCGCGTCGGATTAACACCGATTTCATTGATCGGTTCAGTGGATCAACACTCCTTTTTGCAGCTTATTATTGAAGGGCCGTTGAATAAAACGGTTACGTTTATGCACGTTGAATCTTCTGCCGAACACTTGATGATCCCGAAACTTTCTTTGAAATATTTGGAAAAAAGCGATTTTATAAACGGTAAAAGTTTTAACGAACTTATCAATGCACAGTGTCAAGCCACAATGCAAAGTGTGTTACAAAGCGGTGTCAGTGTTGATGAAATTGCATGGAAGAAGATAGACGAAATCTCTGTGGGTGAAATGATTGCCTATTATGAGTTATTAACCTCGATTAGCGGCGCATTGATGGAGATCAATACGTATGATCAACCGGGTGTTGAGCTCGGGAAAACAATTTTAACCAGCTACTTTCAAAAGTAAAACGCTCTTTATGAGCGTTTATGACAAATCTCTTCTTCCGATTCTCTAATCAAAGCATCCATCAGTGTAAAGAGTGTAAGACTTGCCTCTTCCATGGACTGGAAGTTTTTGATGACTTCGTCTTGATGCTCAACTGAGTGGTCTCCATTTTCAATATAGGTAAGATTTTTATGCACTTCTTTATGAACCGTTTCATGCGGTTTTTCAATTCCTCTGAAGCTTGAGAGATGAGAAAATCGCTCTTTTCCTGTACCGCTTTCATACCATTTTCCGAGACGGCAGTTGTGATGATCACTAAAGGAAGATTCAACTTTACCGTTGACCATGGATTTGTATGCATTTGATTTGAACATAATATGATCTATTTTTGCAAGAGTAACAAAGGTTGTATTTTCGATTACAGTGGCTTGCAACGCAGTCGTGAGTGCATCTTGATTGAAACTGTTGAGGGTGACTCTAAAGGATTCGATAGCATGGCTTGACTCACTGGCAATATCATTCATATCTTCGGAGTTTGTATGAATTTCAGTAGTCTCTTGTTGAAGGGTCTGGACGGCAATCGCAATCTCTCCGGTTGCTTTTTGGGTACGTTCGGCGAGTTTTCGCACTTCATCGGCAACGACGGCAAATCCTCTTCCGTGTTCGCCTGCACGTGCTGCTTCAATAGCTGCATTAAGGGCTAATAAGTTGGTTTGATCCGCGATATCTTTGATCAAATTAACAACAGAACTGATTTCATTGGTTTTTTCATTAAGAGAATTGATCGCATCGGCAGAGGTTTGTACTAGCTCGATTAGACGACTAAGCTTGATAATGATCTCTTCAAGTTCATTGACGGTTTCAGAAGAGTTTTTTGAGGTAGCCTGACTAATTTGGGTGATGTTTCCAAGTCTTTGAATTGTATTTTGAAGGTCTTTCTGAATCACATCCAGTCCCCCTCCGATACCGGCACCGATTTTTCCGAGAGAGCTGTTTAAGATTGATTTTTGAATATGAATATAGGTTGTATGCATCGCATCAATGGCTTTATTGACAAAAGTGCTTGCTTCTTTAAACTCTCCCTGCAAACCTTGTATATTGATTCGGCGATAATATTCGTCACGGCTAGATGCTTCTACACCGGCACGTATTTCACGGATAAACACTTCAGTTTGATCAAGCATATTGTTGGTATTCCAGCATAAGTCACTGAGCTCACCATGATCTTTGATATGGGTAATACGGTTTTCTAAATCCCCTTTTTCAGCTCCTTTGATGACTGCTGCTACTTCATTGATCGTCTCTTGAGTTTTTCGAATATTGATAAAGATAAACCATGCCAATGCAAAGTTGAAAATATTGAGAATACGGACCCAACTCCATCCATCCATAACTGTTTCGACAACCAAAGCAATAATAAATAAAGCTATTGATGCAACGTTGGCATATTGTACTTTAGAGAGAGAGGATAAATTCATCGTAAGACATTCCTTTATCTTTTAATAATTGATTCAGCACGGACTCAGATGCTGCTACTCCGCCTTCACGCTCTTTTTGAAGCAATGTTGCATATAAAGGGCGAATAACATTAAGCGCTTTTTCGGAAGGTTTTCTACGTACAGAGTGATAATTACTGATAGCTCGATTGGTATCAAATGAAGGGGTAACATGGGCAAACACCCAATAATAATCTCCCTGTTGGGTCTTGTTTTTGACATAGGCAAAAATCTCTTTGCCTGCTTTAATCCGACTCCAAAGGAGTTTGAAAATAACTGCGGGCATATCTTCATGGCGTAAAATATTATGAGGCTTATCGATAAGCTCAAGCTCACTGTATCCGGACATCTGGATAAAGAGAGAATTTCCATACGTGATTTTACCGTTTAAATCGGTTTTGGAGACGATAAATTCTTCCTCTCCAAATGTTAATTCTTTATTGGACATAGAAAATCCTTGCAAAAGTATCAGAAACTGTTTATGTTAGTCTAACAACCATTTCCTGAATGTTTTCCCTTTTATAGGGCGACTGACGAATTTTTGGTAAATATTTTCAGCTTTGTTACGAGGAATTGCAACGTAGCTGAGATGGTCAAGTTGATCGATTTTTCCGATTTCTTCTTGTGTTAATCCGCACTCATTGATCAGTGCACCGACGATGTCGCCTGCACGTAGCTTCTCTTTTTTACCCGCATCGATACAGATAGTGCGCATCAGGGTTTTAATAGAAAACTTTTCACGGATATCGGGAAGTTCGATGGGTGTGACAGGTCGTTTAAGTTCCATAAAACGATCATATTGATAGTGGTTGACAAGTGTGATTGCAATACCGGTCTTTCCTGCACGTCCCGTTCGTCCGATACGGTGGGTATAGCGCTCGTTTTGAATCGGTACTTCGTAGTTGATGATAGCATCAAGCCCTTCGATATCGATACCGCGTCCGGCAACATCGGTTGCAACCAATATAGGAGCACTTAAATTGCGAAACTGGATTATGGCTTCGTTTCGGTCAAATTGCTCCATGTCTCCATGCAGTGTTAAAACATGGATACCGATACGGTTAAGATCGTCACACAATGCATTTGCATCCACTTTTGTATTACAAAAAATAATTGTATTGGTAATTTCGTGTAGATGTAAAACTTTTGCAATGGCCGGTAGTTTATCGTTGCACAAATAGGCGATCTCTTCAATTTTCGGTTTGCTGATTGTATGCTCTGTTTTGAGCAACACCGGGTCTTTCATAAACTCTGATGTAATCGTTTGAATCGATTCAGGAAACGTAGCCGAGAAAAGGAGACTTTGACGCGAAGGGGGTGTAAAGCCCAAAATCGAAGTAATATCTTCGATAAAACCCATATCGATCATTTGATCAGCTTCATCCAGTACTACGGTTTGAATTTGAGCCGGATCGAAGGCATCCATTTGAAGGAGCTTTAAAACTCGTCCGGGTGTTCCCACTATAATATGGGCACCGTGTTTGAGCGAATGGAGTTGTCCGCGCATTGGAACGCCTCCGCAGAGGGTAAGAATCTTGATATTCCCGATTTCGGACGCTAGTGAACGGAGTACTTTTGCCACTTGTTCGGCGAGTTCGCGGGTAGGGCAGAGGATAAGGGATTGAATCCCGAACGATTTAGGGTTAATCGAGTTCAAAACTCCTAAACCGAAAGCCAAAGTTTTACCGCTTCCGGTTGCTGCTTGGGCAATACAATCTTTTTTGTCTAAAATGACTGGAAGAGAAGTTGCTTGGATCGGGGTCATCGTGGTGAATTCGAGCCGTTTTAACGCCTCTTTCAGAGGTGTACGTAATGCTAAGGAGTCGAATGAGGACATTGTGTCGCTTTATAATATAGATACGCGATTATAGCACAGATGGGGGAAACCCCATAGAAGAGGGGTTTTGAGAGGGGTTGCTTATACGGCTTTAATGGTAACACCGTATTTATCTTCGGCAACATTACGTGCCTGAAGTGAATACGAAGTGATCTCATTAAAGTTGAGATATTTATAGACTTGATCTGCTTTTCCAGCCAATTTTTCTGGAACGATACTCATGTATTCCGCTACCGTAGGGATACGTCCGAGTTTTGCACATACTGATGCAAGTTCAGCGGATCCTAGATAAACCTGAGTCCCTTTACCTAGACGGTTGTCGAAGTTACGGGTAGAGGTTGAGAATACGGTTGAACCCTCACGTGAACTCGCTTGGTTACCCATGCAGAGTGAACAACCCGGAACTTCCGTTTGCGCTGCGATCGCTTTATAAACGTCGTAGTACCCTTCGTTAATGAGTTGTTGCTCATCCATACGGGTCGGCGGAACGATCCAGAATTTTTCAACCGCGATTTTGCCTTCGCCGCGCATGACTTCACCCGCCGCACGGTAGTGACCGATGTTGGTCATACAGCTTCCCAAGAAGACTTCGTCGATTTTTTCACCGGCTACTTCTGAAAGAAGTTTTACATTGTCCGGGTCATTCGGGCATGCCAAGATCGGTTCTGTTACTTCTGCAAGGTCGATTTCGATGATTGCTGCGTATTCTGCATCCGCATCCGGTTCCATCAATGACGGAGCAGCCAACCACTCTTTCATTTTGTCGGCACGGCGTTGAAGCGTACGTGCATCTTCGTAACCGTCCGCGATCATTGCTTCGATCAACGTTACGTTTGATTTTAGGTATTCGATAACCGGCTCTTTGTTAAGACGAACCGTACAAGCTGCTGCTGAACGCTCAGCCGATGCATCGGAAAGCTCGAACGCTTGCTCAACTTTCATGTTTGGAAGACCTTCGATCTCCAAAACACGTCCGTTAAAGATATTTTTCTTACCTTTTTTCTCAACAGTTAAAAGCCCTTGTTTAATAGCATAATACGGGATAGCGTTAACAAGGTCACGTAACGTGATACCCGGCTGCATTTCACCTTTGAAGCGAACCAATACAGACTCAGGCATTTCAAGAGGCATAGAACCGGTAACCGCTGCGAACGCAACAAGACCTGAACCTGCAGGGAAGCTCACACCGATAGGGAAACGGGTGTGCGAGTCACCGCCGGTTCCTACCGTGTCCGGAAGAACCATACGGTTCAACCATGAGTGGATAACACCGTCTGCAGGACGAAGAGCGACACCGCTGCGTGAGCTGATAAATGCCGGCAATGTTGCGTGCAATTTCACATCGGATGGTTTCGGATACGCTGCTGTGTGACAGAAAGACTGTAATACGAAATCCGCTGAGAAACCGAGAGCCGAAAGCTCTTTGATCTCATCGCGTGTCATCGGTCCGGTAGTATCTTGGCTTCCGACAGTGCTGGTCATAGGCTCACAATACATACCCGGGCGTACACCCTCCATACCGCATGCTTTACCGACCATTTTTTGTGCAAGGGTGTATCCTTTTCCGGTATCAGCAGGCTGGATAGGAGTTGCAAACATAGTTGCAGGAGCCATACCGAGCGCTGTACGAGCTTTTGCCGTCAAACCGCGACCGATGATAAGTGGGATACGTCCGCCTGCACGTACTTCGTCTTCGATGGTATTCGGGCGAAGTGAGAAGTTGGCAATGACGCTACCGTTTTTCGTAATGGTTCCCGCTTTTGTATCGATATCGAGTACATCACCGGTTTCCATTTGAGAAACATCCGCTTCGATCGGCAATGCACCGGAATCTTCACACGTAGCGAAGAAGATAGGAGCAATGATACTTCCGATTACAACACCGCCGGTACGTTTGTTCGGGATGCCCGGGATATCGTCACCCATGTGCCATTGGACTGAGTTTGCTGCTGATTTTCGGCTTGAACCGGTTCCGACAACGTCACCGACGTAAGCAATTTGCATCCCTTTTTCTTTCAACTCAGCGATTTTTGCAATACCTTCAGGCATTTTAGCCGAAAGCATTGTTGTTGCATGAAGAGGGATATCTGAACGGGTAAATGCCGCGCTCGCAGGAGAGAGGTCATCGGTATTGGTTTCTCCCGGGAATTTGAAGACAACTACGCTAAATTTTTCAGCCAATGTTTTTTTACTGGTAAACCACTCTGCATCTGCCCATGATTGAAGAACTTCTTTTGCGTATTTATTGGTTTTTGAAAGATCAACGATATCATTGAACGCATCGTATACCAAAAGGGTATGTTTAAGTTCATGAGCCGCTTCGTTTGCGATCGCATCGTTGCTAAGTGCATCGATAAGAGGTTTTACGTTATAACCGCCGACCATTTTACCGAGGATTTTGATCGCCGCTTTTTTGTGATCATCGCTGTTGATATCGCTGTTATCCGCTAAGAAAGCTTTTACTTGACCTTGAACGACTTGATGTAAAAATGCAGCCTTAACATGTGCGCCGTCGTCAACACCCGGATTGACACGTTCTGCCAACATCGTAACCAACTCATTGTTTTTAGAACTCTCTTGCGTAATGAGTTCAACAAGAGAAGTAACTTGTTCTTTAGTGAGTGGGAATGGAGGGATTCCCTGAGCTGCGCGTTCCGCTACGTGTGCTTTGTATTCGTCCATAAAAGCCATAGTGACTCCTGTGCCAGTTAATTTTGAATGATTATATCAGAAGAAAAAAACACTTTTGAATCAATGTTACTTTTCTACACAATTGTTTTGTCTAAATCTCTATAGAATGTGTATTAAAGTAGCATTATGAATATAAAATGGAAAATGTATGGAAAATGAATTTACCATGATAGAGGTAGAAACGTTACAAAAGAGAAAGAAAGGGGAGAAATTCTCCGAAGAGGAGAATTAAAAAGGATCGTTTGCGATGATATCGCGATTGCCTTTGGCATTCGGTGCGGAGAGGATACCGTTGTTTTCAAGCTGTTCGATAAGGGTCGCGGAACGGTTATAGCCGATTTGCAGTCGTCGTTGAAGATAACTGATCGATGTCTTTTGCTCACTTAGGACAATATTTTTAGCTTCTTCATAAAGCTCATCGAGCGGCTTGTTATCGGTGGTGTCGTTGTTGCTTTTCGCCACACTGCCGTTATCGGCCAGATAGCGGCAGTCATAATCGGGATCACGTTGAGCTTTGAGGAAATCGACTACTTTTTCTATTTCATTTTCGGTACTCCACGGAGCATGCAGCCTGACCAGACCGCTCATACCCGGAGGGGTGAAGAGCATATCTCCGCGTCCGAGAAGCGATTCCGCACCCATTCCGTCGAGGATAATTTTACTGTCGATTTTTTGTCCTACTTTGTAGCTGATACGCGAGGGCAGATTGGCTTTAATAAGACCGGTCACGACATCGACACTCGGACGTTGGGTTGCAACGATGAGATGGATTCCGCTTGCACGTGCCATTTGAGCCAGACGGGCGATCGAATATTCCACGTCTTTACCGCTGGTCATCATCAAATCGGCAAGTTCGTCAATGATAACGACGATATACGGCAGAGGATCGCGTTTCTCAGCTTTTGCTTTATCGTTGTAATTTTCGATATTTTTAGTACGGGTATCGCTCATCAAATGGTATCGTCGTTCCATCTCATACACCATATTGTTGAGTGCTGAAATCGCCTCTTTCGGTTTTGTAATGACAGGTGTGAGTAAGTGCGGGATATCATTATAGATAGAAAATTCCAACATTTTCGGATCGATCATCAGAAGTTTGAGCTGATCCGGAGAGTTTTTATACAGAAGGCTCAAAATCATTGAGTTGATACCGACGCTTTTCCCGCTTCCGGTTGTCCCAGCGATGAGAAGGTGCGGCAGTTTTTTAAGATCCGTAATAAACGGTTTGCCTACTATGTCTTTCCCTAGTATCAAAGTGAGAGGGGAAGCTGCTTCTTGGAAGAGCTTGCTTTCTAGCATTTCACGAAGATAGATAGTTTCTACCGATTTATTCGGGATTTCGATACCGACGACGTCTTTACCGGGGATCGGAGCTTGGATACGGATAGTCTGAGCTTTTAGTGCCATCGCAAGGTCATCTTGGAGCCCTAAAATTTTGGAGACTTTGATGTTTGCGGCAGGTTTGAACTCAAACGTAGAAACAACAGGCCCCGCATAGGTTCGTACGACATCTCCATCAATATTAAAATGTCTCAGTTTGTCAATCAGGTCTTTAATTTTATCGTCGAGTTCGGCTTCATCCACCAAGGTTTGTTTCTTGGGAGGATTTTGGAAGAAATCACTCGGCGGAAGTTTAAAGTTTTTAGGTTTTTCGCTTACACCTTTATCAATTTGCTCCAACAGCATTTTATTCTCTTCGAGTTCATCAACGACAAGGGCATGCTGTTTGGACTCTTTGACTTTCTTGGCCATACTGAGAATGGTCGATTCTTTTGGAAGCTCTTCTGTACTTTTAGTTGATTCGGACACGATAGAAGCGGGGGGAGTTGGTTGAATCGGTTCAGGTGCAGTAAAAGAGGGCACTGTATCGGAAGAGGTGTCATCAAAAAGAGAATATTCTTCTTCATAATTATTTTCGATAGTATGAACGGGAGTTTCAATTATTGGTTCGGATTTGAGGGCCGATGAAGATGGTTTCGTTTGCGTTTGTTTAGGTGTTGTAAGCGGTTTATCCATATATTCTTTGAGGGGCTGTGCCAATTCGGACAGACTTTGTTCCATAACCAATACAACCGATACGGCTACCATCATTAACCAGAAAGTCCATAGACCGAATGTACCGATGTAAACCGATAAGAAATCAACAATGCTTCCGACGAAGACGCCGCGATATATCCCTTCGACAACCATGGCTTGAAAAAAGAGCATCGCAAAAAATAATAGAGTAAAAATTCCGGCCATTTCAAGGCGTCGATAGAGCTCACCGTCGTATTTATACGAGTAAAACAACGGTATCATCAAAAGCAATAAATAGACATAGGCGACATAGCCGAAAATCCAGACATTGGTTTGGGCAAACATGGCCCCATAGGCTCCAATAATGGATGCATCACCGATGATTGTGGCAATGCCTAGATAAAATAAAATGCCAAATCCGGCTATAAACAGTGTATCGCGTAAAATAGGAGATCCTTGAAATCAGGTTGAAAGTGGTTTTATTATAGCAAAAAAGGGGACAGAAAGCCCTTTTATTGCAGATTGCTATAAATAGTTTACGAGTGAAAGTTTGGAAACTTTTGAGATATTGGATAACAATGCTTGATAATTAAGGCTTAGTTGCTGCATTTTGAGTGTGGCTTCCGCGATATCCGTATCAATAACATCGGATTGCAATGTTTTTGTACTGATGATCAACATGTCCGTACGATCAGAGGATGCCTGCAATACTTGCGAATACGAACCTGCTTCGGTTTGGAGTCGGCTTACATGGTCGCTGAGATCATCAATCATCTGAATGGAGTTTTGAATCCCGATATTTCTCGGATCGGTTGCGGTTGTACCGTCAGCCCGTTTTTTCCCGGATTCAACCGATTTTATAATCTCTTCAATTTGAGCAAAAAAGTCGTTTTTTGGATCACGAACTTGTAATGCGCTGTTGGCATTAAAAGACAAAGCGCTGCCGGAAGCTACAGTGCCCGTTGCGGGGTACGTATCGGATGTTGCATCATATAAAGCGATTGATGCTTGTGAAGAAGGGTTGGTTTTATCTTCAAATTTGATTCGACCGGAATAATCCAGTGTTGTTGAAGAAAGCGTATTTGATGCGGTTATCGCTGCATCATAAGCTGCTGATGTATTAGCAGTCGGTACTGTCCCGGATGTCGCAATATTAATAATATCCATCATCTGCTGATATGTCATTTTATCTGCATCAACTGCACTGCGAGGAGCTGTCGCCGTATAGATGTTAAAGTTCGTTACACCACCATCAAGTGAAAATGTTGATCCGGCTGATGATAAATCGATTTGTGCGGTAAAAGCAGCTCCAGTTACATCTTTGCCTTGAATGACAAACTGTTTTCCATTTAAAGTTGTTTCTCCGCTCACATCTATCAGCTTAGTAGAGCTCGTTGCAAATGAATTATCCGATTTTAAGACTTGAGGTACATTTGACGTAAGGGTTGCACCGTCTTGCGTAAAATTGGTTCGATCGTAATTGATCCCTTCTATGGTGTTGGGTGTGCCTGTAGGGGTCGTAAATCCGCTTTTTGTGAATTCTTTAACATAAAGCCCCGGAGTTGTTACCGCTGCCGTTTCGAAATCGGTTGTGCCGGATTGGAGGTTATCGATATTGGTCACATCGGCTGCCGCCCCGCCGCTAAAATCGACTGCACCGACCAGATGAAAATCGAGCTTGCTCGATCCCGCCGATTTATCGGAAACTTCTATTTGTCCATTGGCATTTATCGAGATATTGACTTGGTTTGCAGTCGGATTGGTTTGGTTCGGATCGTACGCAAGGGCGATTTTATGGGTTAAATCATCCATTGTATCGGTCATGTTCATCTGTATTTTTGATTTAAACGTACTGCCGTCCGTTCGTGTTCCCTGGAGATAAAAATAGCTCGGATGCGTTGCATCATTGGTGGTTATACTGTCCGTATCCCCCATAAAATCACGTATCGTACTTGAACCTGTAATATAGGTCTGTGTTGAAGCGCTGCGTGTCATAGACGGATCTTTCATGATATCCGGATACAAATCGGTTAAACTCATTTGACGTACATTGGACGTTACCGAACGGTTAATTTTATTTTCGTTACCTAAAAAAAGTTGATTGCCGCTGATATTGTATTTTTGTTTAACGCCTGAGCCTAAAAAGGCCTCAAGATTTTGATCGTTCCCCTGATACGTTCCGTCTGCACCAATAGGTTTGACGGAAGTAGCCGTTCCGGAAAAGAGGTATTGTCCCCCTATAGAGGTATTAGCTAATGATAATAGATGATTTTGCAGTCCGCGAAGCTCTTTTGCGATCGCTTGGGTACTGGTATCGGAATTGGCGTCATTGGCTGCATTGATCAGTTTGACTTTCATCGATTCGATTGTTTTGACGATTTCACCGATTGTCGTATCGGTTTGGGTCGAAATTTTATAGGCGCTTTGGGCACTTGTTTTTGCTTGGGTCAATGTTGTAATTTCGTTATCCAAACGGAGCGTATCAATAGCTACTCCGGGATCTTCATACGAATATTGTATTTTCATCGTTGACGAAATTTGTTTATTGACGTCAAACAATTGTTGATTGAGTTTATTGTTCTCGCCGTATATATTATTGTAATATGATCCTGCTGTGACTCTCACGTCAAATCCTTTTGTGCAAGCTTAAGCATAGTTAAGCAATAAAAGTTCCATACTCTATTATCGGCAAAAAACTACAAATGATTAGTAAAAGTACTTTTACGTATCTTTAAGCAAACGATCCCTATAATTCCGTCCTCTTCAAACACATGCCAGTGTGGTGAAATGGTAGACACGCCGGATTCAAAATCCGGTGGCGAAAGTCGTGGCGGTTCGAGTCCGCCCACTGGTACCACCTCTATATTACAGCTTTTAAAGCTTTTACAAAACTTCTAATACGAGTGTCTATGTTGCATGTTTTGAACTTATTCTTGATCTACAAGAAGAAGTTTTTAATACGTTCTTCCCGAATCATTTGAATGACTGTTATTGCTATTATCGCTATTATGATTAAAACGTCCAGAGTTCTTTGAACCACTATTGTCTTTATTATCTTCAGTATCTTTTGAATGATTGTTTTTGCTGTTGTCGCTATTATGTTTAGATCGTTCAGAGTTATTTGAACCAGTATCATTTTTTTTATCATCAGAATCTTTTGAATGAATAACAATATTGTTATCTACATGATTAGGTTTTGAAATATCATTTGGATTGCCTCTTCCGCGATTGTCATCACGCTTGTCTATAACTCTTTGTTGATCGTGAGAGTAGGTATCCCTGCGATTGTCATCATGTTTTTCTATAACTTTTAGTTGATCGTGAGAGTAGGTATCCCTACGATCATCATCACGCTTGTCTATAACTCTTATCTGGTTTTGAGGGGGAGTAAACCTGCGATTATCATCACGATCCTCTATGATTCTTGGCTGATCGCGGTAGTAAGTATCCCTGCGATTGTCATCATGATCCTCTCTATATCTTCCATAGTCTGTTTTTCTGTATTGGTAATGAGATTTTACGTACGGATAGTATTTTGTTTCGACATATATTACTCTACGAGATGAATCAAGATAATAAGGTCTGTCATAATAATCATAGAATACATCATATCCGTAAAATGGCGGTCTTGTTTCAATTATGCTCTGAGATCCCGTATGAACTATGGTTTCAGGATATGGATCAACATAAGCAACACATCCTTGCACAATGACACCTGCTGCAGTGAGTAGTAAATAGTTTTTAGAATTAGCGTACGTTAACATCTTACAATCCTTGTCGGTTATAAAGTTTATCATACAATAAAATCGGGCAAAATTTCCTGCATATTTTAGGCTGTTTTAAAGACATTTAATAATAGGTACATTAAAAGAAAAGTGGAATGATTCCAAAGAGCAGACACTTTTTAAGACGGTAACTGGTGCGATAAGCGATGCTTTTCGATGATCTGTGTAAATGCGCTCTGCAGCATCACAACATCGGATAGCTCACCGCGTTGCGCTTTACCTTTAAGATCGTAGAGTTCAAAAAGACGTTCGATATCTTCTCTGCCGAGTTCGAAATGTTTTGCTTCGATGGATCTGAGGAGCCCCTCGCTGATCGCGATTTGTTGTGCTTTGTTTGCTTCAGTCCACGCATCGCCCATGTACATATAGACAATCAAATCCGTGACGGGATAGTGACCTTTTCGTATGTAGGTGTAGTCCTCGAAATATCGTTCCAGTCGATTTAATGGCATCTGCTTTCCTTCTGATGGTTATCGCTTGCGTGCTGCTTTTTTCGCTGCTTTTTCCGCACGGAATTTATCCAAATCGGTCGCTTTTGTCTGCTCAATGAGATCAATCAGTTCCTCTTCAGATAATAATCCCGGTGTTTTGAAAATAACCGTCTTCTCTTTCATCAGCACCGTCGTCGGAAGATTCTGAATAAAGAAATAGTCTGAAAGAGCGGTTTCCTCTTCCGTATGGAGTTTTGCAAACGTGATGTCGGGGTATTTTCCGGATACTTTTTCAAATATCGGTCCGTACTGTTTGCACGGAGTACACCACTGCGACCAAAAATCGATAACCACTATCTTGTTCTCCTGAACGGTTTTATCATAATTCTCTTTTGTCAATATGAGCATATTTCGTAGTATCCTGTTTTCGAAGTCGTCATTCCTTTTGATCTTTCTAAATTCTGGCCAACATGACAATCACAAATGGTACCGGGCTTTTGGGTGCACCGGCTGCCTCAAAAATCCCCATAAATGAAGTCGCAATCGCCTTTATTTGAGGTGCAGTGTATTCATGCTCGTAGGTTTCATCGAGAACTTCCATTATTTTATCGACAGCGAGGTCAAGACGATCATTGTCGAGTTCGGCAAAGCCCAATCCTTTGTCCCATGAGCAACAATGCGGAAAGGTATGGAAGGTCTCCGTGATCGCATCATCATCTAAGTCCTCAAGCAGTTTGTATTCACGGACAAAATCGATTATTTGTTTCAGTTTGCAGACCATAGTGTTCCCCTAATAATTGATGTTTGATACTTTGCATAAATTATACGCGGCCGGGGTTTTACAACATTAGAATACTTTATGTATATTGTTCTGCAGAGTCGCTTGCAGGGAGAATTTTGTGGATCAGTGTTTGGTACGTATATGTGAGAGATTTGAAGAAATTACCGATTTTCTCGCACACAGGTCGCAAGAACACGATGAAATCGTCATAAATCTTTTTTCGGATTTCATAGAGTGTTTCTCATCCTTGAAAGCCGAAAAGCTGGAATATCCGAAAGAGTTTCAAAAAGATGTGAAATACTATTTGCAAGGCGAACCCGTCATGAAGAAACAATTTGAAGATGTCGAATTTCGCTATTTGATGCTGAGTGATTTTTACGATTTTTGCAGGCTGACAAAAAGGTACAGCAAAGCTGATACGAAGGGGTATGAATGTTGAATTTTGGACCGTTTAAATCACTGTCAACAAAAGAGTTTTTACAAAAAAAAGAAGAAGGTTTCGCCATAATCGATATACGAAGAGCCGACGAATGGGAATATTACGGCATTATCGAAGGGAGCCACACGATTACATTTTTTGATGAGTTCGGACAATATGATCTTGATAGTTTTATGGACGCATTTACGAAAGTGGTGACGAATAAAGAACAGCCCTTTATTCTAGTGTGTGCCCATGCAAACCGAACAAAAACACTCGGAGAGGTTATGGGTTTGCAACTCGGATATAAAAACGTTTATGAGTTAGACGGCGGGATTAACTGGGGTTGGATCGATCAAGGGTTGAAAACGGTACAATAAAGATATTCAATCTGGGTGCAAAAAGGGTATAAATGGCTCAATCAATTGAAATAATATCGTGGAACGTTAACGGGATTCGTGCAGTTGCAGAAAAAGGGGGATTTGATTGGCTCGAAGAGCGTCAACCTCATATCTTCTGCCTTCAAGAAATCAAAGCTTTAGCGGAACAAATGCCTGAGAATCTTTTCGCAAACCGTTTTCCAAATATAACCATCAATAGCGCAGTTAAAAAAGGATATTCAGGAACACTGATCGCAAGTATTCTTGACCCTGTATATTCAGATATCCGAGCTGACATTGATATCATGAACGAAGGGCGTATCGTTGAACATCATTATGGAGATATAGTCTTGTTTAACGTCTATTTTCCCAATGGGCAAAAGGACGAAGAACGGCTTGCGTATAAGCTGGAGTTTTATGATCGCTTCTTGGATTACTGCCAAAGTCTTCGTAGTGAGGGTAAAAAAATAATCATCTGCGGCGATGTTAACACCGCCCATCGACCCATCGATCTTAAAAATCCTAAATCGAACGAAAATACATCCGGCTTTTTACCGATAGAACGTGCCTGGATCGATAAGCTATTGGATCATGGATATATCGATACATTTCGCCACATACACGGGGATAAAGAGAATGAATACAGCTGGTGGTCGTACCGTTTCAGTGCACGTTCCAAAAACGTCGGTTGGAGAATCGATTACTTTTTTATCTCGGATGATCTTGCAGAATCACTCGAAGATGCGTTTATTCTTCAGGAGATTACAGGATCGGATCATTGTCCTGTCGGGATCCGTTTGAAGATTTAATATAGAGTTCCTCTTTATCAACCATTGGTTTATAGTGGGCATACTATTTCATTGTGATTGTGCATATTTTGCATAACTCTAGTATGACCTTTCAAAATACGTGACGTAATAAACCCGGATGCCAAATCCTCAGAAAACCTTGCTACTATATAAGTATTCAGCACGATCAAGGAAAAATAAATGGATATAAATTATTATGGCTACCTGCAAACGCTCATGCATTATTCGGTCGGTCTGATTACCATTTTAAATCCCATCGCAGCTGCAGCGATTATGATATCTTCATCGCCTTCGAACCTCACCAAAGAAGATGCGGATGAAATCGGTAAAAAAGCGACATTGACGGTTGTACTTGCTTCCTTGATAACCATTTTTCTCGGTAATATTGTTTTTGATCTATTCGGTATCAACTCTTCTTCTGTGATGGTGATAGGCGGAATCGTTTTACTGTTAATGTCTATCCAAATGGTACAGGGAAAAATACCTGAAACCTCTCACTCGGTTGAAGAGTCTAAAGTGGCAATGCTGAAAGAAAATATTTCAGTTATACCCATCGGAATCCCTATATTGTTTGGTCCCGGTGTGATATCCACCCTCATGATTTTTAAAGCTAAAAGTTCTAATATCGTAGAAATTGCATTGCTCCTTATTGCTGTAATGATATCCGGTTGGCTTATCTATTTAACGCTGCGAAATGCCATTTTTTTGACAAAAGTTTTGGGTGTCAGCGGATTGAAAATCATGACGAGAATTATGGGGCTGATCGTAGGTGCAATTGCGGCTCAATTTATCATTTTTGGTATTAAAGCTCTGTGGTAACCGCTTTAAATGAAAATCTCAACACAAACTCACCCACACTCCTACTGTAAGACTCGAAACAGCCGCTCCGGCAAATGATCCGGCTATCGGCGGGACAGACTCGGGAAGTCTGGCTACCGCTACGGCGATATGATCGCTTCCGACAATCTTTCCGATCGTGGGATCAAACCCTTTCCATCCAGCACCCGGCAAGTACACTTCCGCCCATGCATGGGTGGAGCCGATTTCAGCTATCAGCGGCGCATAGAGATATCCGCTGACGAAACGTGATGCGAGTCCCAAACATCGAACTGCCTGCATAAAAAGAAAAGCAAAGTCACGACACGATCCTGTACCGCATCTAAGGGTCTCTATCGCACTTTGAACCCCCGGTTCTTCCCTGACACGATAGGTCAGTGTTTTGTGAATGTATTCGGCAATCCGCTGTAAGAGGGTATAGGTTTGAATCGTTTCACCCACTTGCCAAAAATTATTGATCCATTTATTGATGACGTCGGTTGTCATTGGATCAGGTAATGCTTTGTAGGCTGAGAGCAAAATATTATCTTCACCCTGATAGCTAAAAGGATAGCGCAGCGCGTAGTCGCTTACCATGAAATTTAGAGGGGATTCATTGTATTGTTGAATGATCACTTCACTCTCTATTACCAGCTGATTTGTCGGAAGAGTAAAATTGGCGATGGCTACCGAGTTACCTTCAACATCCCGATGCCAAAGGAGGGTGGCATCCGGTATGATCTTCAGTGAAAAAGTTTCAATACGTAGCTCATAATCTTCTCTCGGACGCAGTAGAAGATTGTGGGAGCCGAGCATTACATTCGCAGAATAATTGTAGTAAGTGCGATGCATAATTTTATAGCGTAACATAGGGAGTCCTATTTTGACGATTGAGTTGCTCAACCTTAATTTGTTGAGAAATCGGTTGCAATGCAGGACCGAATTGATTGTAAACAGCAACATCTGCGGCATCACGGCCATAGCCAATCGCCACATATCCGCCTTTCATTTGTTCCTGCGTTGCGTCAAAAGCGTACCAGCGATCTCCGACATAGACTTCAAACCAGGCATGCAGATCTATCGGTTCCAATTCATAAAGGTATCCTACAACCATTCTTGAAGGGATACTGAGACTGCGACACAATGCGATACCGAGATGCGAAAGATCACGACAAACTCCCCATCCCCGATCATTGACCTCTTTTGCCGAGACCGGAATATTACTGCGATTAGGTTCAAAACGGATTCTAGCTCGTAACCACGACACAATGGCTGCTACCTGATCATACCCTAATGCCGCTCCTGCAGTAATTTCATTTGCCATCTGGCTAAAGGTATCGGACTCACAGTACCGACTTGGCAACAAGTAACTCAGTACATTGTCGGGCAGATTTTGGATCTCAACGAATTCAGCACCCGGTGCTTGGTCCATATAATCGGATGTCTTCACCTCTGCGGCCGTAAAAATAGCAAAATGCCCCGGTGGTGCAATAAGCCGCTGACAAAAGTTACCGTAGCTATCGATAAATTCGAATACAGGAACACTGGGCTCAATGCGATATTCTTCGAAATCAATCCATTGCTGTACACCGCTTTGCGGACGAAGCATGAGTACAAATGGGGTCGGTACTTCAATGTTAAATGTCAAATCACAGCTTGTGTGTAACCACATAAATAAAATCCTTTGGATTCGTCAAACAAAATAGTGATTGAAACAGTATATTTTACAGCATAATACTTCTATGGATATCTATTAACCAAACTAGTGCTATAATATGCCTTGTTGATTGGTGCATCTCATAGAAACTGCTTTAGAAGCAGCCTAAATTTGCCTGATTGATTTAACACGCTCATTCAATCTTTAACTCCTCCCACTTAAAAATAAAACCTCTTTATATATTGTAAAATATCCGTTTTAGAATAAAAAATTAACCTTTAGCAATTTACCTGCTACTTTCTATATTATCAAGGTTTTAATAATGAGTATTTTTGCTTTACAGTCTCCGGCAGGTGGGTTTTTAGATGAAGATCTGGATCACTTTAATAAAATATTTGACGATTGGTGTGTTCAGTTCGATAATTACGACGATGCCCTTATGATTGCCAACACGCTGGATAAAAAAAGATATGCCGAAGTTGTTGAGATTACTCCACTAAGCTATCCAAAATATTTTTTTCATAAACTGCAAGGAAATATCCATGCAACACGAGAAATAGAAGGTAAGATCATCTGTATTGTTGAGCCGTATATGGGCTCAAACTTTCGAATTGCCATCTGTGATTTGGAGACGAAATCGGTAACATTGACACAAACGCGCTATAAGAGTGCTTTGAGTGTCGAAGGTGCTTTTGCGAATTTCACTATTAGAGAGCACTGAAAAATTCCTCGATATACGCTTCTATTTTTGGTGCCGCTTCCGTTGCTTTTTCATGATAGACGATTTTAAAATAAGGGTCCAAATGTTCGTCCGGATCCAGATTATTTAAAAGCGAGTGTTCAAACCATTGTGCAAACCATCCGACGTTTAGTACATTCCCACTGGTTCCGATGACAATAAATACATCGCATTCATCGATTGAGTGCTGAAGCTTTTGATACATCGGCGCTTCTTCGCCGAACATGACGACATTATGGCGGATATTTGTGCTGCGACATGCAGGGCAGATTACATCGATTTGGCTTTTGTACCCGATTGCAAATACATTTTGGCACTCTTCACATCGTAAATCGGTGAGGGTCCCGTGCAAATGGATGACATCCGGGCATCCGGCACGTTCAAAGAGATCATCGACATTTTGGGTTAGGACATCGATTCTGTCAGGGTATTTGCGTTTGAGCCTCGCTACCGTTTCGTGTGCAAGATTGGGATGCTTGCTTTCCAAATCCGACCGTCGTGCATCATAAAAATCGGCCACCAGTTTCGGATTGCGCTCAAACCCTTCCGCAGAGCATACTTCCATAACATCGTATTCTTCCCATAGACCGTTGCTGTCTCTGAAAGTGCGGACACCGCTCTCTGCACTGATACCGGCACCGCTTAAGATCAGTACTTTTATAGCTGAAGAGGGCATTTTGGCATTTTCAAGTGCAGTTTTGGCCATCTGTTCCAATATCTCATACTCTTTTTCATAAAGGGCACTTTCAACCAATTCCGCAAAGTCTTCATTTCCGTTAAGCAGAACTTCATTCGCCTGCTTCAAGCGCTCCACTTCTGACACGAAGGAAAAACGGTCAATTTTATTTTCGTTGTATTGTCGGATAAGTTCATCCAAATCTTGATACAGATATTTAAGGGTATTTTTGTTTAACATAGGGATCAGTTCTGCTTTCTTGTGCAATAATCCCGTAGTATCTGGGCATGATCAAATACGAGCTTTTCATACGGTATATCATCAAGTCGATAGACAAATGCTTCTTTCGCATCATCAGCCCCTATCGGCGTACCGGAAGCTTTGCATATGAAAACGATAGAGACACAGTGAAACCGAGAGTCCCGAGTTGGATCCGAGTAGACACCCAGCAGTGATTTGCGGGTTACATCCAGAGATATCTCTTCTTTCATTTCGCGTTCAACGGCAGTTTCTACGCTCTCTCCGATATCGACAAATCCGCCGGGCAATGCAAGCCCTTTCGGAGTGTTCAACCGCTCGATAAGAACAATTCCCTCAAAATTGCCTGTATCACTGTAGATTTCGACAATTCCGTCAACGGCTAGAAAAGGTGTTTGAATCATTGTCAGCCTTTAGATGATCTATTTGACATTATAAACCAATCGACAATACCATATGTAAAAAAAATCGGATCAAATCAATTTATACACTACCTGCAATCTATGAATGTTAGGAAGACATAAAAGATACTTAAAAAATATAATATTTTGTCATGAACTTGTAAGTTTTTGAAAGGTATAGAAGTCGTATTTAAATGAATTACTTGATTTTCAGGCCATATGCCGACGGATGATCAGTCGACTTTAATGTATATACCGATGGGTCCTCTGCTATACAATAGACCTCAAAATTGACCAGATTATGGTTTTCTTTTATCACGGCTTCACCGCCAAGACTTTCGCAATAGGCTAAAATCTTTTCAGCTACTGCCAAACGCTTGGTTGTTATTTTGAGAATATATGCACCTTTATACCCACCATACGTACTGATGTCTTTAATGTCTTCAGTAATAAAAGTTTGAATGATATTTCTATGCAATTCGAACATTGTGATTATTCTTTCATTCAGTAATGTAATAGGATGATTATAACACATAATAAGTTAATAATAATTATTAACAATATTAAGAATCGTGATTAAATTGTATATTTATTAATACGTATTGCTTTCTTATAGAAATAATTTTTAAACTTGAGTGATATTTTCTTGGATAATTTCGGTTAGTAGTATTTAATAGGGGATTAATGATTTATTGACATATAAGACGGGTTAGACCTTTTGAAAATAACGATCTTCCCGATTAACATTGGCTATAAAACCTTCCTGATGCATCATAACATCGTGCATCATCAAATCGAAATTTTTGGAAGGGTTTTCATATACATTGATAGCGATATGACGATTAAAATGGACAGTGTAATCAGCCTTGAGCGTTTGATCGGAATCCGGATGCATGAAGAGCGCTTTGGCATCAGGCAAAAATTGGATCACAAGCCCCGTTTTACTGCATTGAAATTGTTTATTGCAAAGTTGTGTATCAATCCGTCGTGATACCTGTTCTTGTGTCGTCTGCAGACTCTCAGGTTGAATGAGTTCATCGCCAATTATAGGAGTAACACTCAATAATCCGGTAGTAATCAGGGCAGAAGCCAAAAATCTTTTAGTAGGGCTATTTTGTGTATACATTGTAAAAATCCTCTAAACTTGAAAGATATAGAGGATATTGTACATGGGCATAGTAAACGAACATTGCTAACTCTCTTTCTAAACAAAGTTCTACCCCATATTAGGGTTTCATCCAAAAATACTAGCTACAATTCGACCGGAGAAAGATAATAAATATTCTTCAAATAATTAAAGGAGCAGAGAAGATGAGATACCTTCTTCAAGTAGATTTTCCCCATTACGGTCCATTCGGTGATGAATTAACAACAGCTATGTCTGATCTGGCAAAAGACATTGCCAACGAAAAAGGGCTTATTTCCAAACTGTGGACGGAAAACGAAGCGAACAAGGAAGCAGGGGGTATTTATCTGTTTGACAATGAGGAAGATGCGGTGCGTTATTTGAAAAAACATACCGAACGGTTGGAAGCATTCGGATACAGTAATATTCGAGGGAAAATATTTGTAGTCAATGAAGCATTGAGTGCACTGTCACTTCCGTCTAAGTGAATTTAACTTAAGAGTTCACGATTGCTTCACAGATGGGTTCTATACTGCTGCATATTAAAAGTAGCGGAGGAAACAACCTATGAAAAAGATTATGATCGCGTTAGCGTTAACTGCAACAACAGCTCTGATGGCTCACGATAGTGTGAACTATCATAACGGGTCAACGGTACACACTGTATGTCGTCAAGCGCCGCAAAAAGTTGTCTATACTCAGACTCGTATCGTCCATGTCAAACCGGTCCCGGCGTATTACGCATGGAACGAACGTCGGGATTATCACGGATACGATCGTAGAGATGAACGTCGTGAACACCGATTTGAACGCCGTGAAGAGCGACACCATGACTATGACAGAAGATACGAATGGCATGACCATGACGATCGGTATGATCATCGATAAGGATAAAGCTTTAATTGAGCCGCTTTGGTCTCATTTGGAGTGCTAATATCGCCATTAACGATGTTAAAGACATCATAAAAAAGACGGGAGTTAATTCTCCTGTATGGTAAGACGAAGCGACATATCCGATCACTCCGGCAATGGTGAATTCGGTTACACCGATCACCGAGTTGGCGACACCGCTGTCATGTTTAAAAAACTCCAATGCCAATGCCATTCCATTTCCGAATATCAATCCCAAAATTCCCACATACAATGTCATTACAATGAATACCGCAAGGATATTAGGGTGGAAAGATAGTCCCAAAAGTGCGAGTCCTGCGAAAAACTGGATTGTGATTCCCGTTTTTAAAATAGAGCGGGGCTGAAATTTTTGTACGAGCTTGATATTTAATCGCGTCATACCGATCATTACCAATACATTGGCACCGAAGAGAAACGGAAAAAGGCGGTGGTCTGCTTTGAAATATTCCATATAAATGAAACTTGATTTTTCTATAAATATGAACATCCCCGAAAAACTGA
>NZ_JAQTQR010000122.1 GCF_028712165.1 Sulfuricurvum sp. | reverse complement strand
TTACGCGATTGTTATCATCGAGCCATTGCACTTTGAACTGAATAATCCGATCGGGTGTTACGAGACGTTCAACGATACCGTGCATCTCATACCGCGGATCACTTTCTACAATCGGAGTCAAAGAGTGGAGGACTTCGCTTACCGCCTGTAAAAATGTATTGTCTACCGCACAGGATGATTTTTCGAGATTAGCTAAAATCTTTTCGACCATTAAGATATCCTTGTTTTAAATCCAAATCGGTTCAATATATTGATTTGAATATCATTATATTCAAATTAGGAAACATATTCATCCCTCTAAAAAAAGAATACTGATTGAGTTGGGATTGAATGGAATAAATTTACATTCCCACGTAAAGAGTGGGAACGAGGTAGAACACTACCGATTTTTGAAAATTACGATCGAAAAGACTCTAAGTCACCTAAAAGATTACTCGATATAGACGCCAATGTTTTTGCTTGATCTAACAGTCTTTCAGTACCAGCGTTATTGCGTTTGGCACACTCTTCGATACTTGCAAGATTTTCAATCGTCATATTTGTTTTTTCTGCCCCGATTTTTGCAGATTCAGCCGTATCCTGAGCCATTCGTACCGAATTTTCCATAATGTCTATAACACTGCGCATTGTCTCTTCAACTTGAAGCGACTTTTTACCGAGGGTTTCCATATAATCTGCATTTTTAGACATCATTTCCGTACTTTCTGTCACCGACTGAACAATAATTGCTACCGTAGCACCACTTTCCAAGAGACTTTTTTGTGTTCGTTCCGCCAATTTTCTAACTTCATCCGCAACAACAGCAAACCCTCGTCCATGTTCCCCTGCCCGTGCCGCCTCAATAGCTGCATTCAGTGCTAGCAGATTCGTTTGATCAGCAATATCAGAGATAACGGTTAATACCGATTTGATTTGTTCTGCTTCGGATGAAAGACGTTCCAGCCGAGAAGAGAGCTCATGCTGATCTTGCACTGCGGTTTGCAAAGATTGAGATACATTCAGTACCTCATTGGCAGCACCTTTAGCTTCCTCATTCGCATGATTGATACTATCACCTGTTTTTTGGATTGATGTCGACTGGATTCAAGGAGAAGAGAAACTTCCTTAGACGAAGCATTGGTACGTGTAATAATCGATGTAATTTCATGCGTATTGCTACTGATCAATGCTGAAGTATCGGTAAGATCCGAAGCAATCTGCGCATTTTCAGTTGCCAATTTTTTGGATGAAATAATCGCACTTCCCATTTCCGCAATTAACTTATTAACATGTCCAAGCACATGACCTATCTCATCATTATTAATTATAGGGATAGGTCTGTTAAGTTCCTTCGTCCGTACGATAACCTCACACCCCTCTTCAGCAATTTTAACCGATGCGACTATCGATTTTGTGATCATAATAATAGCACCGCTTAATATTCCGATAATAAGTAATGCAGCCGACCAAATAAGAGTTTTTACCTTGATGGCTTCGAGTTTTAACGCATCATTCATTTGAGTATATTCTTTTTGATACACTTCAACCAAAGCATCCAGTTTGTCTGTCGGAGCGCGATCGATTCCATCTACAGCTTTATCACCGACTTTGTATTTTTCGGAGGAAGCACTATTATAGGCTACTAACCCTTGACGATATTGTTGCCCCAATGTTTTGTGTGAAGCGCTAAAATCATCAATCATCGTAACTATTTTTGGATTGTCAGTAATCAATTTGAGCTCTTCTAACTCTTGATTAATTTTCTCTTCTTGTTTCGTAAAATTTTGGAAATATTTTTCATATTTTTCCGCTTTTTCACCACGAAGAAGGATATTTTTCCACTCTTGGACCTGCTTTTTAAAAGCTACTTGTATAGAACGGGCTTTATCGATTTGTTTCAAAGTAACTTGTGAGCTCTCAATTGTTTTGTTCAAGACCGAACCATAACCTACCATTGCAATAGCAACAACTAAAAGCATACCAATCAAGGCACCTATATTGATAATAATCAACTTTTGTTTAATCTGCATACAAAAAACCTACACTTGTTACTGAATTGATTCGAATCATAATAACACAATTATAAGAATTTAATATCTATATATACATTAAAATAAACATTCTGAATTATTTTAACTCACCCGAATAGTTCCCGATATGCATCGATGTTTTAAGCGGAATACGAAGTTTTAAAATATGTTCCATCGCATTAATAAAACGTTCGGCATACGCTTCAGCTACCTCAAAAATCAGTTTATTCTCATACCGAAAAACTCTATAATATTCCCAAAATGGCGTTCAATTCCTTCAAATCCATGATTTCCACCCTCTTCTACAATCGTTTCGGCATCAGGAAGCTTACTTACTGCTTCCGTATAATCGAGAAGTTCATCACCCGTTTGTAGCAACAAAAGACATTTGTTTTTCGACGGTTCGTTAAGTTCAAGACGCTTAAGCATATCCAAGTGAGCTCTATTCCATTCATAGGTACTTTGATCGTAAAAGTTCGATGGAAATCCCAATGAGCGCTCGAGCGTTATATATGGATGAATCGCTGGATTGATAAGAACGCATGGAAGATTATATTTTTGTGAGAGAAACATCGCATAATATCCGCCCAACGAAGATCCGGCAAGACAGACCTTTTCGACAGGCTGAAATGATTCAATCAGCTCTTCCAACGTACGAATAGCCAGATCGGGAATCGTCGAGAGAGAGGGTGCGATAAAGCGTATAGCATGTTCTTGACAATATCGGCGCAGTGCTCTCGCTTTTGATCCGTCACCATGACTTCCAAAACCGTGAATATAGATAATCATCCTCTCACTCCTTATCAGACTATGGTTACTTCAACTCACCCCAGTGATTCCCGATATGCATCGAGGTTTTTAACGGAATTCGTAATTCTAAAATATGTTCCATCGTATTAACAAAACGGCTCGCATACTCTTCTGCTACCTCTTCATCCACCTCGAAAATCAGTTCATCGTGGATTTGAAGCAGCATACGTGCACGCAATCCCTCGATTCGGATCATCGCGTCGATCTTGTTCATCGAGAGTTTGATGAGATCGGATGCTGAACCTTGGAATACGGTATTGACCGACTCTCGCTCATACGCCGCCTTGAGCATCGGTGTTGCACTGCCGAAATC
>NZ_JAQTQR010000121.1 GCF_028712165.1 Sulfuricurvum sp. | reverse complement strand
TAGACAAAACGATTTTTTCCACATCTCGGCCTAGCCGCTGCATCTCTTCCCACCCGAAAGCGTGATTGACATGTATTACATCTTGGGCGATAATCGGCCCTTCGTCCAAATGGTTATTTACAAAATGGGCTGTTGCCCCAATAATTTTAACTCCGCGCTCATACGCTTGTTTATAAGGATTTGCTCCTATAAATGCCGGGAGAAAAGAGTGATGGATGTTGATAATTTTATCTTCATATGCTTCCACAAAACGGGGCGTTAAGATACGCATGTATTTTGCAAGGACCATATAATCAATCTCACCGAGTTCAGATAATTGTGCAAGAACCCGTTTTTCATGTTCATCACGGTCACACCCTTCATGTGAAACAGTATAAAAAGGGATGTCGAATTTAGAAACCAACGGCTTGAGCAAATCATAATTGGATACGACACCGACAATATGACAATCGAGTTCGCCTGCTTCATATCGGATAAGAATATCTCCCAGTGCATGAGACTCTTTCGTCGCCATTAATACAACCCGTTTTTTACGTGGTGCAATAACTTCTAAATGAGCATGTGCAGGTAAAATTGCTTTTAATTCTTCTCTCAGTGAATCCGGAGAAATTTCTCCGGCGACGACACTGCGCATAAAGAATTTATTGTGTGCCTTATCGACAAACTCGTTATTGGAAATAATATTAAGATTACGATGAAAAAAGATACTTGATACCTTATAAACAAGCCCTTTTTCATCATTACAATGGATCATTACACGATATTGTTCATTCATTTTTCAATCCTAATCATGTCTAAACGGTTATCGATGGTTCCTAAAAGATATTCTAGAAAATTAAGCGTCAAATCGACTTTGGCTTCTATCTGAACATTATTCGGAGATTGAAATCCTTCAAAAAGAACCAATAAGCGTTCACGTATCCCTTCAAGCATACGTGCTTCATCATCACGAATCGTATGAATTGTCTCAACTTCTGTTGGAACTGTATGAATAACAGGCTCCTGTGAAATCTCTGTTTTTTCTTTGAAGACTTCAAAGTTAGTTGAAGGTTCAGAATGTGTCGATAGCTCTTCGATTTCGGCTAATGTGGATAAAATTACATCTTTTAGTTCCATGCTTTCATCAACCACCTTTCAAACTGGATAAATTCTGCTTCTTCATCCATTTGGACAAAAAATGCTTTCATTTCGTTGTTAACACCTAAAAATTTTTTTCGCATTCCCGATAGTCTGCGGATAGCTATTTTCGCATCCGCATTGGAGGGATCTTTTTTCAAAATCTCTTTATAAATTTCAAGGGCATCTTCTTTGAGCCCTTGCAGTTCGTAGATATTGGCGAGAGTTAGAGTTTGCATTTTGCCGCAAAATTAGCGATGATAGAACCCATCTCGCTGGTTGAACAGATCTCTTTGGCATCAAACCCTGAGATATCTTTAGTGCGATATCCCTCAGCAAGTGCTTGTTTGATCCCATAATCAATACGATCTGCCGCTTTGTGCTCATTCAAAGCAAAACGGAGCATCATTGATGCGCTGGCAATAGTAGCGATAGGATTAGCAATCCCCTGCCCTGCGATGTCGGGAGCTGAACCATGGATCGGCTCATAGACACCGATAGCCGCACCGACAGAAGCCGATGGAAGAAGACCGATAGAGCCGGAAAGCATACTTGCTTCGTCGCTGAGGATATCACCAAAAATATTTCCGGTTAGAATGACATCGAATTGCTTCGGATCTCGGATCAACTGCATTGCCGCATTATCGACGTACATATGGGAGAGTTCCACCTCAGGATACTCTTTTGCGACCTCTTCGACCACTTCACGCCACAATTGACTGACGTCCAAAACGTTTGCTTTGTCAACAGAGCACACTTTCTTAGAACGATCCATCGCAATTTTAAAGGCTACATGAGCGATTCGGATTACTTCATCACGGCTGTAAACCATAGTGTTCCAACCCTTATTCTCATCACGGCCTTTCGGTTCACCGAAATAGATACCGCCGATGAGTTCGCGAACAACCATCAAATCTACCCCTTTAATGATTTCCGGTTTCAGTGAGCTGGCATTCACAAGCTCATCGTATACATTGGCAGGACGAAGATTTGCAAATACACCTAACTCTTTACGGAAACGGAGCAATCCGCTCTCCGGACGTTTTTCTCTCGGAAGGGTATCCCACTTGGTTCCGCCGATAGCACCGAACAATACGGCATCACTCGCTAAAGAGATATCAATTGTCTCTTGCGGAAGCGGATCTCCTGTAGCATCATATGCACATCCACCCATCAGGGCTTCTTGGTAGTTAAATTCAATATCTTCACATGCCGCAACTGCGTCCATAACTTTAATCGCTTCGTCAATGATCTCAGGACCGATACCGTCGCCTTTAATCAGTGCAATGTTATAGCTTTTCATTAATTATTTCTCCTGTGCAGCGATTTCTTCGCTTGCGTAATTCATAAGTCCGCCGGCAGAGAGCAACTCTTGCATAAACGGCGGGATAGGGATAAAGTTATAAACTTTCCCGTTTGTTGTATTGGTAATGGTACCCGTATCCATATCGATACTGACCGATTCACCCTCTTTGATTTCCAAACTCTCGGTAAGCTCAAAAATCGGCAATCCCATATTAAATGCATTACGGTAAAAAATACGGGCAAATGTCGGAGCGATGACAGCAGCGACACCGGCAGCTTTCAGCGCGATCGGAGCGTGTTCACGGGATGAGCCGCACCCGAAGTTTTCATCGGCAACGATAATGTCACCCGGTGTCATTTTACTCACAAATGTCGGATCAGCGTCTTCCATAACATGCTTTGCGAGTTCTTTAGGGTCAGAAGTGTTTAGGTAGCGAGCGGCGATGATAAGATCGGTATCAATATCTTTACCGAAATTCCAAACTTTGCCTTCAATTTTTTGCATCAAAAATCCTATGGTACGTAAAATTATGCGGATTATAGCCAACAAGAGTTGAAAGAGTTTTAAATCCCACGAGTAAGGGATTTAATAGTGAATAATATTAACGTTTCAATCCGTTGACGGTTGCCAGCATTTCATCACTGGTAGTAATAACTTTTGAGTTTGCATCGTAGGCACGTTGCCCTGTAATCAGGTCGGTAAGTTCAACTACCAACTGAACGTTAGAAAGCTCGACAAATCCCTGACGGATTGATCCTAAACCATCTTCACCCGCAGT
>NZ_JAQTQR010000007.1 GCF_028712165.1 Sulfuricurvum sp. | reverse complement strand
TGTGCTGTTTGCATTTTAATCGGCAAATTCATAGGTCGTCGCATTGATATCGGATCCACTTTGCTGACACTGAAATGAAGATGCGGTCCGCTCGTAAAGCCCGTATTTCCCGAATAGCCAATCAGATTTCCTCTAGAGACTTTTTGTCCTATTGCAACAGCAACTCCCCCTTGTTTCAGATGGTAATAATTCCCCATCGTCCCGTCACTGTGCTCAATAATGACGTAATTGGCATATTGACGATATTCAGGACTCGCACCGCCAAAATTATTACTCCCCTCCGCTCCTACAACAATCCCCTCTCGTGCCGCATATATCGGTGTCCCCACCGGTACGGGAAAATCAACCGCATACGCTGAAAGCCCTTTATGGGATGTTTCACCGTTATAGCCTTGAGAAACAACTACTTCGGCACCTTTAATAAACGGCAATTTATAAAGATAATCATCTTGATGCACTGCAAATGCCGATCCCCGAACCCATCCGAATGATGAGCGATAATCAACTCCTTCAGACGCTGAAATACGGGAAAGTTCTAATACCTTTTTTTTACTTCTGCCCGGTATCTCAACAAAAAGAGGTAATCTGCCTGAGGGCTTTAAGTTATTCATGTATTCAAAGTCGATATGCAGTGTTACCGTATAGGGATTTAAATTTTCGGCTTCAAATTCAAAGTTTCCTGCTTTATTTTGATCTGCACTTAAAAGGACGCTGTTTCGTGAACCGATTCTCGCAATTTTTTTCACACCGGAAACTTCAGATCGCTTTAAAATCCTCAAATGTTCTTCATACGCTTGCTCTTGTTCCATAATAAATTGAATACTTTTTTGTTCTAACTCCTGTTCAGCGCTTAAAGCTTCAATACTTTGAATAGAATGATGGGGATAATTTTTTTGATAGAAAGCAATGACTGCGGAACGGACACGCGGATTATGAAGAGGATCCATCGGAACCGATATCAAATCTTCAAAACTCTTTTTGTCTGACTGAATCATTGCCGTATCCAATGTTTTACGATACAAGGCGTCAATCGAATCTTTGGTACGTGATAGTGTTCGTAAATCTTTTAAATAGGCACTCAATACTTCATTATCAATCTGTTTTGCCCCTGAAAGCTCATTCCCGACAACCAATGTGGCTTCCACACTGTCCAAAAAATTACGCAATATCTTTTTATTAGGTTCCATAATCGGCTGTTGACTCAGTTTTTCAATCGGGACGGTACTTTTTTGAAGAGGCTCTGCCAGAGTATTATAGACGACAGGAGAAGATTCGGCGTGAAGTATCAAAAAACTGAGGAGGAATAACATACCGACACGTACCAAAACCAACTCCATTTTTTTTTAATTCTATCATTATTGCTCTAAGAGTATAATATCGTCAATTTTAACTGTGGGGTAAAAAATGTCCAAAGCTATTTTAGAAGTGATGAAACCTGGTGTACTGTTCGGTGATGATATTCAAAAACTATTTGAAATTGCAAAGCAAGAAGGATTTGCACTTCCTGCGGTCAATGTAGTCAATACCGATTCGATCAACGGTGTCCTCGAAGCGGCTAAACTGGTTAACTCACCGGTCATTATCCAATTCTCTAACGGAGGAGCAAGTTACTACGCAGGAAAAGGGCTCAGTAATGAGGATGAAAAAGCGGCTATCGTCGGGGCAATAGCCGGTGCAACACACGTTCATATGATGGCAGAAGCGTACGGTATCCCCGTCATTTTGCATACCGACCATGCAGCTCGTCATTTGTTGCCATGGATCGATGCCCTTCTCGATGCAGGGGAAAAACATTTTGCACAGTATGGCAAACCCCTCTTTAGTTCCCACATGCTCGATCTTTCCGAAGAGAGTTTGGAACAAAACGTTGCAACATGTGTAGAATACATGAAACGTATGTCTAAAATCGGTATGACTTTGGAAATCGAACTCGGTGTCACCGGAGGAGAAGAAGACGGTGTTGACAACTCCAATATCGATAATGCCCTCCTCTATACTCAGCCTGAAGATGTCGCGTATGCGTATGAGCGACTCAGCGCGATCAGTAACCGATTCACCATTGCAGCATCATTCGGAAACGTTCACGGCGTTTATAAACCCGGTAACGTCGTCCTAACACCGATCATCCTCAACAACTCTCAAAAATACATCAAAGAAAAATTCGGTACAGCGTCTGATAAACCCGTCAACTTCGTATTCCACGGCGGATCAGGTTCTACGCATGAAGAAATACGCGAAGCGATCAGCTACGGCGTTATCAAAATGAACATCGATACCGACACCCAATGGGCAACATGGGAAGGGGTTAAAGATTATTACGAGAAATACAAAGATTATCTCCAAGGACAAATCGGAAATCCTGAAGGGGAAGAGAAGCCGAATAAAAAATATTATGATCCGAGAAAATGGTTGAGAGACGGACAAAAAACGTTGATCAACCGTGTGAAAGTGGCATTTGAAGATTTGAACGCTATTAATAGAAATTAGGAGAGATTCCCGCGAAAGCGGGAACTCTTATAAAAAAAGAGAATTATTTTGTGTAGACGATTTTCGCTTTTGCACGTAAGTCAGCCATTTTTTTATCCATATAGGCTTTAAATTTATCCATTTTCAAACGCTGCTCAATAAAGTTTTTAACATCATCAAATCCAAGTTTTTTAGCCGCTTTTTTATCTTCAACATAAATCACGTGATATCCGAATTGGCTCTGTACCGGAGTAGATGATATCGTCCCCTCTTTCATCGCAAATGCCGCATCATTAAAAGACGGTACCATTTGTCCGCGCGGGAAGTATCCGAGGTCTCCCCCTTTTGCAGCGCTCGGTCCGGTTGATTTCGATTTGGCCTGAGCAATAAACTCATTTCTCAATCGATCTCCGCTGAGCCCTTTCATACTTTTGATTATTGCGTTGGCTTCCGCTTCTGTTTTTACCAAGATATGGCGTGCGTGGATTTTTTCTTTATCGACAAACTCATCCGGGTTTGCGTCGAAATACGCTTTTACCTCTTTCGCATCGATTTTGATCGATTCGAATTGTTGTTGTTCCCATACTTTTGCCGCTAATTGCACTTTTAAACGGTTAATCAACGCATCTAACTCTTGCTTATATTCTTTCGAATCGAGCACTCCTGTCTTTTGTGCATCGTCATAGACTAATTCTTGGGCAATAAGACTCTCAATAATTCGTTGACGTAACTCATTTTGTTTATCTGCCGGAAGAGAATCAAAACGTCCTTGAGTCCCCTCCATCAACACTTTATTTACTTCATCAGAAGTGATCTCATCTCCGTTGACGGTCGCCAATACAGCCGCAGATGCACTCGCTCCGCTCAACAATAAACCCAAAATCCAAGCGCTGTAATATCGCTTCATTGTTATCCTTGTGTTTTTCCCCTTTGGAAGGGGGTTTTGATTTCGGCATTATAATACATTTGTGAGTATAGTACGCAATAAACAACCAAAATTAAATGGTGTTATCGTTGCGTTTCTGTTGTGCGATTTTTAAATAGCGGTCTATTGTCTGTAATAGGAAATGTTTATCGATCGGCTTAGCCAAATGCGCATCCAATCCGGCTGCAATAATGCGTTCTCTATCTCCGATCAATGCATGAGCAGTAAGTGCAATTACCGGCACAAATCCGCGTGAATCACGTTTATCAATCTCTTTGATTAGTCGATTCGCCATCAAACCATCCATAACCGGCATATCAATATCCATCAAAACCAAATCAAAATGTTCTTTGAGATAAACATCCACGGCTTTTTGCCCGTTTTCAACTGCAACTACACGGAAATGTTCCTGCAACAAAATCGTTTCAAGAAGTTTAAGATTAATAAGATTGTCTTCCGCAACCAATATTTTAATATTGCTCGCTCGCGGTATACTTTGTGCCTCAAAACTGTGTGATATATATTCTTTCGGCATTGCATTCCAGATGACCGCCAATGTTTTATGAAGAGAACTAGGGAGTATCGGCAATGTTACAATAGATGCAACTGAATCAATCAATGCATCTGCTTTTTCACCATAATCAAGTTTCATAATCGGAACAATACGCAAATTCGGATACGCTAATTTAATCGCATCAATTTGAGATTTTGAAATATGCGGTATATCTAAGAATAAAACGTCACTTTCATGCAACTCACTATTGACTAAATCATGAATCCCTTTCGACTGAACATTGAAAAGCTCCAAATATTTATATAATAGCGCCCCTTGCGCAGAGAGTTGATGTTCTTGAGTATAGATAGCAGCACGTGTTCCTTCGATAAAGTCAAACGTCCCCTCTTCATTCAACTGATGGGTAACACGGAAAGAAAAACGTGAGCCTTTTCCCTCTTCTGAGGCAAGCATCAAATGTGAATCCATCATATCAACGTATTTATGACTTAAGCTAAGACCAATTCCGAGACCGTCTTTACCTTTGCGTTGATTATCCCAGGCTGAGGCAAAAGGGCGTAAGAGTGTCTTGATTTTTTCACTTTCAATACCGATACCCGTATCGCTTACAGCATATTCAACCTCAATAAAATTACCTTCTTCTTTCGCAATCAGTATTTCAACGAGGACACGTCCTCCATCTTCAGTAAACTTAATACCATTTTGGATCAGATTGCGCATAACCGCAAGAATTTTATCCTGATCACCGATCATTGTTTTTGGCAAATGCGGATCAATTAAAAACATCAAATCGATCTCTTTAGAGAGGGCAAGATCACCAAACTGCTGAGAAAAACTTTCATAGACTTCTAGAGGATTAAAGAGGGCTAAATTCGTATGAATACTTCCACTCTCGACCTGCATCATCTCTAAAAGATTTTCAATATTACGCATCATTGACAGAGCACTTCGACTCGTCATTTGAACGTACTCAAGCTGCCATGAACTCAGTGGTGAGCTTTTGAGCAGATCACTGAAACCGATAATGGCATTCATAGGGGTACGGAATTCATGAGAAATATTAGTCAGGAACTTCTTTTTAAAATCTTCGAAATAACGTTCTGCGGCGCGTGCTCTCTCAATAATCGATGTATCTCGAAAAACAACGCCAACCATTGGAAAATTTTCCAATACTATCGTTTCAGATTTTACTGAGACATCGTAAGTAACTCCACTCGAATTGATTTTACCCCGATAATTCCCAGATTGAGAAAGGAGAAAAGTAAGATTGACCCCTTGAGGTTCAAACCACTCCTGCAAAGGGGCTATCTCTTCAAGCGTTTTGGCACCTAAAAATTCCATCAGCAGTTCATTGCATCCGATCAAAGATCCTGAAATATCGGCATATATCATCGGATCAGAATGTAATTGGGCACACGAAGTGAGCAACGTTACTACAGGAGCATAATCCTTTGTGAAACTTTCTAAGTAAATCATCTTCGTTCCTTATGCACTTACGTGTAGATATTTGTGAAGAATATATTCCAGTTTTTCACGAGTAAGCGGTTTAGAAAGGTAATCATCCAATCCTCGTCCTAAAATATACTCGCGATCTCCCTCCATAGCCAGTGCGGTTAATGCAATAATCGGCATTCTTCCAACACGTGCCGGCCCTTCTTCTGCCTTGATCTCTTGGGTCGCCAGAATACCGTCTTTAATCGGCATATCAATATCCATAAAAACGATATCAAACTTGTGCTCTCGACAACTTTCTACCGCTTCATCTCCGTTAGAGACAGCTGTAACAGCGATCCCATACTCTTTGAGCAACAATTTAATCAAACGCTGGTTAATTAAATTATCCTCTACTACCAGTGCACTTACACCATGTTGAATTTGTGGTGCAGCAGCCGGAGTCTCTTTTTGTAGGCCTAATACTTCCACTAAATGCTCCAACAAAGTGGTTGGTAATAGCGGTTTGGAAAGAGAAGTATCAATCAAATGGAGCATTTTTGCCTGAAGCCGTTCATGTTCTTCCAGAAGCAAAACCGTTTTACATGTTCGTTGCATCCGTGCAAACGGCATCGTCCAATCACTTTTTTCCTGTGATGCAATAACATAAACCACTTCTGCATCCGAAAAAATGGTTTCATCCAGCATTTGTGTTTTCGTGACACTTACCCCGAAACTACGTAAATAGTTTGTCAAATGGTTGGCATCATCCAGTCGTTTTTCATCAACAAGAATAACTTTGACGCTATGGGCATTGATCATTTGCATTGCATGGTCGGAAGACCCGTCCAATGTCAAGGCAAAGCTAAATGATGAACCGCGCCCTTCATCACTGGTGATTTTAAGTTCACCACCCATAAGGGAAATCAGCCCATGAGACAGACTCAGACCGACACCTAAACGGCTATCGGCATGATCGCCAGAAACAAATGGACGGGTAATATAACTCAGATCCGATTTACTGATCCCTTTTCCTGTATCTTTGACCATAAAACCGATATTACACGTTCCCGTCGTATTGCGCTTGAGGAGCTTTATCTCAATCGTAATACGTCCACCCTGAGGGGTAAATTTCAATGCATTATTGTAAAGGTTATTGATGACTTGTTTAATTTTACGGATATCGCCGCTTATGTAGGTTGGAAGTTTCGGGTCAATAAAAAATGAAACATTGACTCCTTTATCCCCTGCCATCGAAACAGCTCCGCGAGCCAGTTCCTCCATTTCGGCAACAATATTGAATTCACTTTTGATGGCGTTCAAACGACCATTTTGCATTTGAGCCAAATCAAGCAGATTTTCGATATTTGACATTAGACTGCGTGCTGAACCTTGTACCGAATGAATATATTCTAGTTGAGTATCGTTCGGAGATGTTTTCGAAAGAAGCTCGACAAATCCTAAGATACCGTTCATCGGTGTACGGAATTCATGCCCGATATTGGCTAGAAACTTCGTTTTGAGCTGTTCTACTTTCACCACTTCTGCTTTTAGATCAACAAGATCACTCTGATCTTCCAGTCGTAACAGATAAAGATCCGTTCCGCTTTCTTGAATTAAAGTGGATGTTGCCGACATTGTGTGAACTTTCCCTGAAGGATCTATAATAGTAAGCCCGTACCCTTTAGGAAAATGGGTTCGTAAATAATCAAGCCAACTTTTATCAAATTCGGTAAATACCTCTTCATCTTCATGATCAAAAAGTTCGCGGATACTCTCATGACTACTCCGTAGCTGTTCAATCGTTTGAAGAGGTACTAAGTCAAAAAAAGCTTTGTTCGCTCCAATCCATCCATTCTCTTTTGTAAAGAAAAGCAATGCGGCAGTATCCGTGTCCAAAACCTTATAAAAGAGCTCTTTATTAATATTCTGATTACCCTCCTCCGCAAAACGATGATCGTCTTTAGTAAAAAAATTTTTAATTATCTGTAGTAACCCCAAAGTTGTCCCCTCAATTAATTTGCATGGAAATCAGTTATTGTAACACAAAATTCGCATACTCATGTTTTTTTTACGTGTCGTGATACAATACGGCCTAAAAAAATGGATATTTTGGATGAAAAAAGCGACAAAAAAAGAGATTGATGCACTCAAATCAGCTCTTTTAGAACGATATGCCGATGCGGTAACAGAACTGAGCTACACAAATGCGTATGAGTTAGTGATCGCCGTGGCCCTATCCGCCCAATGTACCGACAAACGGGTTAACCTCATCACACCTGCATTATTCGAAGCATACCCAACTCCAAACGATCTGGCAAATGCCGATATTGATCATGTAAAAAAAATTATTCAAAGCTGCTCTTTTTTTAATAACAAAGCAATTAATCTAATCGCAATGGCGAAAAGAGTTGTGGAGGTTTATGGGGGAGAAATACCCTTAGATGAGAAAGAGCTGGTAACGTTAGCCGGCGTAGGTCAAAAAACAGCACATGTCGTTCTCATTGAATACACACAAGCGAATTTGATGGCGGTAGATACCCATGTCTTTCGTGTCAGCCATCGATTGGGATTAAGTGATGACCTTAGTGCCACCTCAACCGAAGAGACCCTGGTGAAAAAATTTAAAACCAATCTCCATCAATTGCATCAGGGACTCGTTCTGTTCGGACGATACATCTGTACCGCTAAAAATCCTAAATGTGACACTGAATGTTTTTTGAGAGAGTTTTGTAAAAGCACGGATGGATTTAAACCCCGATGAGATACAATTACCCTATGAAAAAACACTATTTTTTAATTCTGATTCCGATTTTATTTGCAGGTTGTTTTAACGAGCGCGGAGTCAGTATGCGTTATTACAACGACTGTGAAGAGTATTATGACGCACAAGGGTATTATCATAAACAATGCGATAAAAACCTTGTTGATTATAAAGATATAAAAGAGGCGCTTCAACCTGCACAGAATTCTGAAAGCGGAAGCGTTAGATAGCCGTTATTTAATTGCTATAAACGTTGCAAAATTAGCCCATCTAAAAAGAACTTCGCACGTTTTAAATCCATTATTTTTCGCCATTTGAATATTTTCATTCATGGTATAAGGGATTAAGACGTTCTCTAGTGCTTCACGCTTTTGAACAATCTCATATTCACTGTAGCCTTGCACTTTTTTAAACTCATAATAGCAATCAATCAACTCTTTGTTCAGTTTCGGATCTTCACTCACCACTTTTTCGCTAAAAATAAAAGACCCGCCTTCGTTTAATGTTTCCGCGATCTTCCGCACCAACGTATCACGCACCATTGGACGAATAAATTGAAGAGTATAGTTACTAATAATGACTTGTGCTTTTTCATACGGAAATTGGAGGATATCTCCCTCATAGAGTTCGATATCGGAACCGTATGCTTCCAGTTTTTTGTGGGCATGTGTGATCATGGCAGGCGAATTATCAATACCGATCAAACGAATAGTGCTATTTTTGCCAGCTGCACGCTCTATCTCAAGGAGCAAAGAGGCAGTTGAACATCCTAAATCATACACGATTCCCCCATCTGAGAGAGCATTGAGGGTAAATCGGCGGGTAAGTGCTTGGGACTCTTTGTAAAAAGGGACAGAGCGTACCAGCATATCATCAAATACGGCTGCAACATCTGCATCAAATTCAAATTGTTTAGATATAGGTTTCGTAAAAAGGGTATCGGTTTTCATAGATGAAATTGTAGCGTAAAGGATCGAGTTTGGAGGGGCTTGTGTGTGACGAAACAAACATTTAGGCCCCTCAGACAACTAAAAAGCAATTTTCAGTCCATATTTACACTATTGATATTTAGATCAAAACAAAGTTGGGATCTCATTCTCCCCACTTTTTTTTGTTTTAGCCGGATGAGATTTTGTTTCGCCGAAAAAAGTAATCTCGTTTTCGCGTAAAACTCGAATAATATTAGTAGTTCCCGGCATACCTATCGGATATCCTGCCGTAAAAATATAGGTTTGATCTTTTTGGATAATTTTCCGCTTCAAACCGTTTTGGATAATATCGCTCAACATCTCTTCGATCCGCCCTTTTTTGATGAGATATGCCGGAACAACCCCCCATACAATAGTGAGCAACTGTGCAACTCTCACTTCATGTGTCGCTGCATAAATTGTCATTCTGGGACGATAACGAGAAAGTTTTTTAGCAGATGACCCCGAGGTTGTCATTGCAATGATTCCCTCTGCGTTCAATGAATCACCTAAACGGACAGCGGATTCGTTGACCACATCCATCTGATCGTCATACCCGAAATCAAATTTGCCGAACGGATAAATCTCCTCAATCGCTTGAATCGTATTCACCATCGTCTCAACTACCAACACCGGATCATGTCCGATGGAACTCTCCTCCGAGAGCATTACTGCGTCAGTCCCGTCAAGAACGGCATTCGCTACGTCACTTATCTCCGCCCGTGTCGCCATATCTTTTTCCGTCATCGACAGCATCATCTGTGTTGCGGTAATGACCGGTTTGGAATGTTCATTCGCTTTATCGATCAACATCTTCTGAATGGTCGGTACTCGGTAATAAGGGACTTCAATTCCCAAATCCCCTCTGGCTACCATTATTCCGTCTGAATTACGCAAAATTTCATCAATATTTTCAACCGCATCAAATTTTTCTATTTTCGCAAATAACTGTACCTCTGCGCCATAGGAGCGAACCACGTCACGTGCATTGATCATATCCTGGGCATTTTGAACAAAGGAAATCGCCATAAAGTCCACCTTATTCGCGATACCCCATGCCATATCCATTTTGTCTTTATCGGTCAAAATATCGATTCCTAAGTGGGTATTGGGAAAATTGACCCCTTTATTCGAAGAAAGCACCCCTTTGTTTTCGATTGTCGCCCGAACGAAAACATCGCAGATTTCATCTATACGGGCTCGAATTGTGCCGTCGTATAGATACATTATGTCGCCGACATTCAGCTTCTGCAAAATATCCTTTTGATTAATGGAGAGCTTATAGTGCTTTTCTTCTACCTTTATCCCCTCACATATTTCAAAATAGAAATCGAGACGATCTCCGATTTCGAGATAAAAATCTTCGCTAAGTTCTCCGATACGTATTTTCGGACCTGAAATGTCTTGTAATACTCCGACCAGTAATCCCGTATCACGCATAGCTTTACGGATATTGGATAAAACTTCTGAATAATATTCATGTGTTCCATGTGAAAAATTAAGTCGGAATACATTGACTCCGGCTTTGATAAGTGCCGCAAGTATTTCAACCTTATCCGATGCCGGACCAACAGTCGCTACAATCTTCGTTCGTTTTTGCATATATAGTTGCCTGCGTTAAATTTACGGAAATGGTAACACATTTCCGTGCTGTTCTTAGAAGTGATGCCGTTAAGTTTTGAACAATCTCAGCAAATTTAGAATACAATAAGATATATAAGTGATAGGAATGCAATAATGAACCAAAGAGCAATCGATACCGATATTGTCCTCATCGATATTATTGACTTCTCCCGTTTATCGATGAATGAACAACTCGAAATCATCTCCTATCTCTCACTCACCTATAAAAAAATGATCCAGAAGATGGTCAAAAGCTCCGGTATCCCAATGGAAAAAATGTTACAGGGAATCATCCCGACGGGAGATGGATTTTATTGTATATTACATCCGAGTTTAAAAGGATTCGGTCCTATTTTAGGGCTCTCTTTTATCCATTTTTCCGATTTGATCGCAAAAGAGTATCCCTATTTTCGCGGGATCCGTGTTGCGGTTCACACAGGGAAAGTACATCGGTTTGAAGATATCTTGGGACATGAAAATTTTGTCGGTGACGGGTTGAATGAATGTGCCCGATATATTGAAATCAAAAACCTTATAATCAGTACGGTAATCATTTCAGATCGCGCGTATGAAGTATTGCAAGAGTTTTTACACTTACATGCCGATTTCCACGCCCTTTTGGAAAAATGTGAATTTCGCCACAGTTCGTTGCATACCTTTCAGGACAAACATAACCTTACCCGTAACGGATATTTGATCTGGATGCGCAAAGGTGGAATCATCCCTCCTCCAAAACCGGACTGGAGTATCCCCTCAAAAAAACGATAATCAGGGTCAATGCAATTTTTTGCTAAGATAATAGAGATAAATCCCATAAGGAGGATGTGTGCGTTTTACCGTTGATGAATATGCTAAGACATTCAAAATGTCGAAAGAGATGATCCAAAATAAACTCCGGACCAAACGTCTAAATTATATTATTGAAGGTGGCGTAACCTATATTATAGTTCCACGAAGCTCTTTAGATGAAACGAAACGTCAAGAAATAGCACAAAGTAGCAAACCATCTTCCTCTGTACCTGCCCCTCAAAAAACAACGGTTGGGATGATTATTGCCCTCTATCAAAAAGAAAATCAACAGCTTAAACTCAAAATCAAAGAGCTTGAGAATAAAATAGATCGGCTTATTAACGACAAAGAGCAAATGCTCATTGCCGAACGCGAGCGAATTGAAGAAATTTATACCGCCAAAGATGAACAATTGAAAAATCTTTTGGAAGTGATCAATACCAAACTGCTTCTTTCACAAGGCAACAGTGTTCATGATGTCGATATTACAGCTACACCCCCTGTCACACCGTCCCTTCCTAATGGTATAATCGAACTTAAACGGTACCTCAAATTCATCGGTATGGGTTCGGATGAGCGTAAATCGGTTAAACGCCGCTTTGAGCTTGCCTATGGAAGTGATATACGAATTATCCAAAAAGAGGGAGAATTTTACGTCGATCTCTCTAAATACGATTACACCGATTTTCTCTCCTAAAGGGGACTCCCCCCTTTTTTTATCACCCTGTTTCATAAATCATTTTCCTCTTTTTCTCTACTAAATTTTTAACACCTCTTACACTTCATATCATTTAATCTACCTCGTTCATCCATTTTTCTAGAATATTCAATATTATTTTAATACGGTTTTCCGTATATTATATCAGTTATAACAGTTTTATAACTTGGTATAGATTATGCTTTGTATAAATATGTGTATATATACTACGTTATAAATGTTTATATATGTATTTTTAATTATATTTTATACGTTTTAATGTTTATTTTAAGAAAAGCATATTACAATGGAGTAATGGAAATGAGTGATCTTTTTAATCTTCTTCACAATGCCATTGAGGCACAGCACAATGGAAAGAAGATTTCTCAAAAAGAGATGGCTGGAAAATTGGGAATTTCCATGCGGACATATCAGGATTGGAGACTGGGCAATGCCAAGCCTCAAGCAGCTAAAGCCGTACTCGATATGCTAGGAATGCTGGAGGATGATGAAATTATCCGAGTAGTACGGAAAATTAATAAGTTAGGGGATAAATCATGAGCAGTTTAAGTGAACAAGAACGCATCGGGTTGGAAGAAGTCTTTTTATCGATCTCTTCTTCTCAAAACTTTATGAAGAAATGGTCAATTTGGGGTAAAACCCTGAGTGAACGTTTCGATGCCAAAAAGTTTGCTTCACCGCTTTTATTAACCCATAATTCGAGAAGATGGCTAAAAATCAGTCTAAAAAACCACAAAATCACAAAACTATTCAACAAAATGCAAAAAAGAAGAAAAATTTAAGGTAAGAGATATTAAAGTATTCGCGGCTAAAACACTTATGCCTTGTATACTCCGATGTATACGAGGTTCAAGTGTTATTCGCATATCTAAGATCAAGGGCAATAAATGAATAAAGCACAATTCGTAGAGTTGGTTCAAAAAAGCGGCGGTTATAAAACAAAAGTTGAAGCTGAAACAGCAATTAAAGCTTTCACAGAAGCAGTAACCGCAGCTCTTGTTGCGAAAGAAGAAGTTTCATTGGTAGGTTTTGGTAGTTTTGCGTCTTCTCTTCAAAAAGGGAAAAGCGGTAAAGTTCCTGGAACTACTAAAACGTACAGCACTGCTGACAAAATGGTTCCTAAATTTAAACCGGGCAAAAGTCTTAAAGACAGCGTTGCTGCCGGAAAATAATTTCCTCTTTCTCACCCGAGGGATTTCCCTCGGCACTTCTCCTTACAAAATATAACCTGTTAACACTGTATCATTTAAATTCAGTTATAATTTTTACTACAAAAGCGTTTATACCATCAAACGTAAATCCAGGAAAAGAGTCTTTGAGTGTTTAAATCTTTATTAAATCGCTTTATCTCTAACAAACCTCAAACCATCGTTGCTGCAGATGAAAATAGTACCGAAGGTATCAAACTACTTCAATCGATTGCAGTAGAAGAGGATGGAGCTTTTTTTGAAAATTTTAAACTTTACCACCATAATACGATTACTCCAATCGATCTGCTGATGTTTCTACCGAATAAAGGGATCTATTTCGGAGAAAAAATTTTATGGAACCTTAACGAGTTAAAAGGGGCTCAGGTCGAACGTTCATCCAAACGGAGTAAGAAATCCGCTGCAACCCGTTTGGAAAATACCGAACGGAGGATTCATCAAAAACTTGATGACGTATTGTCCTTTGATTCTACCCCTATCGAGCGTTTTTTTTGGATGCCGAATCTTTCTGAAATCGAATTTGACTCTCTGGATTCATCTTTCCATGAACTTCTTCCGAAAGGGCGGCTGCTTTTTAAAAATGAGCTAAAAGAATCTATTGAAGAAAAATTGAAAGCCCTCGCCCCTTCTCAGACTGAACCTCTCTCGCTTAATAAAGTCATTGGATCTCTCACTTCCCATACTTTGCTCCTGCCAACGGAGTCCAACCCCTTCGGCTCTTTAATTTCAGAAGAGCAAATCACATTTTTAAATACACCGTTAAACACTTCAATCAACCTTTTATGCGGCGATTACGGAAGTGGTAAAAGTACCGTTTTACTGCGAAAAGCTTTATTGATATTGCTTGATGACCCGACACAAAAAGTGATGATTATTACTCCGACGAAACTAGGAGGAGAACTCTTACGAGACGAATTGATGGGATTGATCGATTACGGTGCACTTAGTATCGACATCGCCTCCCTCTCTTTTCATACCCCTGAACAGAAGGAATCTACGGAATATCGGAAACACTTTCAAGAATCTACCGTCATACTTTGCGATGATACGGATCATATGCAGCTCGACTTTATTGAAACACTAAAAAAACAAAAATCCAATCGTTTCCTGCTCTTGTGTTCCGTTTCGGCATCTCCATCATCTCACGACGATCACAAACTGATTAATCATTACCGATATGATGCACGACATCATCTCATCCAATGCAGTGAGCAAACATTACTCACAACCCTTCTTAACAGCATACATACACGACTGGAATCAGCTCCGTTGTCTCATATTGTAATCGTCCTTCCTGATTTTGAAACAACTGAAGAATACAAAAAAGCCATTGATGAATATTTACAAATCAATTGCCAAATTTTAACTCCCTCGTTTAGTTTACAATACAGAAATCTGGATGATCTAATCCTCACAACTCCTGAATGTCTTAGCGGAATCTCCGTGCCTCATTTATATCTTATATCCCTACAAGAAAATAACGATTATCCGTTTATACTAAGCCGTGCATCAGAAACGGCAACTATAATCTCGTTACAACATTCTTAGTTACAGGGGCTTGCAATGAACAAAGTGATCAAAACCGACCAAGAGTGGCAATCGCTCCTCTCACCCGAAGCGTATCATGTTGCACGCCAACATGGAACCGAAAGGGCATTCAGCGGCGAATATGCTGAATTTAAAGGAAAAGGGATCTATAAATGTGTCTGCTGCGGCACACCGTTATTTGATTCCTCCGCTAAATTTGATTCAGGCACCGGATGGCCGAGTTTTGATCGTCCGATATCCCCTGAAGTGCTTGAAGAGAAACGAGACATTTCACACGGGATGATCCGTGTCGAAGTGCTTTGTGCTACTTGCGACGCCCATTTGGGTCACGTTTTTCCGGACGGCCCAGCGACAACCGGTCTACGCTATTGTATGAATTCCGTTTGCCTCACCTTTACACCACATCTACAGGAGTCTTAATGCGCTTTCTTCTCGTTTTACTTGTCACCGCAGTCCTCAGCTTTGCCGCCGGTCATCCACGTGTCTTATTAGAGACCACACAGGGAAATATAACCTTGGAACTATATGAAGACGTTGCACCTCTGGCCGTCGAAAACTTTACGACTCTCACCAAAAACGGTTATTATAACGGCCTTACGTTCCACCGAATCATCCACAATTTCATGGTTCAAGGTGGCGATCCTACCGGAACCGGTGCCGGAGGAGAATCGATGTGGAAAAAACCGTTTAAAGATGAGTTTAAATCCGGTGTCATATTTGACAAGGCCGGTGTTTTAGCAATGGCCAATGCAGGACCGCGTACCAACGGAAGCCAATTTTTCATTACCACGGCGCCTACACCATGGCTCAACGGTTATCACACTATATTCGGTCGAGTCGTAGCAGGAATGGATACGCTCAATAAATTGAACAACGTTCAAACCAATGGCCAATACGGCGGTGACAAACCGCTCCAAACTCAAAAAATCATCAAAGCTACTCTTCTCCCATAACCCCTCTTCTTATGCCCGTCAAAGTCTCTTCAAAGAGATAAATGGGCATAATTTTGTAATCATTTCGTAACCATTTTGTAGCGGTTTCGTAATATTATTCCGGCCCTCGTTTATCATCTTAATTTTAGGAAGTATTCATGTTCTCGCGTGACAACCTCTTTTTCGCTGGTATTTTTGTTCTCATGACTACCGTTTTTATGGTGTGGGGATTTAATTATCTCGCAGACAACCATACCCTCTTCATCATTGCTACCCTTTTTGGGGTATTTATGGCATTCAACATCGGCGGTAATGATGTTGCCAACTCATTCGGAACAAGCGTCGGTGCTAAAACATTAACGGTTAAGCAAGCGCTTATGATCGCATCCATCTTCGAACTTGGCGGAGCGATGCTCGCGGGTGCGGCAGTAACGGATACAATCCGAAAAGGGATCGTCGATATCTCAGCAATGGATTTTGATCCGATGCTTTTTGTTTTTGTCATGATGGGTTCACTCCTCTCTGCAGGAACATGGCTCCTTTACGCATCAAGAAAAGGGTATCCTGTCTCCACAACCCACGCTATTGTCGGAGGAATCTTAGGGGGGTCTATCGCTCTGGGATATGTAACCATGCAAGCAGGCGAATCGGTTTTCGGTCTGGTTCATTGGGATCAAATCACCAAAATTGCTATCAGTTGGGTCGTATCACCGATTTTAGGGGGGATGGCATCGTATGGAATTTATTGGTACTTGAAAAGAAACATCCTTGACTACAACGATGCAGTCGAAGCCCATATTGACTCCATCAAAGATCAGCTAAGTGCACTGAAAGCATCCTACAACGAAGCAACTGCCTCATCTGAAGAAAAAACAACTTATCAGAACCAAGTTCATGAGCTGAACCGTCTCAAGAAAAAACAAAATGCTTTTTATGCCCTTCGTACGCATGCACCGATCGCAGCGGCATTCGGTACAGCGATGATTGCCGGAATGCTGTTGTTTAAAGGGTTAAAACATGCTCATCTCGATTTGGATGACACCCAAATCTTTGTCCTCCTCGCAGTTCTCTCTACCCTTATGTATGGGGTTGTTTATGCCATTATCAAAGTAATGCACAAAGATACTCCGCACAAAGCAACCATGCGCGTCTTTAGTATGCTGCAAGTTCTCACAGCCTCTTCATTCGCGTTCAGCCATGGAGCTAATGACATTGCCAATGCTATCGGGCCGTTTGCGGCAATTATCGATATTTTAGCCACCGGCAAGATCAATACCGAATCGCCGGTTCCGATTATCGCTATGGCAACGTTTGGTGTTGCTCTCGTAGCCGGCTTATGGTTTATCGGTAAAGAGGTTATTGATACCGTTGGAAGCCGTATCACCGAAATCTTTCCGGTTACCGGTTTTGCAGCCGAACTGGGAGCAACGCTCGTTATTTTACTCGCAACCAAAATGGGGATTCCCGTATCCTCGACCCATATTCTTGTCGGAGCAATCATCGGTATAGGGATGCTCAACCGCAATGCAAACTGGGCACTAATGCGCCCTATCGCAATGGCATGGGTAATCACTCTTCCGGCATCCGCAGCGATGGCAGCGATCTTCTTCTTTATTCTAAAAATTCTATTTGGCTATTAAGCCAAATACCCCTCACATATTTACTTTACCCCTTTCATCTATTTAATTCGTTCATCAGTACGCCATTTCGTATACTGTGTTTGTTTTGCAGAAACGAGAAAATAAAAGGGGATTAAGATACGTTTTGAATAGAAAGGAGGAAGATATCTTCCTCTCTTATGAATATTATTGAGGTTTCTGGATTTTGCCTAATGCATCTAAAACAGTTTGCTGTTTTTTCGGTTCAACCGCTTTTTTATCTGAGACAAACATATAAAATTCGACACGTCGGTTTTTAACCCGATCTTCTTCTCTCGCATTGGACGCAATAGGATTTGATGCACCGAAACCTGCGGATGACAATCGCTCTGCACTAACCCCATCACGTATCAATTCTCTGACAACATTGGCTGCACGGGCACTGGATAATTCGAGGTTATCTTGATATCGCCCGCCTGCGGGAAGTTGTGCATTGTCGGTATAACCTCTGACGGAAATATCTACCGATGCCGGCAACGTATTAATAATTTCGGCAATTCGTCTTAGGAACATATGTTTTTCTTCATCATCAACCGTCGCATCTGAACCGCGGAAAGGTATACTGACCGGTAATTTTAATAAAACACCGTCTATCGTTTCGTCTAATGGTCCGGCACCGCTTCCGGCTTGGTCACCCAAGTCTTGTTGAAGTTTGCTCATCATTTTTTCAATGGATTGTTGCGTCTGAGGATCACCTGTTAAAAGTGCTCCGCCCTCTTCAACCGGCATTTGTCCTGCGGGATTAGCAGAAGCATCCGGTACCGGTTTAACCTCTGCTTCCATCGGTATAACCGGGCTGGTGGTCTCAGGTGCCGGAGCATAATCGTAAATTTTGACAAATTCCTCTTTTACTGCACGGAGTTTTTCTTTGTTAACAGATGCAATCGCATAAAGCGCAATAAAAAGTGCCAGCAAAAGGCTGAAAAAGTCGGCCGTCGGAACTGCCCATTTTTCCCCTGCCGGACATTCGCATTTTTTACATTTTTTCTTGCCCATCTATTGTCTCATCAATTAAACTGACTGTGTTTCTCTTCCACAGGTGAAAGGAAGTTAAGCAATTTGGCTTCAAGTGTACGAGGATTGTCACCATGTACAATTCCGATGATCCCTTCTAGCATCATCTTTTGTTCTTTAACAACATGATGTGCTTTGGCTTTCAATTTATTCCCCATCGGGCCGATCAAAACGTATGCACTGAAAATCCCGGTTACGGTAGCAGTAAACGCCCCCGCAATCCCTTCGGCCATTTCTGCAGGGCTGTCAAGTTTTTGAAGTGCCAAGATGAGCCCCAGAACCGCCCCGACGAGACCCAAAACGGGAGATGTTTCCCCAGCCAAAATCCAATAGTGTGCACACCCGTGATAGTATTCTTCGGTCTCTTCAATCACTTGTTCAAGGGTTTCAGAAATAGTATGTATTTCATTTCCGTCAACGGCCATACTGAGTCCCTGTTTCAAAAAGTCGTTATCGAGTTGTGAAACTTTTTGTTCCAACGACAACAGTCCGTCACGACGTGCCATAATGGAGAGATCCACAATCTCTTTAATCCGCTCATGCAGATTAACCTGAGATTTTTTGAAAATCATTCCGAGACTTTTGAATGCCCCTTTGACATGTTCAACATCCGTACTGACCATAGACGCCAAAAGTGTTGTCGGCATGATAATAATAAGCGAAGTGATATGGACAACATGTACAGGATTCCCACCCTCCATCAAGTCCCCGATAGAAATAGTAGTAATCGCGCCTAAGATTCCTAAAATGACCGTTAAATCCACGTGACTCCTTCTCGCTTAAGGTAACTTCTATCCGTATGGCGCTACCTTGCCTAATTTGTCGATTGTACCTTGTTTTCACTAAAAATTGTCAAAATCAAACCTATTTTCCACCCATATTACGGTTAAAAAATGAATATAAAATCTTAATTGCAATCATTAAAAATATTGCACTCCCCATACTTGCCATAATAAATGCGTAATACTCGTCATGACTTATGGCTTGCGCATGATACCCCAAGGTTGCAATCGCCACCAAAAAGGTGAGCGGCATCGAATTCGAAAGGGAAAACAATAAAGCGTTTTTAAATCCGAAATAACCGGTAAATGCACTGATTCCTGCTATCAAGCGGATGGAGACGATTCCGATCGCGATTACAAGGGCCAATTCCAAAATCAATGGATCCGAAAAAGCATCCAATGAGAGCGTTGAGCCGACATGAATAAAAAAAATGGGGACCAAGAAGCCAAATCCAAACGATGAAAGCTTTTCGGGAAGCTCTATTTTGTGTTTAAAATAAGTCGTGATCAACATCCCTGCTAAAAATGCTCCCAAAATTGCATCGATTTTAAAATGGAGCATGACTCCGATTAAGATAAAAAGAAGTGCCATTGAAAAACGGACATCCTGGTCTTTACTGTCCTCCATGGGCATGATGAGCGTTTTAAGCCCGGGATACCACCAAAAAAGAATCCGTATTCCACGGAAAAAAAGGACAAAACCGATCAAAAAACCAACCAAGACAAGCAGTGTAAAGAAAAAATCGATATTGAATCCGTATGTCAATCCCCCATTGAGTACCGTCATTGCCAGAATACTGATCAGTTCTCCTGCAATACCGATATTGAGGGCTAATGCAAGCCAAGGTTCATTACGACCGTATTCTTTGATCAATGCCATCAACATTCCAAGCGAAAAGATAGGGAAAGAGACCATATACACTTCGCTCAGATGGAAGTAGGCAACCAAAGCAAATGAAAATCCGTATACCATTAGAAAAAAAAGTATAGTGCGTCGAATTAACGATTTTTTCTCAAATTGAAATCCTTTAAGATCGACTTCCATCCCCGCTAAGAACATCAGGTACAAGAATCCGACTTCGGCAATGATTTTAAACAATTCGTTTTCCACCAAAAATCCGAAATAGGCTGCAAAACTTCCCATCATGATCTCAACGACTACAACCGGTATTCTGCTGACACGGGATAAAAACGGGGAGAGCAATACCAAAAGCGATAAAGTGATAATAACAACCGTATTACTCATCATTAGCCTCTTAATGCTTTCCAGACGTGTATCGCCTGTGCATGTTCTTTTACATCGTGTACCCGAACAATAGATGCGCCCTGCTCTATCGCTTTGAGATGAATCGCCAAGCTCCCCGCTAATCGTTCATCACTGCTTGATGGGGAAATCGCATTAATCATTGATTTGCGGCTTGCACCCACCAACAATTTTTTTCCTAAACGCAGATAATGGCTTTGATGGGTAATAAGGGAGAGATTATCCTCTAACCGTTTACCAAAACCGATTCCGCAATCCAAGATAATTTCTTTGATTCCATACGACGACCCCTTTGCTATCCGTTCACGAAAAAAGTGTTCTACATCAGTAATAACAGATGAATAGGCGGGATTTTCCTGCATAGTTGCAGGTTGACCTTGCATATGCATAATAACGGCTGTTGCACCGTAACTGCCGCATAACCGTGCGACCTCATCGTTTGCCAATCCTGTGATGTCATTGATAATCGTAAAACCTCGTTCCAAAGCATACGAAATTACCTCCGGTTCATAACTGTCCAGACTGAATGTTGTTTTCTCATACAACCGCTGTTCGTATAGTGCATCGATAATAGGACGGACACGTCGCAGTTCTTCCTCCGCACTCACAGCCATACTTCCCGGACGGCTCGATACACCGCCGAGATCGATGATATCAGCACCCTCGTTAATCATACTCTCGATTCGTTCAATCGCTTGATTACCCTGAAACCGGCTGGCATGATAAAAACTGTCATCATTCGCGTTGAGTATTCCCATAATAGAAATCTCATTCTCATACTTTGCATGACAGAAACTCTCCAGTTCTACAGAAAGCTGTTTAAGTCCGAACGGTTGCGCTTTCTCTTTTTTGGCGAGTTGTTGCAGCTGGCGTTCGGTTGCAATCAGTAAAACATCCACTCGGGGAGTTAATGCCGTTACCGTCCCCTTGGGTACCGCCAAATCAGCACCGATACTCAAAGCATCTTGTTTGAGAATATTAGCCGCACCCACATGCAGATCGCGGATGCGGATCAAGTGCATTTTCCCTTTATCCGCCAAAATCGAAATACCGCCACTGTCTACCCCTAAGGCTTTAAGCTCGCGATGCAGATCGATCGTATTGGAAAGTTTCTCAACGACCACGTTTGACCTCTTTGAGAAAATTCGTCAAAACCATAACCAAAACACTTTGAAATCGGCTGTTAAGTTCGATGAGTCGAAGTGCCTTGTCAAATCCCTCAAGCTGTGATGAAGTCAGAGGAAGCTTTTCGATATGAATCGCCTGATGCATAAGTTGCTCGATAAGTGCTTTGGCTTCATGTTTTTTTAGACGGTCATGTTCTTTGACAAACGCAAACAATCCTGAAAGATCGAGATTTTTCAAAGTGATCGGCAAAGGCTCATAGATACGTTCATGATGTTCTTGTGTCATCGTAAGACGTGAACGGACGGTAGGTAAAAAAGTGCTTTTGTTGGGGGCTATCAGGATAAAGACAATGTTTCGAGGAGGCTCTTCGAGGATTTTTAGGAGAGCATTCTGAGCAGGTACCGTGAAACTTTTGGCTCCGAGTATCAGCGTTTTAGTATTTTCTTCGCTTTTATACGCCTCGGAAATCACCTCTTTGGCATCTTCGATTTTGAAATCATCACGCATAAAGGTGACACAACGCAAAGGATGCAACGACTCCTCAATCTCTCTGGCCCGCTCTTCCAGTTCTCCTGTTATCAGGATTCCGCCCCGTTCACTCGCGAACATTAATCTCCCCGAACAGCACGGCACTAAGCGTTTTATCAAAAAGGCGGTAAAGCTGCAGCAGTTTGATATCGATGAGAGGATCATGTGAACGCAACACTAAGGCGTTTTGAAACCGCTCATCCATAATCCACAATAAACTATTGGTACACCGTTTTGCAATATCGGCACGGCGATCATCCCCTTTGCCGATATACCAAAAAAGATACTCGCCTTTAAAAGTAATATCGAGCATATCGCTGAGCATATCAATCGATTCTCCGCCGCTCATATGATCATAATGGGGATAAAGCGCATCAATACAGACGATAGGAATCAGCGGTCGATCAGGCAAACGTTTATTGAGGGATGCGGTAATGTAATGGGCGAACCATTTTCGGTCTTGATCGGTGATCAAAACGAGGCTTTTCCCCCCCATCATTTGATCCATGGCATTTGCGATAGCAGGTGTCCATTCGAAACGCTGCTCTTCGAACCAGCTCATCGATGCCCCTTCGGAGCGGATCGATTCTAATGTCCATTGATCAAATTGGCGCACTATTGATCCAATGCGTAAGCACTGTGGAGTGAACGAACTGAGAGCTCCGCGTATTTTTCATCGATTACCATCGATACTTTGATCTCTGAAGTCGAGATCATCATGATATTGATATTTTCACGAGCCATCGTTTGGAACGCTTTTGCCGCCACTCCAGTATGTGATTTCATACCGACACCGACGATAGAGACTTTACAAATATTTTCGTCGTAACCGACTTCTTTGATTTCATCATTGGCAATAAAGGTTTCAACCACTTTCTTAGCATCAATAAGCTCTGTTTTCGGAACGGTGAAATCGAGATTGGTTTTGCCGTCATGTCCCGAAGTTTGGATAATCATATCGATGTTGACACTGTTGTCTGCCAAACGGGTAAAAATATCTGAAGCGATTCCCGGACGGTCAATAACACCGCTGAGTGATACGCGTGCTTGGTTTTTATCGAGTGCGATTCCGCTGACAAGTGGTTGTTCCATAATATTCTCTTCCTTTGTGATAAGTGTCCCTTCCGCATCACTAAAGCTGGATCGGGTAACAAGATTTACATTTAATTTTTTAGCAAGTTCAACTGAACGGTTTTGAAGTACTTTAGCACCGAGAGAGGCGAGTTCGAGCATCTCGTCATAGCTGATTTTATCCATTTTGCGTGCTTTGGGTTCAATGCGCGGGTCGGTAGTATAAATCCCGTCAACATCGGTATAAATCTCACACAAATCGGCTTTAAGCGCTCCGGCAACGGCTACAGCGGAAAGATCCGATCCTCCGCGTCCGAGCGTAGTAACCTGACCGCTTTCGCTTACACCCTGAAATCCGGCAACAACAACAACTTTGCCCTCAGCAAGTGCTGCGTGCATCCCTGATGGATCAATACTCTCAATCCGTGCTTTCGTATGGATACTATCCGTAACAATTCCGGCACGACGACCGCTCATCGAAGTTGCTTTATGTCCCATTGCATTAAGGGCAATCGAAAGCAATGCTGCCGTAACACGCTCGCCTGAACTTAAAAGCATATCGACTTCGCTTCGTTCAGGTGTTGAGGTATAGTGCTCCGCAAAAGCAATCAGTTTGTTCGTTTCACCGCTCATTGCCGATACGACAACAACCACTTGGTGTCCCTCATTTAGTGTTTGCGAAACACGATTGGCGACGTTTTGGATACGTTCCAAATCGCCGACACTGGTGCCGCCGAATTTTTGAACAATTAACATTACAGATACCCCTTGGTTCTAAAATGGGAAATGACACGCTCATAGACCGGTTTTTTGAAATGGGCGATATGGGTAAGCAACTCATCGATAGCAACAAAACGGTACGCTTTAAATTCAGGGTGCTTGGTATCCAAATCGATTTTAGCCCCTTTTTTCAAACGTACTAAATAATAACGCTGTTTTTGCCCTGCATACGGAGCCATTTTTGCCGCAACGTGGGAAGGGAAATCATACGCAATCCATTCGGGATATTCTGCAATAATCTCTACCTTGTTGGTACCGATCTCTTCCTCGAGCTCCCGATACAAAGCCTCTTCACTCGATTCGCCCTCATCAATTCCCCCTTGGGGAAACTGCCAAACGCCCACCAAATCACTCCGTTCGGCGATAAAAACATCTTTGATCTCAGGATACTCATGAGAGACAATAATCGCCGCCACATTCGGTCGGTAGAACTTTTTTTCGGTCATTCACCATCTTTTAGTGTATTTTAGAGAGGTATTGTAAACTATTCGCCATTAAAAATACTATAATCCCATATGCTTTTATACATTCACATCCCTTTTTGCGATAGCAAATGCTCTTACTGTGCGTTTAATTCTTATGTTGATAAATTTTCCCTGCGCGAAGCGTACATGAATGCCCTTGTCTCACAACTCAAAACAGAGTTAACCCGCTTTAATGTCAGTCGAGACAATCTCATCGAAACGGTATTTATCGGCGGCGGTACCCCTTCTACGGTCGAACCATCTTTATACCGTCCGCTTTTTGAGATGATCGAACCCTTTCTTGCCGATACATGTGAGATCACGTCCGAAGCCAATCCCAACAGTGCTACCCGTTCTTGGTTGGAGGGGATGTATGAGTTGGGAGTCAACCGCCTCAGCTTCGGCGTTCAAAGTTTTAATAATGAAAAATTAAAAACGCTCGGACGCGCCCATCATACACAACAGGCACTGGAAGCGATCCGCATCGCATCGGCTATCGGGTACAAACATCTCAGTATCGATTTGATATACGGTGTGCGCGAAGATACAAAAGCCCTCTTAAAAGCGGATATTGATCAAGCTCTTCTCCTCCCGATCGATCATATCAGCCTTTATGCTCTCACTATAGAAGAAAATACAGTGTTTGAAAAAACCCCCGAACTTGCCCAAGAAGAGTTGGAACAGACACAATGGCTGTTCCGCACTCTCGCAGAAAATGGGTTTAACCAATACGAAATTTCCAATTTCGGAAAATACCGTTCACGTCATAACATCGGGTATTGGGAACACAAACCTTACATCGGTCTGGGTTCGGGTGCCGTCGGATTTTTAGACAATCGCCGCTATTATCCCTCAACGTCGGTAGAACACTACATTCAAAACCCTTTAGAGATAAGCGTTGAAACAATCGAACCCGAAGCATTGCTCAGTGAAAAACTCTTTTTAGGTTTTCGCAGCTGTGTCGGAGTAGAAGAGAGTCTATTGAACCAAAAACAAAAAAAACATGCTGATCTGCTTGTCCAAGAAGGGATGCTCAATCTGTGTAACGGGCGTTATTTTAACAACGATTTTTTATTAGCCGATGAAATCGCACTGAGAGTAGAAGGGTTTTAACTTTCTTTGGATAGAATTTGCGTCTTTAAAAAAATCTTGTTTTTTGGATAACACAATGTTTGGAATGGGCTTAGGTGAAATTTTTCTTATCGCGATTATTGCGGTATTGTTTTTAGGACCGGAAAAACTACCCGAAACGATGGTGCAAATCGCCAAATTTTTTCGAAGTGTCAAAAGTACGGTCAATACTGCCCGTGCAACTATTGAAGAAGAGATGAAACTCTCTGAAATAAAAGAAGACGTACTCAATTATAAAAATGAACTGACCAGCGCAAGCTCGGAATTGGAACGGATGACCAATGTCACGGAAATCGGTTCCGAATTGACCGGAATTAAAAGCGAACTGGATTTTAATTCCATTGCTCCATCGGCTCCTTCAGCACCGAAAGAACCCGAAGTGGTCACTTTTGCACCCAAACCAAAAGAGATTAAAGCGGTCGAAACCAAACCAATCGAAGAGAATGTCTAATGTTTGATGATTTACGTCCCCATCTAGTCGAGCTTCGAAAGCGGCTCGGAATCAGTGTCGCTTCTGTTATTATCATGTTTTTTGTTGCCTTTAATTTTTATGAGCCAATTTTGCACTGGATCAGCCAACCCCTCAACGATGCACTCTCTCTTGTAGCAAAAACGTCTCCCAACGCCGCAAAAGGGATGGCAACGACCAATCAAATCGGAGGAACTTTTTTCGTAGCGATGAAAGTCTCTTTTTTCGCAGCACTTTTAGGTTCGTTACCGATTATTCTTTCCCAAATCTGGCTTTTTGTTGCTCCTGGGCTGTATGCCAATGAAAAGAAGATGATGATCCCTATCGTCGTCGGCGGTACAGTAATGTTTTTAATCGGCGGAGCATTCGCCTACTACGTCGTTACTCCGTTTGGTTTTCAATACCTGATCGGATTCGGAAGCGCTTCGTTTGTCCCGATGATCAACATCGAAGATTATGTAGATTTCTTCACAAAAATTATGTTCGGATTCGGATTGGCATTTGAATTACCGATTTTTTGCTATTTCTTAGCCTTATTAGGTCTCATTGATGATCGTATGATGATTGGCTTTTTCCGATATGCTATCGTCCTGATCTTTATTGTTGCTGCCCTCTTAACACCACCAGATATTTTAACCCAGTGCTTAATGGCTGTTCCGCTCATTTTCCTTTATGGAGTTTCGATCCTCATAGTCCGATTTGTCAACCCGGCTCCAAAAGAGGAAGCCTACATCGAAGAAGACGAAGAAGAGACGATTGACTAACCCCCTTCTAACCGAGAGCTATGATTACCATCTTCCTGATGGTCTCATTGCAACCCATCCGATCCATCCCAGAGAACATGCCCGCTTACTCGTCTATAACCGAGCAGATCGTTCCATAACCCATACCCGTTTTGATGCATTGCTCACATTTCTCCCTGAAAACTGCTCCATTCTCTTTAATGATACCAAAGTGATCAAAGCCCGACTTTACGGTCATAAAAGCAGCGGCGGTGCTATCGAGCTTCTTATAAACCGTCCGCTGGATGCGTATGCCATTAATGTTTACATCAAGGGGCGTGTAAAAGAGGGAACGTTGCTGAATTTTGAAGGCAATCTCTCGGCTCGGGTCATTGCGTTGAGTGATGACGGATCACGCACGGTTAACTTTTTTCAAGGAGAATCTCTTATCCGATTCGAAGAGCTTTTACCCATCCTGGATACGATCGGTCATATCCCCCTGCCCCCCTATCTGGGTCGGGAAGACGACAGTGACGATGAGCGCGAATACCAAAGCGTTTTTGCCGCACATGAGGGAGCCGTTGCAGCCCCTACCGCATCACTGCACTTCAGCGATGCGTTGTTTGAGTCCGTTTGTGCCTCTCATCCCCATGCCTTTGTGACTCTGCATGTCGGTTCAGGGACGTTCAAGCCGGTCGAGGCAGACGTAATTACGGATCATCCGATGCATTCGGAGTATTTTGAGATTCGGGACTCTGCACAGATGTTAATACAAAGTTCCTCTCCGTTGCTGTGCATCGGTACGACCTCTACCCGGACAGTCGAATATCATGTCCGAACCCAGCAAACGCAAGGAGAAGCCAACCTCTTTTTACACCCGGGAAATCCGCCTTTGCGAGTGAATCATTTGCTAACGAATTTCCACTTGCCTAAATCGACATTGCTGATGCTCGTGGCCTCTTTTGTAGGGCTTGAAGAGACACACCGAATATACCAAGAAGCCATTGATGAAAAATACCGCTTTTTTTCCTACGGCGATGCGATGCTTATACTTTAAATTACTCTCATTTATGATAAAATAGTGATATTCCTTTGCAAGGCATTATCATGGATAAAATTAACCGCAGACACTTTTTAGGCGCCGGCCTTATCTTGGGAGCATCGACCCTTTTGGGAAATGAAGCTCCGAAAAAAATCATTACAGAGGCAAAAGAGTTTGTCCCTCCTGTAATTGCTTTTCCTGAAAAAAAACCGCTTAAAGTCATTTCAGACCGTCCGCCGCTTCTCGAATCGCCGCGTGACATCTTTACCCAAGTGATCACTCCGAATGATCAGTTTTTCGTCCGTTGGCATATGCCTGATATCCCGACCTACATTGATTTGAATGAGTTTCGTCTGCAAGTTCAAGGGGCGGTTGAAACCCCTCTTTCACTCAGTGTAGATGATTTGAAATCCAAATTTGAACCGGTAGAGATCACCTCGGTTCTCCAATGCGGCGGAAACAGCCGAAAATATTACGCCAAAACGGGACAAGCAACCCACGGTGTCCAATGGGGGCACGGAGCTATGGGTTGTGCCGTATGGAAAGGTGCACGTCTAAAAGACATCCTTAATATGGCCGGAGTTAAAGCAACCGCAAAGTTTGTGGGTGTTAACGGTTTGGAAAAACCGGCTGTTGACGAAACGCCGCACTTTTTCCGCGAAATGGAGATTGATGAAGCGCTCAGCGGCGAACTGATCGTTGCATATGAAATGAACGGAGAAGATCTTCCGTATTTGAACGGTTTTCCTCTCCGTCTTGTCATTCCGGGACACTTTTCGGACAGCTGGGTCAAAATGCTCTCAGAAATCACCGTTATGGACGAATATCGTAAAACATTCTTTATGGACGTTGCGTATACAGTTCCGGACAACGATTGCGAATGTGTAGTCTCCGGAAGTGACTTCGAGTACAAACGTAAACCGATCGCCGCTATGAAAGTTAAATCGGTCATCGGCTATCCTACTCCGAATACTGTTATCAAAAAAGGCTCACGTGTAAAAGTAACAGGAGTTGCTTTCGACCAAGGCAAAGGGATTAAAGAGGTTATGATCTCGATCGACGGCGGGAAAAGCTGGAGTGCTACAGAACTCCAAAAGGATTACGGCAAATACGCTTACCGTCAATGGACATACCAATGGGAACCAAAAGCCAAGGGTGAATATATCATCATGGTTCGCGCCATCAACCGTATCGGAAATATCCAGCCTCAAGCCGATGAGATCGGCTGGAATGCAGGCGGATACCAATACAATGCCGTCGATTATGTCAATGTGAAAATAGTGTAAGGATAAATCATGAAAATCAAATTACTAATTACCGCACTATTATTCAGTTCAACGGCTCTTTTTGCCCAAGTGGCAAAACCGATCGAAATGCCGTATGTCGATTATCCGATCGAAGCGGGAGATCATGATGAAGTAGTACAACAGTACTGTCTGATCTGCCACTCATTTGGATATATCCTTAATCAAGGGAAAAAAAGCCGCCCATACTGGACCGGTACGGTTGCTAAAATGGTCAATGAATTTAAAGCTCCAATCCCTAAAGAAGATCAGCAAACGATTATCAACTATCTCGTAAAACACTACGGATACGAAGTAACATCGGCAATTGGGCACTAAACGCCCATTGTCACTTCTACACGACACTCACTCTGCCATTACGCACTTCTATCAAACCGGATAGTTCCGCTTCAAAAATCTTACTCGGAAATTTTACAACCACTTCATCATAGGTCGGATTGTTTCTGCAATATGCGATGAACGGTGTATCTTCGATCGCATTTTTAGCTTTTTGGCTCATACGTGTAACAAAGAGGTCAAGGTCATCGATTGCAGTAGCTTTTCCCTCTGCCAAAAGCTGACGTGTAGCTGTACTTTCACGTAGTCGATGAGGAAGGACATAAATGGGTTTTCCCATCTCTAATGCGTACTCGACACTTCGCATACTTCCGCTGCCGATATCGGCTTCTGTCACAACCAGCACATCTCCCAGTGCAACAACAATCTCATTACGTACGACAAAGCTCCACTCACGAGCCATAAAACCGGGTTCAAACTGGGTCATGGTAAGCCCCTGTTTCTCAATTGCTCCGATAAGCTCTCTATTTGCATGCGGATAACGGACATCAATACCGCTAGGCAGAACAGCAATGGTATTTTCTGTCCCTGCACCCTGATGGGCTATTGCGTCAACTCCGGCAGCAGCACCGCTGATAATAACCATCCCGGAATATGCCAGTTTTTTTGTCATACTCACTAATTAATGAGAATAAATATACATGATTATACTCGTAAAACTACTTAAAAGTGCCTATTTAATGAGAAAATAGAGGAAATATATAATGACAATAAATACAAGTAAAAATGATAATAAATTACATTTTCTACTAATTAATGATAATTTATTACTATTGCAAATTTTTTATAAAAGTTGTAATATTTTCTCATGGCAGTCAGAAAAATTAAAAAGAGCTATCGCTCTGTTACCGGATACTTTATGAGTCGCAAGAACAAGAAACAACTTGCATTTGAATCAACACTTGAACATGATTTTTTTCTAACTCTTGAATTCGATTCATCCGTGGTTTTATTCGAAGAGCAACCTTTTAAACTTCGGTATGAATGTGATGGTTCCAACCGTTTTTATACTCCAGATGCCCTCGTTCATTATCACAACACTTCGACAGTTTATGAAGTTAAATACAAAAATGAACTTGATAGTGATGAAGAATTACGACAAAAGCTTTCTTGTATTACCCATCAAATTGAGAGTGAAGGCAAATACAATTTCATGATTTTCACCGATACAACATTTGATCCAATATATTTACAAAATCTAAAGTTCCTATACAAATTCGCATTTTTGAAAAATACAGAAAAATTTGACGAACGCTTTAAAAGCGTCTATGAAAATCTTTCTGACCCTATATCCCTTATCGATTTTTTATATGCGATAAATACCGATAGCTCAAGTCATGGAAAAATTATCCCCTATCTATGGCATTTCATTGCATTAAATCCAAATATAATCGACTTGACCCAAAAACTTTCAATGAACTCCCCCCTTATAAAGGATTCTTTATGGCAAAAGTAGACTTTAGTTATGGTGCAACCGTCTATTGGGACGATGAGGAGTATAGGGTAATTGGAGCCGATGGGCTCACTAAAGTCAATATCAAACATGCAAAGTATGGCAATGTTGCATCCGTTTCCATTACTGAACTCTCTACGAAACCTCAAAATGACTCACCCGTTATCGATTTAAATGATCACACTGAGCTTGAATGGGACACAGCCAAACAAAGGTTGGAGATTATCAAACCGCTGATAGGGACTAAACGTAGTGCCACAGATATTCAAAAAATTGCATCTACCCACAAAGTCGGACAATCTACCGTTTATCGATGGTTATCAGCTTTTGAGTCTAACCCGACGTTAAGTGCGCTGATACCGCAAACTAAAAAGCGAGGTCCCAAGAAAAAACGTCTTCCCAAGGATACAAATAAGATCATTAACGAGCTTCTTGAGAGTTACTATCTCAAAAAACAAAAACATTCTTTCAAACGCACCTATATGAAAATTAAGCAGGCTTGTATTCATGAAAATACCCCTGTGCCTAGTGAAAATACCGTTCGCAATCGGATCAAAGAGATCGATCCAATGTATTTACTCAAACGTCGAGAAAATTACAAAACCGCTTTATCTCAATATGGTGACTTTTCAGGCGAATTCAAAAATGGTAACTATCCTCTTGATGTCTATCAGATAGATCATACACCACTTGATATCATCCTTGTGGATGATCTTCGCCGACTTCCGATCGGCAGACCCTATCTCACACTGGCTATCGATGTCTATAGCCGAATGGTTGCAGGCTTTTTCCTCTCTTTCCAAGGACCTGGCTTTTTCAACGTTGGACAATGCCTCTATCAATGTTTTCTTCCAAAAGAACGTTATCTCAAAAAACTTCATATCGACGGCGAGTGGCCCATCTATGGTACACCACGTGTTTTGCATAGCGATAATGGTGCAGAGCTAGTTGGGAGCGAAGTTCAACGTGTCTGTGAAGAATACGGTATCTCTATCGAAAAACGCCCCGTTGCACGACCTCAATTCGGGGGGAATATAGAACGAATTTTCTTAACAATTAACAAAGAAATACATAATCTTCCGGGAGCAACATTCTCCAATGTCAAAGAACGTGGAAGCTATGATTCAGAAAAACAAGCTTCTCTGACTATCAAAGAACTCGAAAAATGGTTGACACAGTACATTGTCAATATTTATCATAAAACCTATCACCATGGAATTGAAACCACCCCTTTACAACGATACCAATTCGGTATCGAAGAAGATGAAAACAATCCACAAGTCGGTATTCTCCCCGCTATGATCGAAGATGATGAACATATTCGCATATCGCTTCTTCCTACTTTTTATCGTACCGTACAGCGCAATGGAATCACTTTAGAGGATATTACTTATTACGACGATACGTTGCGTCGTTTTGTGAATCGAAAAGATGCCAATGATCAAAAACTCAAACTAAAAATTAAACGTGATCCCATGGATATCAGTCGCATACATGTTTATGACCCCAATCTAAATATCTATCTCGATGTACCTTACCGTCGCATGAGTGCACCGGCGATGAATATCTGGGAGCTACAAGCCATCAAACGACTTTTAGCAGATCAGCGCAAAACAAACTATGATGAAAACGATATTTTTAGAGCCTACCATAACCTCGAAGAGATCGAAAAAAGTGCCAAACGAGCGACTAATAGTTTACGAAAACAGACACCACCATCATCAGTCAAAAAGCCTTCTGCTATTTCAGAAGATGTACTTACGAAAGATTCCAATGAAAAACCGGTTCGAAAAAGAAGCTTTGGAAAAATCGAGATTTTTGATGTCGTTGAATATAAAGCTGAGGGAAAAGATTCATGAATAATCTATTGGCCAAAGAGTATCAGTATCTCCTTGAAAGCTCCGATGAAGAGCGTATGGCATTTATTTTTCAATACCGGTGGATTAATTACCCAAGAGCAAAACTAATGCTTGACAAGCTCGAAGAACTTTTCAAATACGGAAAAAACTTTCCTCGCATCACCAGTCTTCTTATTGTGGGTGAAGGAAACAATGGAAAAAGTTCGATCATTAGTCGATTTGCAGAACTTCATCCACCCTATGACTACAATATTGAACGCCCGGCAAATCTACCGAATGATTATTTCGACACCCATACCGGTGCCGGAATTCCGGTCGTCCATGTTGATGCACCGAATGAACCTAGCGAATCACGACTCTATAGCCAAATACTCTCTAATCTTTCTGTCCCCTATAAAGAGACCGAAACCGTTGTACGAAAACAATACCTCGTACAATACTATTTGAAACTTCTCGAAGTTGAGATGCTGGTGATCGATGAAATACATAATATCCTGAGTGGTTCTATTGCCAGACAAAAGCAGGTTTTAAATGCCATCAAAAGTCTCTCCAATGCGCTACAGATCCCGATCGTACTTGCCGGCACTAAAGCTGCTCTCAGTGCAATAAATACCGATCCTCAGATCGAGAGCCGTTTTATGCCAATGTATCTTCCTAAATGGCAATTCGATGATGAATTCGGAAGTCTTTTAGCAACTTATGCGAGTCGCCTTCCGCTCAAACATGAGTCAAAACTAACCGATGAAGCCGTGGCCGATGAGATTTTGGAACTCAGTGACGGCTATATAGGCAATATGTTCGATCTGTTACGCCAAGCTGCCAAGATCGCCATTGAAACAAAATCCGAACGTATCACCCTGACCGAGATACGCGCCTGCAACTACGTCTCTCCACATCAACGTTCGAAAAACGCGATGCTCGAACAGTTATGATCAAAAAAGTCAAAAATCCGGCGGTTACTGCTTCGCGATTTTTGCTTATTCCCAAACCACTCCCGGACGAAATCCTCAGCTCATGGCTTGCACGAACGGCATACGCTCATTTAACTCATCCCAAAACATTTATGAATATGCACTTCTCTACCGGAAAATTCAACTGGAGACCTAACTTTGATGCCTCGGTATCGGATGCTATCCTACATATCATCGAACAAAAAAGTGCTCTTAGCTTTGAAACCATATATCAGATGAGTCTCAAATCCTATGAGAGTTATCTTCAAGAATCAATTATACCTGATGGCCTAAATACCTTTATCGTTCCTCAGCGTTTCTGTCCAGTATGTCTACGAGAGGATCACTTTCCATATTATCGCAAAAGTTGGAAAGTTCTATTCTCGACGGTTTGCTTCAAACATCACTGCTATCTTTATGATCGCTGTCCTTCATGCAATACATTGCTCAAAATTACCCATATGTATCGCAATACTTTGCCGTATGTATTTTGTCACAAATGCGGATTCGATCTGCGAAAGGCACGAAAGTTGACAGTACCGAAAACATTTGATTTAGCGTTCAAACGAATGCACAGAATACAGTCAATTCGCAAAAGAGGCTACATAGTTTTCAATAAAATACCAATCTACTCATTTTTATTTTTTGAGGTCTTTGTACAACTTGCCAAATTGATACTTGTCTACAAAAAGAATGAGTCTATCGATCATCAAGCAAAGATCAAGAATATCGCCAAAAGAACCCGTTTTACCAAAACCCAACCTGTCATTCGTGAACTTAGTATCCCACAGCAAGTTATTATCTTGTCAGCGATTATAGAGTTGTTTAACCACTATCCAAGGAATTTTGATCGCTTTGTAAAAGCGAATGCTCTCACTCATTGGCTACTTACGAAAGAGTTGAAAAAAAGAGCGTTTTGGTATGAAAAACTTTTGGATAAAGTGGCAGCACAAACGTGTTTTACATCTGACTTATTAACATTACAAGAGATCCAAAATGCAGCTAAATGGCTAACAATCCAAGGGATTATCGTCAATAAAATAATTTTGAAAAAATTATTTCAATGTGACTTTTATCATAATAAGCTTGGTAGCAATATATTCCAAACACCTTTGTAAGTATTTTTATAAACTCACCAACAAGCTATATTTTCTTATATAGTAAATTAATCTCAATCAATAAAATCTTTTTTTATCATAACTACGTTGATGTTTCTCACTGAAAATATATGTACATTTTATACTCATTAATTAGTATTATTATACTTTTTTAAGAGTATAATAATACTAATATAGATACAATAGATAAACTAAATATTAAGGTCGATATTTTGTAATGAAAGTTAAGCTAAATGACTACGCTAGCAATAAACTGAGGGCTGTGATGAGAGAAAGAAGAGTAACCACAAAAAAGATTTGTGAACTTCTAAAGAAAACATTTAATATCTCACTAAATGAACAATCTTTTAACAACAAAATATCTAGAGCAAATTTTAGTGCAAATTTTTTCTTTCAATGCATGTATGTCCTTGATGTAATGCATATCAATTTTGATACAAATAATATAGAAATAGGAGTTAATAATGAAAAGAATTAAAGCTATAGATTTTTTTTGTGGTGCAGGTGGTTTAACTCATGGATTAAGGTTATCTGGAATTGATGTATTCGCCGGTGTTGATATAGAAAGTTCATGCAAAGAAACATATGAGCATAATAACAAAGCAAAATTTATTAATAAAAGTATTGTTGAAATAACTGCAAAAGAAATCAAAGAACTCTTTTTATGTAATATTTCAAAAAACGATTTTACAATGATTGCAGGATGTGCACCTTGTCAGCCATACAGTATGATAAATACTAGAAAAAAACAAGACGATGATAGAAAAACACTTCTTGATGAATTTAGAAGAATCATTAAAGGAGTTAGGCCTCACTTTGTATTAATGGAAAATGTTAGTAGATTGAATGAAGAGAACCCTTTTTTTGCAAAATTTATTGAAATGCTTGAGCTTAATGGCTATAAACTTGAATACAAAGTCTTAAATGCCAAAAATTTTTCTGTAGCACAGAATCGAAAAAGATTATTTCTTATTGCTACAAGATTAAAAAAGATAAACCTTTCCTTTGAAAATCTTCATTACAAAACACCTATTACACTAAAAGATGTAATTTACCATCTTGAGTCTATCAATCACGACCAGCCCTCAGAAACTGATCCTTTACATAAATCTAAAACACTTAATGAAATTAATTTAAAAAGAATAAAAGCAACACCTAAAAATGGTGGTTTACGTTCTGTTTGGAGTAATGAGTTGAAAGTACCATGTCACGCAAGAAAAGAAGTATTTTTAGATAATTATGGCAGATTAGCATGGAACAGTCTAAGCTCAACAATTACAACAAAATTCAATCAATACTACAGTGGAAGATTTGGTCATCCTGAAGAAGATAGAGCTTTATCTCTTAGGGAAGGAGCTCTCATTCAATCATTTCCAGCAAATTATAATTTTTTTGGCAGTGAAACAGAAATAGCAAAACAAATTGGCAATGCTGTACCAGTTAATTTGTCAAAAGCCGTTGGTGAAACCATTGTTTATGCTCTTACTTCACAATTATGGAATAGGAATAGGAATAAAAAACAAAATATCTAATTCAATAAAAAGATCCACCATTACCAAAAATCTTTTTGAATTTTCAATTGAAATATTTGTATTAATACATTCTCTATCATTTGTATGCATCATAGAATTTCGTAAGTTCACAATCGCATTACCAAGTTCTCTCATCGATTTTTTTATGTCATCTTTTACAGTGTGTGTTGTTCTTAGTGATAAAGCTGAATATTCTACATTTTGGTTGTTTTGTCCATATAAAAAGTTCATAATATCAACACCATCATTACCAGTGTATGTGTATTTATTTCGTAAATATGCAATCAAGTAATCGTATGAAGTGATCACATTGTCTTTAGATTCATCCTTGCTAATTTGTTCTGACTGTAGATTATATGACATAATTGAGTTTGCAACTTTTTCAAAGTTTTCTATGTCTTCCACATCAATAATATTTTCTGTTACACTATTTTTTATTTTTATTTGGAAAAGTTTAAATAGTTCTTTTCTTAAACTTAAGTCTTTAATAGATTCAATAGTTTTTGTAATTACTTTATATTTATCGTCACCTTTAAACTCTTCAATTGCATTTTCTTTTCTTGCACGTTCATCTTCATCATATAATCTTGCATACGCTTTCATTAAACTTTCAATAACTTCAAATAATTTTAACGTTGTTTCTGTTTCTTTTAAAGCTGTTCTATCGGTACCAATATTATCTTTACTCTCATTGTCAATAAAATCAACATTAAATTCTCCATATAAATGTGCATATCCATAGTTATTGGATGGATTAATATCTAAATAAGTTGCTTCTTGACACAATTTACCTCTAGCAAATAATACAATACCTTTATTTTCTTTTATACGAACGGTCTTCTCACGTGCTATTACAACACCATTGATTTTATTTTCTTCTATATACTTAATAAGCTCTTTGTCTTTTGTAAATCTTTTTAAATCTTCAGGGATATTGTATTTAAACTTAATATCTGTATTCAAAACTATACTATTTCTATATGTTTTATCAATAGTAATATCTTCTAACTTTATTTTAAAACCATCTCGATCAAATTGATTAGCATCATACATAAGATTAATTCGCTTAGCAATTGACTCAGCTAATGATTTATTATCTGTAATCTCTTGGGTATTATTAATCAAATAAATTTTAGTTCCATTCTCTTGGTTAACTTTTTTTGCTTTATCATTTATGTTAGCAGTATAATTAAATTCACCAAACTCGTTTTCTCCAGTAGTGATTTCTAATTTACTAAATAGATTATTTTTTACAGTTTCTACAATAAAACTCTCAAACAAACCAAAACATGCTAATTTTCCAAATCCTTTTCTACCAGTTACTAGCCTACGCTTTGGTGTTAGATTGAGTTGTCTCCTTCTGTTAAGTCCAACATCTAAAAAAACACTATGTAGTTCGGCGTGTGTCATACCGGTGCCATCGTCAGAAATCATTATTAACCTTTTGGTTCTGTCAATCTTGATTTCAACAATAGAAGCATCAGCATCATATGAATTTGTAATATACTCTATTAAAACTCCATATATGTTTTTGTATAAATTTTCACCTAATTGAATTACTGCATTATCACCAACATTAAACTTAACATTTGCCACAATAAACACTCCTAATCTTGTTATAACTGATTATATTGCGAATTAGCTTTATGTTTTTATACTAAAATATATGATAAATAAGATTTTGATAAATTACTTCTAATATATTGCATTATTTCATATTTTATTCGAGATTAATGACTCCATTATTTACATGAACTAATCCCATCAGTTCTGTCTCAAAAACTCGATCTCCAAATTTTACTACCGCTTCTTCGTAACTTGATCATCTCGCACAATACACTATAAAGGGATGATCAAAAATTTGGAAAAGATACATTGAACTTGGAAAAACACCTAATTGAAGTCGAAATTTTTATGTGACTGATACTTACAATGATGATTCACCAACCGATTTTAAAAAATTTAAAATATTTAAATGTTGTTGTATAATTTTTGACATTTATAAAAAGAGTGATTTATGATTAGCCTTATTACCGTATCTTCGGGTATACACCCACACGCTAAAGAAAATATGAAAGAGTTTTGTTCACCTGATGAATATAAAATCTTAAATCAACTTGGTCAAGAATTTTATATTTCAACACTAAAATATATTCGAATTGGTTCAAGCACTTACAACTACGCATTCATTAAGTTTCCAGATTTAAAAAGCAAAGTATTTGGTATTGAAAATGAAATGATCTTTCTTTTAAGTGGATTTGAAAATTTTGAACCACGAACAATCGATGCAATAGAAAATATTCTAAATGAAAATTCAGGATTTAGATTAGACAAAATATGTACATTCATAGCGAGTAATGATATTGATTTTATTTCTAAAATCGATACTCTTATACAAAGTAACAACGAATCTAGTGTCATAATCCCATTTACATACCATGAACTTTTATCACAACAAAATAGCAATTTTTTTATTGAAAGAATTAAAAAATACTTTTTTGAAAGAAATTTATTTGATTTTGAATCGCCCCTCAGAAAGGATACTTATTTTTTTGCTAGAGAAAATATATGCCATGAATTAGTAGATGCCCATATAAGCAATACAAATGCTGGAATATTTGGACTAAGAAGAAGTGGTAAAACTTCTATACTATTTTCAATTAAACGCATTTTGAAAAAAAGAAATGCGTATGCAACTATTATAGACTGCCAAAAGCTGCATTTAAACCGTTGGTGGCGTGCTCTTTACTATATTATTCACACTATAAATAAAGAGCACACTATAAAAATGCAGATCGACATTGAAAAATATACTGAAGAAAATGCTGCAATGCAATTTGAAAATGATATCTCGAAATTAAACAGAAAAATCAATAAAAATAATGCAAAAATTTTATTAATTTTTGATGAAATTGAGCATCTAACTTTTGGCATATCAATTTCACAATACTGGAAAACAGGTGATGATTATATAAAATTTTGGCAAGTTTTGCGTGGTCTTTATCAAAAATTGGACAATCCTATAACTTTTCTGATAGCAGGAACTAATCCTAAATGTATTGAAACACCATTCATCAATAAAGTTGATAATCCACTTTACCATCAAATTAAATGTCGCTACATAGAAAGTTTTCAAGTCGATCAAACAAAAGTAATGGTAAAAACGCTAGCTAATTATATGGGTATAACTTTTGAAGAAGAAACTTATACGTATCTAACTCGTGAATACGGCGGTCATCCTTTTTTAATTCGACAAGCATGTTCATATATTTGGTCAGAATTACGAAAACAAAATTTTACAAAAGTTGATCGTTCAATATATGCAGATTACACCCAACGTTTCAATGAGTCAATCGGGCATAAATATTGTGAAATGATTATTGGCGTATTGGAAGAATATTACAATGATGAATATATGATGTTAACATATCTCGCGCGTAATGACATAGATGAATTTAATTATTTTGCAAAAAATGATCCAACATATACTGAACACCTTTTAGGTTATTCAATTCTAGAAAAATCTTTAATCGGTTATGATTTCAAAATGGATATTTTGAAAAAATATTTAGAAAAAAAGAATCAATACCAGAAACAAAATTTGACAGATGAAGAAAAAAGGACTGAAATTGGTAGTAGACGCAACGCTATAGAAATCAAACTTAGAAAAGTAGTGATACAACAGCTCAAAGCAAGATTTGGAGATACTGAAGCAAAGAATAAAGTATTGAAGATAACTAATCCTAAAAATAAAACACTCTTATTAAAAGAACTTTTTGATCCTGATAAAAACGATATATATTTAAGTAACTTAATTGAAATCATACGTTTAAATTGGATCGATTGTTTCCAAAATATTTTTGAAACTGATGTTGAAAAATTCAAATCACGCATGACCATATTAAACTCCATTGGAAGATCAGATGCCCATGCAAAAAATGTCAAAGATTATGATATGCAAAGTTTTCGTGGCAGCATGACGTGGCTTGAAGAACGAGTTGATTCATTTTTAGACTAATAACAGGGGGAAAAGAGTTCCAATTTCCCTAAAAAATACACGGGATGAATGGGAGTGTTAGAAACTTCGTGTCAGATTAATTCAATACTACTATTTTTAATAATGATTTTTCCACTGAGCTCCGCCTCAAAAACTCGATCCCCAAATTTCACTACCGCTTCCTCATAAGTTGGTCGTGTGGCGCAAAACAACATAAATGGGTCACTTTTATCAATCTCAGAATTTACCATACCGAATTTTCCTACAAAAGTATCGATGTCATAAATAGCCTCGGCTTTTCCATCAGCTAATAATCTATTAGTTCCTTCACTCTCACCAATCCGATGCGGTAGAACAAAAATTTTCTTACCCATCTCTAATGCGAATTCGACACTGCGCATGCTCCCGCTATCAATATCAGCCTGTGTAACGATCAATACGTCTCCCAGTGCCACAACAACCTCATTACGTACTACAAAGCTCCAGTTAGTTGCTTGAAATCCCGGATCAAACTGACTCATGGTTAGGCCACTATTCTCAATACTTTCCAATAATGATTTATTGACCGCTGGATAGCGTAAATCGATCCCACAAGGCAAAACTGCGATCGTACTATCATTTCCCGCTCCTCGATGCGCTATCGCGTCTACACCCATTGCTCCACCACTTACAATACATACCCCAACCCTTGATAATTCACTTGCTAAACGATGTGTCATCTGTTGAGCATATTGATTTGGTTTCCGACTGCCGATTATGGATACTTTTCGCCGGTCTAATAAATCAAGATTACCTTTGTAATACAATTTTTCGGGATATTTTTTCATCGCGTCAAGTTCGGAAAGATGATATTCAATCGTATTCATGATAAACCTATAACGTATTTTTTAGAGTATACCCATAATCAAAATATGAAAGAATTTTATGTCTAATTGTCAATTTTTTGTGTGGAAAATCAAAAAACTATATATCATTTTAGTATATATACTATATACCGAATCGATATATATTGTCTTAACCAAAATGATAAATTTAACTGCAATTTTAATTATATAAATAGAAATTATTAATCTCATACCTAATATCTATTAATAGAGATCTCAGCCGTAATCTTTCTCTTTATAGGCAGGAATCGCTCCATCATGAAGATGAAAAATTCTCCCCTCCTTCATACACGCATCGCCTTTATTAATCAAAAGAGATCGGTCTATTTTAAATGTTACCAATCTTTATTTACAGATAAATTTATAGCACTGTTTTAATTTCAAATACGGTATGATTTATATGCTGATTACAAAGTCATGCTGACGGTTAAAATAAAGACCTATATTATTCTTCTACTTATGTGGTGCGAATAGCACAATTTAATCTTAGTAAAAATTATCACTGTTTATTAAAATCATCTGATTTATTAAACACTTAAAAGTAATTTCCGTAACAGTCGACGATTGCTACATAACAAAATAAAAGGGGATACAATGCACTACGATGAAAAAATTAAAGAATATAACAATATGGAACGTGCCAAAGAGGCTGCATACTATATTGTTTACAAAGGACTTCCAAGAACTGATGCAGTGAGTCTAGTTAAAGAAAAGGAAATTTTGAGAAATGATCCAGAAAATTATGTCTCAGATGAAAATACTATTACTTATCTTCATAGTTATCTTAACGAACCACAAGTTCCAGAAACATCTCAAATAGATACAATCGCTAAAGATTTGCTGGAAAAATATAACTTTGACATTGAGGAGTGTTAGTAATTTCATGTCAGTCCTATAGAATTTCATATTCTATAGGAAGTACTGATAATGAGAACTCAATTTTAAACTGATGGAACTATTTGAACTTCTCCTTGATCAAGATTATATTTTTGTAATTTCAACAGTATAATTTACCCCTTTCTTTGAAAAACCTTCGATTATAAACTCCTTTTGGGAAAATTTATAGTTCTGAAACCTAGCCGAATATTCGAGGTAACAATTTTCTGATTTTAATTCACCTTTTTCAAAAACTGTTATTTTTCCATCATCATATCCATTTCGTATAAATTTTACTTCTGTCATCTCAGAGAAAATATTAGTTGAGCTTTTGTACTTTACAAGTGCTTGAAATTGGCAATTCCCAAAACTATCCATTTTCAAATTATTTTCTTCAATATAATCCAACATCGCTATATAATTTTTCATTGAAATCCTTCTTAAATGTGTAAATAAATATTATAGTCTATCTCCCATGATTATTCTTTAAAATTCTTGCAATCACAAGTTCACACCATCCCTCAATTTCTTCATCTCCCACATCTCCTTTTTTATGATCCTTATGATCAAATACTAATCTATACTGATTAAAAACATACTCTTCAAATTGCTTGTATGTTGGCTCATTCTCAATGTAATATTCAATCAAATCTTTCATTTCGTCAGAAGTATAAATTTCTGCTGATTCTTGAGCAATAAACATCCATGTTGATGGACCCCAAGCTCTATCATGCTCAATTTCAATAATATAAACATATTTATTGTTGTAATTTAAAAGACCGAATAAGAATTTTCTCGACTGATCTTGTTTTCCATATAAGATTGCCTTACTTTTTATACTTTTTCTATTTTTGTTGTATACAGCTTTTATTTCAAATGGTCCTACTAATTGTTCACCTTCGACACCGGCATACGTCAAGAGCCCTTCATAAAACTGATAAAAATCCTGAAGATTAAAAATTTCGTTTTCTACACTACTCTCTTCAAGTTCTCCATTTACAACATGAGCTTGCCCAAGGTTTTCATCACCATCATTCGAAGCATCTTTTAGTGAATTACCAATTTTCTTATCACTTTTTGTGTAAACAATTTCAGCTTCATTACCCTGATAAATCGTTTCACTAATGACTTTAATATTGTTCTTATAATATTCGTCATCACTTCGCGTGTACAACGTATAAAGCAAATAATCATTGGAGGGTGTACCTTCATAGATTTTATTATCCCGAGTTGCTTTGACCTTTTTAATCCGTTTTTTAGAATTCTTTTTAATATTCAATTTTTCCGGTTCAACTGTTTTTGGATCTTGCTTTTCACTATATTGCTTATAATGCAACTCTTCAAATCCTAAATATGAATTATCGGAGTGGATATTTAACACAACATACTTAGGTAGTCCACGTTCATCATTTCCTACACATACATACGAAGCATAAATATCAAATGAATTTTTGACTGGGAACTGTGCTCTAATTTGCTGAAACGGCTTATTATTGTTTCTTTGTGACGTGAGATACTTAAATCTCGACTGAGCATAAGTACTTCCTGCAAAGCGTGCAATAAATGGAATGTCTTTTTTATTCGCTTTCTTTTTCGCATGAAATCTTGCTAATAACGATCCAGTTTCTTTAGATTCAGTACTAAAAGATCCTTCATAGTAAAGGTCAGCAAGCACTCCTCGCATCGCTGCATTTTTAAATGCTGATGATAGAAAATAGAATCGATTAGCTATCGCATAGCAAGGAATAATCAACGTATAATCATCGTGCATTTCGACATGTGCAAACTGCCGTAAATAGTATTTTTTCACTTCGCCATAGCTAATCAACGCAACATCATTTTCGGTGAGCACTGTTGAGATTTGCACAAGTGGTTGCACATAGTTGCCATTGATATGGAACTCTCCTTTTAACAGACTCTTGTTTTCCCCTACATGCTCACCATTTGTGTAGATATGACCTATTTTATACTTGTAACGCATCATTTCAGGGGCAAGCTCATATGAATGAAACTTACCTGTTTTAATATTTTTAAAAATACCCTTGTAGTTGTAGGGTGTCTCAATCATATTGATATCAGTTACAACTATAAATTCTAAGGGCTGATTTCTATATTGATCAAAAAAGACAGGTTTGTGTTGAAGAAGATCAGCCATGACTAACTCCTCCATTATCACTAATAAATGTACATTCTCGTTTTTTGTTGGAAATGACATTTTTGGACAATTCAAACGTAATCGCGCGTGTATAGGGGTTTGGTCGACGGGTGCCCACAATCGAAATCTTGGGGCGCTGGAGAAGCCCTAAATCGCCTCTATAATAAAGTTTTTCAGGATAACGCTTCATCGAAGAGAGTTCAGAGATGGAAAATGGGATTTCAGTATGCATACAAACTCTTTATAATTTATATGATACGGTAGCAAATTTTACTTAATAAATAACATTTTTTTACAAATTGTCATATTTGTTCTATACTGACCAGCTTTACTTCTTTTAAAATATCTTTTGACTCTTTGAGTGCTTCAATCGTGTCGACACGCGGATGGCCGATTGCGATAGCGGTACCATAAAGTTTGGCTTTTTCTACCGCCTTTTTAATCTGCTTTTTGACATTTTCAACACCGTCTTGATCGTCTAAAAACACATCTCGCACTAAATAGCGCATCCCGTATTTTGCCGCTGCTTCGCGCCCTTTTGTTGTGGCAATCGTACGGCTGTCTACAAACTGCAGACCCTCTTTTTGCATAACACGTATTAATCTGTCCATAGCTTCAGGATCAGAGGTAAATTTAGAGCCTGTATGGTTGTTCATGTAATGTGCATGAGGATAAAGCTGTTTCAATATAGTGAGCCGTTTTTCAATCTCATCTTCGCTGCTATCAACGTGCAATGTATTAGGTTCCACCTCATTAAATGCCACAGCTTCCAGAGGCAAATGGACCATATACATGCGCTGCTGCTTCGCAAGCAGTGCAGAATCGGGATGGCGTGAGCTCGGCGGTAAAAATGACATGACGAGCGGCAATCCGGTCGATTGGATCGCCTTTACATCATGTGCATACGATACGTCATCCATGATTATGACCAGCTTTGCCTCCGATCCGGCAGGACGCAGAGGACGTTCCTCAGGAGGGGGAGGAGATGCTTTTTTATCATTAGGTGCATATTCATGTTGAGGCTTTACCTCTTCATGCGCACGCTCGCGTTTTAGCAAAGCTTCCAGCTCTTTTTTAAGACGGCGAATTTCATTCTCATTTGTGGTGTCTTTTGATCGGACGGAAGTAAGGTTGCTCTCATCGATAGCTGCAAGCTCGCGAAGCTGTTCAATGAGCTTTTGCGTCTGTTTGCGTTCGGAGATCAGTTCGTCTTGCACCTGATGAAACCCGATAAAATAACCTACCAAAGAAGCGGCAATCGTTAATAGAAGTACAGAAACAGAAAGTGTGAACCATTTTAAAAAAGGAGATTTGGAAGATCGAGGCCGTTTGCTCATGAAAGAAGGAACCTCTTGTTTGGAAGTTTTCAGAGCGAAATGCTCTGAAAGATGAAATTAGTTTGTCGCTTGGTTAACGATTTTGTTTTTAGAGATCCACGGCATCATAGAGCGTAGTTTCACACCCGTTTGCTCGATCAATGACGCACGAGCATTTGCACGCTCTGCATTCATGCGTGGGTATCCCGCTTGACCTTCAAGGATGAAGTCTTTTGCGAAACGGCCGTCTTGAATCTCTTTTAAGATCTCTTTCATTGCCGCTTTTGATTCTGCATTGATAACACGTTTACCACTTACGTAGTCACCGTATTCCGCAGTGTTAGAGATAGAATAACGCATATCCGCGATACCACCCTCGAACATCAAGTCAACGATCAATTTCAATTCGTGAAGACACTCGAAGTATGCCAATTCAGGTGCGTAACCCGCTTCTGTCAATGTTTCGAATCCTGCTTGTACCAAAGATGCCGCACCGCCGCAAAGAACCGCTTGCTCTCCGAAAAGGTCAGTTTCTGTTTCGTCTTTGAACGTTGTTTCGATGATCGCTGTACGTCCGCCGCCGATAGCCGAAGCGTATGAAAGAGCAAGCTCTTTCGTTGTACCGCTTGGGTTTTGTCCTACCGCGATAAGGTCAGGAATCCCGCCGCCGCGAACGAATTCAGAACGAACTGTGTGACCCGGAGCTTTAGGAGCAATCATCGTTACGTTGATATCCGCACGTGGGTGAATACGTCCGTAATGGATGTTGAACCCGTGACCGAAAGCGATGGTTGCACCGTTTTTCAAATTCGGCTCGATTTCATTTTTGTAGATTTCAGCTTGGTTTTCATCCGGAAGAAGGATCATAACAACATCAGCGTATGCAGATGCTTCACCAACTGTCATAACTTTGAACCCTTTAGCTTCCGCTTTGCCCCATGAGCTTCCCTCTTTACGAAGACCGATAACAACTTCAACACCGCTGTCGCGAAGGTTTTCCGCATGTGCGTGACCTTGTGATCCAAAACCGATCATTGCCACTTTTTTGCTTTTGATTAATTCGATATTACAATCTTTATCGTAGTAGACGCTCAATGCCATACAGGTATCCTTAGAGTAAGCTCATAGGCTTAAAATTTGGCGAATTATACCCCACTTTTGCATAAAAAAATATTAGCGCACCCTTATACCGTCACGCTAAATCGTTCGCTAAGGATGACGCAACGATCCCATGCTACAATTCACCCAAAAAAGGGAGACATATTTATGAAAAAATTTAATCTGTTTAAAGAGATTGTCGTCGTCTCAAAGTCGGAATTTCTACACGCCGCAAACTCCTCAAAACCCTTTGCAATTGCCTATAACGGTAAAATTGTATTTGAACCGTTTGAATCCGATTTAATCTCAATCTATCAAGGTTCCGTACCGGTTCTATCTCCACTCTCTACAACACTTTCACGTCCTATCAGTTCTATGCTTGGAGATAATTATCGTGTCGTTGAAGACGATGACCGAATCTTGATCAAAGCCTCCGGAGCATGGCAGAACATCATCAGTTACAATCAAAAACGTGCCCTTTATGATGATACTACCGGAGACGGAATTGCCGAATTTTCCGATAAGAGACTCGAAGATATTGGATGGCACGCCACCGAATTTTCAATCTCCTATCGTGAAATTGTTGAACAATTCGAAGAAAAATGTGACGGTATATTACTCTGTATCGAGCAAGAGGAGCCCTATCAATTCAGCGGTCTAGGGTTTGTATCGGATCTAAAACAAGCACAAGAACTTGCATTTGAATATTGTGTTAGAACCATTAAAGATAAGATAGAAAATGATGAGGATTTTTCAACTCTCAGTGAGGATGAAAAAGAGGCGGCAGAATTTTTCAACGTGCTCTAACCGCTTCAATTTAGGAGAAAAAGGGTAGCAATATTTACAATCATTCGTTATACTAAACCATCTCCTTCCCCTTAAAGATGTATTGTGAAAAAACATATCACAGAACAAACGGTTATCTTTTTTAGTGTTTCAAAATGGCTGATTCTCTCCTCTGCTACCGGCATCATGATCGGCTATTTAATGTCGATTTTCTTAAAAACGGTTCATGCAGCGCAGGATGCCCGAGAGTTCCTCCCTTTTCATTATTACTACACCCTCCCTTTCGCACTCATGCTTACTGTTTGGATTGTTCGAACCTTTGAAAAAAATGCAACGGGACACGGCACAGAAAAAGTAATTGAAGCGATACACAAACATGACGGATACATCAACGCGAAAGTTATCCCTGTAAAATTGGTTGCAACCGTCCTCACCATCTTTTCAGGAGGCTCCGTCGGTAAAGAGGGGCCGGGAGCTCAAATCGGAGCAGGTGCCGCATCCGCTGTTGCGACACTCCTGAAGTTTTCAAAGCAAGATCGGAAAAAACTGGTTATCTGCGGAATCAGTGCCGGATTCGCTTCCGTCTTCGGTACCCCAATCGCAGGTGCCATTTTCGGGATAGAAGTACTGATTATCGGGGTCATCATGTACGATGTTCTTTTGCCCTCGTTTATTGCCGGATTCGCCGCTTTTACAACTGCCCAGTTTTTTGGGATTGAATACCCCTATTACGATATCAATTTTTACCGCTCACTCCATTTGGATTTAGGACTTATCGGTCAGGTCATCCTTGCCGGTATCTTTTTCGGTATTGTTTCAGACTCCTTTATTACTACTGTCAACTCTATCGAGTCGTGGATTCATAAAATACCTTATAACCGCTATCTCAAAGCATTTGTTGCAGGTCTTATTTTGGTTGGTATTTCTTTATTGATTTCAGATAAGTATTTAGGGCTAGGTCTCTTAACGATCAGCAGTGCACTTGATCCGACAGCTCTTTCATCTGAAAATATCCATTGGTACGATTTCATACTGAAAACAATTTTTACCTCTGTTACTTTGGGATCCGGAGGAAGCGGCGGCGTTATCACCCCGATTTTTTATGTAGGGGTTACCAGCGGGGTTACGTTCGGGCATTTTATGGGGGATCATATCGCTCTGTTTGCCGCACTCGGATTTGTCAGTGTCCTCGCCGGAACGACCAATACCCCCATTGCATCGATCATTATGGCTGTTGAACTTTTTGGAGTCCATATGGCAAACTATGCGGCGCTGAGTGTTGTCATCGCCTTTTTGATTACCGGGCACCGAAGTGTTTTCAACTCCCAAAAACTTTCTCTCAAAAAAGCGGATAATATTAACATCGGAGAGGGAAGCGATATCGAAAACACCTCAATCAGTATCAACATGAGAGATATCAATAAAGTCAAAAATCTCCGAAATACCTTTCGGAACAAACGTTTTTTATGGGAAGCAAAAGAGAAAAAATGTGACGAAGAGAAGCCGAAAGAGTAATCGACGGGCGCTATAGCCTCTCTTTCCAGTAGCTCTGATTTTTGATATTCTCCCAACTTACCGATTGGACGTCACCGTTTTCCAATGATTCAAAACTTCATTTCGGTAAATCTCATATTTTCAATGAAAAATCGGCGGTTTCGCTTCTGGCTGATATGGAGCATTTTTATCAACATTACCGAAATATATGGATAAATCTTTTTTTGGTTTAAAGTTTTTTAGTTTGACTTCGTATGTTGTCAAGCTTGTTTGTTTGATTGATTTTGGATAGCAGGTTGAGACCGTTTCATCGGGAGTTCTTGTTCGGAGAATGAGATGAAAGTCTCTAATACCGTCTTTCCAAGTGTTAGCAGTACGTAGAATATAACTTATATCAACACCTCGAAGGCAGGAATATCCCTGCCAGTTATGTTTATTTTTGGCAAGGTTATCCAATTTATCAAGTGTTTTTGAATCGATACAAAATCCTTGTCCTGTTCCTTTTCTTGAACTTATTAAATGTCCATCATATTCATCAAACATATTGTAATAACAGCCACTAGTACCAGTACTTGCAAGTGGTGTATATTCATGAGATATTTTTATTTTTTCATGCGCTTTAAAAGTTTGCTTCCATTCATAGGTTACATAGTTTTTCCAAAGCGGTTCTATTCCGAAATTGTCAATATACACGTAATCCTTAGGAAGAAAACCATTTTTTATCAAAATATCTGCTTTATTCTGTAATACGTTTTTAATATTATAATCAGCCATTACAATATCATGGTCACTAAAGCTCATATCTTTCAATTTTTGAGTGATATCAGTTTCTTTTTTATAACCCCTAACAGCTCGAACTTTGGTTTGAAAATTGATCGTTTTTTCATTCACAGTGACATTGAAATTAGGTAGATTCCCCTTGTAATAAGGATAAGGATTAGGATCACCTACTAAATAAGGTGGAATAGGAAATACTATCGTCTCTGTAATATCTTTATCGCTTTCATTAACAAATTCATAATCAACTTTGATTTTGTCGTAACTAATGTCTAAAACCTCTTTTGCCATTGCGATGTCATTCGTTTTCCCGATGATTATCCCTCCCGCACCGAGTGCTCCGAAACCATCATTAGCTAATACTAAACACGGCAATATAAACAACGATAAAACACTCAAAAGTTTCATAAAATTACCTATCAATAAAATGGTTCACATTTTATCACATTAAAGCATAATTTTTATATTTATTGCTTGAGTTATCCGCGTTCGCCCTGAGCACTTGTGCCCTTTGGGTATGTCGAGGGTGAGGTTCATGGTTCGACAAACTCACCACGAACGAAAAGAAAGTAAAAAACTTAAATGATTTTCAAATACCGCTCTAAAATAATCTTCGCCGAGAGTGAATCGATGCGTCCGTCACGTTTGTAGCGGATCTCTCCCTTCATCAGCGCTTCTGCTTCTTGGGAGCTATGGGATTCATCTTGATAGGCGATCTCTCCGGTGAATTCGACGAGGTTCATAAAATGCGCTACACGACGGCGCATCTCATCTTCAGTCGTGCTTCCCATCGGGATACCGACTACCACCGTCGTTGCCTCATATTCGTTCAACACTTTTTTGACATCGTTTGCAGCTTGATTACGGTTTTTCCGCTCGATAGCAGGAAGCGGTGTCACAATGCCTGATCCTGCACTCAGTGCCAATCCTATCCGTTTTAGTCCTAAATCAATCGCGATATAGGCAGCCATCATTTCCCCAGACAGAACTGACCGAACATCTTGTCAAACATCTCATCGAGTTCGTACGGTCGGCTAATCGAGGCGACGGAACGGATTGCCTGATTGATATGAAAGGAGAAGAATTCCAACTCTCCGTCTCGAAGCGGCTCATATGCCTCATCGATAGAGCGTACAGCTCCCTCGGTTGCGCTGATCTGACGCTGTGAAATGAGCATCATCTCCTCATCGTTGTTCTCATGATCCATCAGGGTACTTAGTGACTCGATCAGTGTTCCCATCTCCTGTTTGCAGCTCAAACGTATCGGTGTGTATTGCCCGATCGCAGCTATATCAAAGGACTCCGGTAAATCCGATTTGTTCAGTACGCATATAAACGGTTTCTCGTCATGGTAGCGTTCGATCAAATCGATGATCGCCCGATCTTCTTCATCAATATCACGCGAAGAGTCAAACAAAGCAATCACCACGTCGGCATTTTCAATCGCGGCAATAGAGCGTTCGATTCCGATCCGCTCTATCTCATCGTGAGCGTTGCGTATTCCCGCTGTATCGACCAGACGGATAAGATGGGTACCGATACGCACCTGCTCTTCAATCGTGTCCCGAGTTGTGCCTGCGATGTCACTGACAATGGCCCGTTCATAATCAAGCAGGGCATTAAGAAGTGAACTTTTGCCGACATTGGGTTTGCCGATAATAGCAACGCGAAATCCCTGCATCAATCCCGCACGACGGCGACTCGATTCGAGGGTACGGGAGAGGGTATGTTTGATATTGGCAAGTTTAACTTCGATCTGATCTACAACATCCTGCGGTAAATCTTCCTCGGCATAATCGATAACGACTTCGGAATAGGCCAAAATCTCCAGCAGTGAATCACGGATACCTTCGATATATCCGCGCAATTCCCCCTTCATCTGACGTGCTAAAATACGGGCGGCATCGTCACTTTTGGCTTCGATCAGTGCGGCGATTGCTTCGGCCTGTGTCAAATCAAGACGGCCGTTTAAAAATGCCCGTTTGCTAAATTCTCCCGGCTCAGCCAATCGAGCACCTTCAGTCAATACGGCTTTTAGCAAAGATTCCGCTACGACAAAACCGCCGTGACATTGAAATTCGACAACGGCTTCGCCGGTAAAACTGCGAGGGGATTCAAAATAAAGGACAATGGCCTCGTCGATAAGCGTCCCGTCGTTATGATGTAAAGAAGTTAAGGTCGCATATCGGGGCTGAAACTCTGTTTTACGGGTAAGTTTTAAAGCGATGCTGAGAGAGCGATCCCCGCTGAGACGGAGGATCGAGATAGAACCAATGCCATTTGCTGTGGCAATGGCGGCAATCGTATCGTTCATCAATATTCGTGATAACTGTTAATGACGATAAATTTACCGCCGTCACGGGTAGAACGGATAGCAACATAACGATCAGGATAGCGGTCTCGAAGCTGTTTCAAAGCGATTTGAACCAATACACCGTCCAAAACTTTCGTCTGTGCACGCCCTTCTTGATCGATAATATCACAGATATTGATCAAATAGCGGGAAATCGACTCTTCCTGATTTTTCAAAAATTCTGCGATTTCCAAACGAAGCTGCATACCGTATACGGCATTAATCCAGTTAAACAGCATATACGAAAGGGCTTTGTAGCGATATCCTTCTTTACCGATCATGAGTGCCGCATCCGCACCGGTGAACTCAACCAACAGAGTATTTTCATCGTATACACTCACCTCTATGGCATTGATGTCAAAACAGATATCTTTGAAGAGAATATTGATCTGTTCTTTTACTTCGTCCGCACACTCTTGAGCAGAGATTTCATAAAAATCCCCCTCAAGCTCGCCCTCTTCTTCGAAATCATCCGCTTGCTCATAAAACTCATCCCCTAGAACCAGTTCTTCCGGCTCGATCGATGATGGGGTTTCAGCAACGGCAACCTCTTCTTCAACAAAAGGTTCCTCAACTTCTATCGCAGCTGCAACAGCAGACGTCGTTACATTTGGATTGGTATGAGGAAGATTGGCAATAATAATTGCCGATTTTTTAAAGAGTCCCAATACCCCGTTGGAAGGGAATTGTACGATCTCGACTTGGAGTGCGGTTACGGAACATCCAAACTCACGCGCGGCTTGTGCGTATGCGAGTTCTAATGTTTGGGCTTCAATCTTTTTCATGATGCTTTTCCACAAGATGAGCTTCATGGCGTGCAATACGTGCCGCTTCGAATTGTTTGTTAACCATAAATTGCTGTGCGATTGAGAAAAGGTTGTTCACGAACCAGTACAACACAAGCCCTGATGGGAACGTGACAAAGAAAAAGGTAAAAATAATCGGTAAAAATTTAAAAATCTTTTCTTGTAACGGATCGGTAAAATTACTCGGAGTAATTTTTTGTTGGTAATACATTGTCGCACCCATCAAAATCGGCATGATGTAATACGGGTCCATACGAGAAAGGTCATGAATCCACATGATCCATTCCGCACCTTGCAACTCGACGGCATTTAGCAATACGCGGTAAATCGCAAAGAAGACCGGAATTTGGAGTACCAACGGCAAACATCCGCCCAATGGATTTGCTCCGTGTTTTTTATACATTTCCATGACTGCGGCGTTCATACGTGCCGGATCACCTTTGTATTTCTCCTGAACTTCTTTGATACGCGGTGCAATCTCTTTGATTTTTTGCATAGAGACCATCCCTTTGTATGTCAAAGGGTAAAGGAAGATACGGATAAGAATGGTAAGAGCAACAATCGACCATCCCCAGTTGCCGACAATACCGTGAATCCACATCAACACTTTAAAAATCGGAGCGGCAACAAATGTAAACCAGCCGTACTCGATAGAATGGGTCAAGATCGGATTGATAGCTTCAAGTGTTTTGTACTCTTTCGGTCCAATATAGCCGTTGAAGGTGAAATTGTTTCCCCCCTCCATGTACGTCACGGCATTGTCTTTGGTATCACGTTCAACTGTAACCTGAGTAGCCGGATCAAAACCGTACATGATCGTTGCGTAATACTGATCAAATCCGGACATGAAATGGACATCCGTAAAGATAGATCGTCCCTCAACACTGCCATCTTTGAAAATAGTCGTAAGGTTATCACCTGAGTAAATCATTCCGCCGACTACCGTCATCATCTGCTCTATAATTTGCGGATGTTGCCCGAGATAAACAAAATAACGCTTTTCATTCGATAAAGAAATTTTTGCATCGTAATGACCGTCAGAGTAGAACGTCAATGTTTTGGTCACCGTCAATTCCGGAAGGTTCTGGGTTAAAACAACGGTTGATTTTCCATTTTCACCTAAAGCGATACTGCTTGCATCACTTGTATACGGAACTTTTGCAGCCGCTTCGTTCAGTGCCTGATCCGCAAAACGGATCTGAATCGGCTTAGCCCCTTCCGGTGCAACCAGTTCGGATAATTTGCCGTCTTTGCCATTGTGTTTTTTGTTACTCAAAATAACGGATGAAATACGACCAAGCGTATCGATTTTAAGCGTAAATTCTTCTGCTGAAATCGTCGTAAGAGTATCGGTACTTGTTGTTTTTATCTCAGTATTCGGTACTGGTGAAACCTCAGATTGTTTTGTTACTGCAGCGCTCGGCGCTGCACCCTCTTTAGCTACATTTATTTTTGTAGCATTGGATTCGCTGGAAGGTGCTTTCGGAGGAAAGAGCGTGGTATACCCTATAAAAAAGGCAAAAGATAAAGCGACGGCAACGATGAGTCGCTGATTGGGAGTAAACTTTTCTAGCACTGTGACCCTTTAAACTTAAAATTTTTTATCAGAAAATAATTCTGTTGATATGGAACAAACCAGTATTTTATCGTATTTATGGAGAGTTCGGAGGGTTTTATCTTCGGTTTGTTGATTATCGGATAATCAATACCGCCGGAAAAAAGTTGATTGCAACGTAATATTCGTAAAAAAGTGGAATAAAATGCACGGGGAAGAGTATTTCGTTCAAATTGCCATAAGGCATATTCGGAGCAAGAAGGATAGTGGCGGCACGCTCCGCGTGTCACCAATGAGAAAGAGTGCCGATAGAGCCAAAGGAGCTTAAGAAAGAAGATTCTTATCATCACCTGTTCCGCTCATGCCACCCGTCCGTTTTAAAACATATTTGCAGTCGCGTCGCACCGTATC